>NZ_BAABWE010000008.1:0-206233 GCF_040371755.1 Oceaniserpentilla sp. 4NH20-0058
AACCTGTGTCTAAAGTTAGTTGACCACTACACATTCCAAGTCGAACGAGAGGTTCTCATCACATCTAGGGCGATGTTTTTGCTTGAATCAAAATTGATGGTTATTCGAGAATAGTTGCACGGATGATAACTTTGAAATGGCCCGCCCTAGAGGATTCGAACCTCTGGCCTCGTCCTCCGGAGGGACGCACTCTATCCAGCTGAGCTAAGGGCGGTTAACAGATCTCATATAGCTTGTGTATATTTTGTGCAATATCAGTAGTTCAAGCTAAAGTTAGAGGGTACTGAGGGGCGCTATCATACGAATTCACATGATCTGAGTCTATGCAACTCGTTGATTTTTTACAAAATCTCAGCAATTGGTTTTTAGACTGGGGCATTTGTGAGTATAATCCAGCAAATTTTATTAATTGGCGCCTAAAGAGAGAGGATGACCGTGACTAAGTTGATGACTTCTATGTTGGTTTTAGCACTGAGTGCTATTGTTTCTACTGCTTCTGCTAGTACCATTGAAGAGCGTATTGCACCTGTAGGTGCGGTTTGTGTAGCGGGTACTGAATGTGCTGCGGCAGGTAAAGCGGCTGCTACGAAAAGCGGCCCTCGCTCTAGTTCAGATATATTTAATACCTACTGTACAGCTTGTCATGGTACTGGCGCTATGGGTGCACCTAAATCTGGTGATAAAGGTGTATGGAAAGACCGTCTAGCCAAAGGCTTTGATAAGACTCTTGCTAACGCGATTAATGGTATTAACTTAATGCCAGCTAAAGGTACTTGTAGCGATTGTTCTGATGAAGAAATCGGTAACGTTATCAAGTACATGAGCAAGTAATCATTCTTGCTTAATGAACCCGCTGCGGCGGGTTTTTTTGTGCCTGTAAAAATGTCCTATCAGCGACTGTGGTATAAAGGGGCAATATTAAAGGCTTATGCTGAAGAATAAGGATAAAAATATGAATAAAGCCCTCAGTAGAATCCTGTCTGTGTCTCTTATGCTGGTTTGTGGGCAGGTCGTGGCGTGGACTAATCACACCTTGGTGAGCCATGAATTGGTTTCTTCTATGCCTCATTTCAAAAACACCAAGCCTGTGAAGGCGGAGTCGTTGGTGTCGTTTTTAATGAGCAATGAACAGGCTATTGCGGATTTACTTGAAAAAGACGAAGTATGGATGTCCCAGAACCTTTGGCACTATAACCCCCGTCCACAGGCTCTTGCTTTTCAAGTGACCGGCAATAAAGAGGATGTCATACAGCGCTTCACACGAGCCACTCGTATGAATCCTAATACGCGCTTTGCTTTGTATATCCAAGGTATGCCCGGCTCCCAACAACATGGTGAAAAGTTATCACCAGCGCTGGTCAGTGTATTTAAAGATCATGGTCATTTGAATAGTGTGCCAATGCAAGCGCTTACTGCGGGGCAGCTTGTGTCGCCGATTGATGTGGTAGTAAGTGCTAACGATGAGCCGGATCACGGCCATGATATCGGTTTATTTACTGATAGCGGTACGGATTACGGCCTTGAGTACGGCTTCGGTAAACAACCTTTTGGTAATCCAAATTTGGAATACGGTACTCAAGCGCCGTTTCATATGGGTTTCTATCACGAGCCATCTATTTTGTATGCGCTGGGAGGTTTTCTAAAAGAGACTTATCCTCAGATGCGAGTGCATCAATTTAAACGATTAGCGGAACTGGCATTTGCAAGGGGCCATGACTATTGGGGATATCGCTTTATGGGCTGGGGATTGCATTATATTGGAGACTTTTCGAATCCGTATCATGCTACTCCGGTACCGGGGAATAGTGCTTTAAGTACAATTTGGTTAGGCATTTTAGGTGTTTTAGGGTTTGAGGCCCCACAAAAAGAGGCGGTGCAGTTGGTGAGTAACCGTCATACGGTGTTAGAGGATTTTCAAAACGCTGTAATGTCTCGTGCCTATACAGAACAAAACCATCAGCATGTTACGATTAAGTCCTTAATGGTTGATAAGCCTGTCATGGATTACAGTGAGCAATCTATGATTGATGTGTTTGCTAAAACATCCTATGAAAAAGCAGATCAGATAGATGAAGTTTTGGTGCAGAGCCTTCCCTTCGATTATGTTCAAAACCCTAATGTGGAATATTCTGAGTTAGGTGCATTACCGACCATTGAGCAAACCGTACACGATCATGCAGGCCAGCAGGGGTATAACAAGCTGGTAAGCAGTGTTAGTGATTTGTTAGGGGATTTTTCTAGTCACGGTGCTTCGTACATTAACGATATTTTAAAAGCCAAGCCCGAATGACATTAAAGAATAGGTCCTGCCTATTTCTGTGAGTTGTTTTGAAAGTCTCCCCAGCGTTGTTTTTGCATTTCATATAGCGCTGGGTCTTTCTCTTTTAATGCTTGCAGTTCACGTTGTTTTTGTTTCATGCGTTCTTCTCTGCGAGCTCTTTTCTCTGCTATTCGTTGCTCGCGACGTTCTTCATGGTTTATTTGATTCTCTGCACTTTTATCGGTGGAGTGTTTGACCTTTTCTTTCAAATGATGAAATCGAGTGGCATACGCAGGTATCGCTTTCTTGTTCATAGTTCCTTTTTTGTCATTAACGGCTTCTGTTACTGGGTCCACTGCCACAATCATCTTATTGGATTGAAATTGCCCTTTTGGCAATACCGCTAATGAGGTTAAAACATCTTCATTCCGTTTGTTTTTTTTGTATTTGGTTAAGGTGGAAAATTCTTTTTCTAAGAAACGAAAAATAGCGTCTTGAGGAACCTGTTTTCCATAGAAGCTGATAGGCTTAACAATGGATGCATCAAATTGGATCTCAATGCCGCTACTTAGGCTTAGCTTTTTAAAAAAGGCAGCAGGCTGAATATTAGTAGCATCAATGGTGTAGGTGTCTTTATCACTATGATATTGAAACCAAGTATCGTTGTTTTGAGAATGGGTAACTAAGCTAAATAAGGATAAAACAAGGAATAAAATATAATGCATGAATGCAACCTAGAGAGACAAAAGAGGAAGGCTAACCTTCCCCTTCATTATGCAAACTAAAACCAATATTCGCAATTGTTGCTTAGCTAGTCTGCACCCAACACATGTATGTATTATTATCTTTTAGGTTAGTTATTCATTAGGTTTTTAAGCCCAGCCAATGCAGATTCACCGCGGGCTTGTTTTTGTTCTTGACTGACTTCACCAAATCCTTCTTTTTGGATGTCGTCTTTTGGTAACTCGTCTAAAAATCGACTAGGTGTGGGCTCAAAACTTTCGCCATAGCTTTTGCGTTTACCGGTAAGGGTAAGGGTTAAGTTTTGTTTGGCGCGAGTAATGCCCACGTACATAAGGCGACGCTCTTCATCTATGGTGTCAGCTTCTATGCTATTGCGGTGGGGGAGGATCTCTTCTTCTAGGCCCATTATCCAAACGTAGGGAAACTCCAAACCTTTTGAGGCGTGCAGTGTCATTAGCTGTACTTGATCAAGCTCGTCTTCTTGCTCTTGTTGCTCAAGCATGTCTCGTAATATGAGCTTGGCCACAGCATCTTCAATGTCCATTTCATCGCCATTTTCTTCGGCTTTATCCAGCATGCGTTCAATGTTATCAATTAAGAACCACACGTTTTTCATCCGTGCTTCAGCCATGTTTGGGGTGTTGCTGGTTTGATGCAGCCATGCTTCGTAATCTAAGTCGTGCACCATTTCTTTGATTGATTGTACAGGGTCTTCTGTGAAGCAGCGCTTAGTGGTGTTTTGTATCCAATTGCCAAAGCGTTGTAGTTTATCCAGTGCTAGCGGGCTTAAAACTTGCTCAAGCCCTAATTCTGTGGAGGCGCTCATTAAACTTAACTGGCGCTTGCCTGCGTACTCGGTGAGTTTTTCTAAGGTGGCAGGGCCAATTTGTCTGCGTGGGATATTAATAATGCGTAAGAAGGCGGAGTCGTCTGTTGGGTTCACGATGAGTTTTAAATAACTCATTATGTCCTTTACTTCGCTTTTGGCAAAAAACGATTGGCTGCCGCTGAGTTTATACGGCACCTGATATTGCTGTAATTTCATTTCCATTAAGCGTGACTGATGGTTGCCACGGAATAAAATGGCGTAGTCACGATACTTGGCGGAATGGCGTAAACGATGCTCGATGATTTCGGTGGCAATGCGTTCGGCTTCGTTGTCTTCACTTTTGCATTTTACAATGCGTATTGGGTCACCGTAGCCTTTATCCGACCAGAGTTTTTTCACAAATTCGTGGGGGTTGTTTTCGATGACTTGGTTGGCGGCATGTAAAATCAAACCCGTGGAACGGTAGTTTTGCTCGAGCATCACCACTTTTAAACTGGGAAAGTCGGTTTTTAGTAAACTCAAATTTTCAGGTTTAGCACCACGCCATGCATAGATGGATTGGTCGTCATCCCCTACCACGGTGAATTTACCGTGATGGCCCACTAGCACTTTGACTAATT
Source organism: Oceaniserpentilla sp. 4NH20-0058 (assembly GCF_040371755.1). Classification (NCBI taxonomy): domain Bacteria; kingdom Pseudomonadati; phylum Pseudomonadota; class Gammaproteobacteria; order Oceanospirillales; family Oceanospirillaceae; genus Oceaniserpentilla; species Oceaniserpentilla sp. 4NH20-0058. The sequence goes on from NZ_BAABWE010000008.1 coordinate 4,454, forward strand.
CGTACTGGCTGGTGTTGGTGTCTTGATACTCATCTACTAATAAATAGCGGGTATTTCTTTGCCATTTTTCACGTACCGCTTGGTTGTTCATGAATAACAGGGTGGGGATGCGAATGAGGTCGTCAAAGTCTACGGCGTTGTAGGCTTTCAAGCTGCGGTCGTAACTGGCATAGGTTTGGGCTACTAGCATTTCTTGTGGGGTTTGTGCCATTTGAACCGCTTGCTCGGGCTCGATTAAGTCGTTCTTAAGGGCGCCTATCTGCTGTTTGATCATGTCTACCATATCGCCATCTGCATCGTGTTCACGATGCATGATGTCTTTCAATAACGATTTAGTATCACCATCATCAAAAATCGAAAACCCTGGGCGAATACCTAGGTGTTTGTGCTCTTTACGAATGATATTCAAACCAAGGTTATGGAAGGTGGAAACCGTTAGCCCGCTGGCGGCTTTGCCTTGAACCAATTTGGCCACACGCTCTTTCATCTCTTTGGCGGCTTTATTGGTAAAGGTCAGTGCTGTGATGTTGCGTGCGGGTACGCCGCATTGTTCAATCAAGTAGGCGATCTTTGTGGTAATTACGCTGGTTTTACCCGACCCAGCCCCAGCTAATACTAATAGCGGGCCATCAATGTGTAATACAGATTCTTTTTGACGGGGGTTTAAGTGATTCACAAAGTCTTCTTGGCTGATGAGCGAGGGCGCAAGATTATCAAAAATCCTATCGTTTGATTAGGTTTTTCATTAAATCGAATGGTTATAACCTAGCACCTTTAAACTGAATTTACGGCAGGGGCGAGTCTTCGCTCCATTTGACGATAGCTTAAAGCCTCTAATAAATGGGCTTTATCTATGCTGGGGCTTTGGGCTAAGTCAGCAATTGTGCGCGCCACCTTAATGATGCGGTGGTAGGCTCTGGCGCTTAACCCCAGTTTATCTAAGGCGTCTTCGAGCATTTGGCTAAGCTGCGGACTTAAATTGCACACATAGCTCATTTGTTGTTGGCTAAGCTGAGCATTTGGGCACCCTTGGCGATCCATCTGTAAGGCGCGTGCCTGTTCAACGCGGGTTTTCACGGAGGTGCTGCTTTCTGCTTGCGCGCCACTTGAAAGTAAGCCCTTGGCCAGTGCAGGCACTTCTATTTGAATATCAATACGATCTAGCAAGGGCCCAGAGACTGCACTCTGGTATTTTACGGCCTTGGCTTCTGAACAATCTCCGCAGCGTTTATTAGGTTGCTTCAAATAACCACAAGGACATGGATTCATGGCTGCAATAAGCTGGAAACTCGCTGGATAATCCACTTGTTGGGCGGCGCGACTAATGCTGATGTGTCCGGTTTCTAAAGGTTCACGTAATACATCTAATACGTGGCGGTTAAATTCAGGGATTTCATCTAAAAATAACACGCCATGATGGGCTAATGAAATCTCTCCTGGTTTTGGGTGTGTGCCACCACCCACTAGCGCCACCCCAGAAGAAGTATGGTGGGGTTGTCTAAATGGACGCGTTGTAAAGTAGGCCCGTTTTGGTTGAGTAGACACACTGTACAAGGAGGCCACTTCAAGGGCCTCTTGCTCGTTTAACGCAGGCAATATGCCGGGTAAGCAGTGCGCAAGCATGCTCTTACCAGTACCAGGAGGGCCACTCATGAGCAAATTATGGTTGCCAGCGGCGCAAATTTCTAATGCGCGTTTAGCATGGTGCTGGCCCTTAACTTGAGCCAAGTCTGGCCCATGGTATTGCTCGATGACCATGGGTTGAACATCTAAGTGCTTAAGTGGTTGGTTCTGACTGAGGTAGGCACAGACTTCTAGTAAATGATTGCTTGTCATGTGAGAGCCACGACTAAGGCTCGCTTCCTGTGCGTTATCATCGGGCAACACAAGCGTATGGTTTGCATCGGTTGCATTTAACGCGGCAGGAATAATCCCTGATACAGGCCGAATGGCCCCCGTTAAGGCCAGTTCACCAAGAAACTCGTGCTGCTTTAATGGCTCAACGGGAATTTGCTCGCTGGCGGCTAAAATGCCAAGGGCAATGGCTAAATCAAAACGCCCACCTTCTTTGGGTAAATCCGCAGGAGCTAGATTGAGAGTGATACGGCTAGACGGAAACTCAAAGCCACTGTTTAAAATGGCGCTGCGTACGCGGTCTTTGCTTTCTTTTACTGCAGCCTCAGGCAGGCCGACAATTGAGAACGCTGGTAATCCATTTGAAAGGTGGGCCTCCACATGCACCAGCGGTGCTTCTATACCGACTTTTGCCCGAGAGTACACTACCGCTAACGACATAACAGCATCCTTGCGTGATTGAGCGTTAAAAGCATACTGGTTAGTGTAAAGGGCTTTATCTAGGTGGGAATTAGAACATAGTATGAAAATGAACCACTAAACATACTTAGTGGTTATTAAGTTTGGCTTCTAATTCGCTGACTGTTTTTTCTAGGGCCTCTAATTTGGTTCGGGTTCGTAATAATACGGCTTGCTGGGCCTCGAACTCATCACGACTCACTACATCGAGTTTATTCAACTGGCGAGCCAATACCTGTTGAATGTTGTTTTTTACGTCTTGCCCTGCTTGTTCAGGCAGAAGTGCACTGATTTGAGCCGTAATTTTTTCAAGAATGTCTGCTTTCATTGGGCTGCTCCTGTTTTTCAATAAGCATATCATAAGCCTTTGATGTGATTAGGGTATTACCGAATAGGAAGATAATTAATACAGAATGCACAGGGAAGCCATATTTTATGAATTTATCTATTAGTTTTACTTGATATTAATCTGGGATACGGCATAACTTATGTCAATGATACAAGCTGGTGCCAAGCAAAGCTGTTGTGCACTAGATTGCATCATTAATGATCTTTGTAAGTATTATTGCGTCAATATAGTGCGGTTTGAATCTGTACTTTCTGGTTATATTCACCAGAAGCCCAATAAAAATGCGTATTTGGAGGTTTTGGCCTCAACTTTGCTAAAAGTGTGCATGAGTAGTTGGTTTTTGCGCTAAATATGAGCAAATTTCAAAATTTATGGCCCTAAATTAGAGTCTATGACTCACAATAAAACAAAATTTCTTAAGGAAAACTTATGAAAACTTTATCTAAAGCGGTTGCAATGGCTTCTTTATTATCTGCAGGCGTGATGGGTGCACAAGTAGCAAACGCAGAGGTTGCATTTAATGCTGCCGTTACGACTAATTATATCTGGCGTGGCCAAACCCAAACTGATAACGGTTTCGCCATTCAGGGTGGAGCTGATTATGCTGATAAATCTGGTGTATATGCAGGTGTTTGGGGTTCAAACGTAGATTTCGGTGGTGATGATAATATTGAGTATGACCTATACGCAGGTTATGGATTAGAGAAAAATGGTCTTGATTTAGACTTTGGTTTCATCGCTTATAACTATGATGATGCTGGCAACGCATCAAATGAAATTTATGCAGGTGTATCTAAAGATGCGGTTTCTGCCAAATTATCTATCGACATTGAGAATGACAATAATATGTATTTAGAGGGTGGCTATTCTATGGCTCTACCTGAAGACCTAGGTCTTGATTTGCATGCAGGTCTTGCACTTCCTGATGAAGGTGATAACGATATTGATTTGGCTGCAACAGTTGGTAAAAGCTTAGAGATGTTTGATGTTTCAGCTACTTTGTCTTACACCGGTGCTGACGTAGAAGATGACATTCTATTCGCGCTAACAGCATCAAAAGAATTCTAATTCTTTTTCAAAGCAATCAGGCTTGCCTGATTGCTTTTTTTAATCCCATAAGGAGTTTGATATGAAATTGGTTACGGCCGTTATCAAGCCATTTAAATTAGACGACGTGCGTGAAGCGTTATCTGAAATTGGCGTTCAAGGCATTACCGTGACAGAAGTGAAAGGCTTCGGTCGCCAAAAAGGTCACACTGAACTGTACCGCGGTGCAGAATACGTAGTGGATTTTCTTCCTAAAGTAAAACTAGAAATCGCCATCGACGAGTCTCTAACTGACAAAGTCATCGAAGCTGTTTCTAAAGCCGCTAACACTGGCAAAATCGGTGATGGCAAAATCTTCGTAACACCACTTGAACAAATCGTACGTATTCGTACCGGTGAAACAGGTGCTGACGCCGTTTAATATTGATCAATATTGAACAGTGCTTAGAGTTTAAATTTTTTTCAGCGTTTTTCTAAAACGTATTGAAGCTTAATGCGGGGGCATTATGGAAAACAATGTGTTTCAACTTCAGTACGCCATGGATACCTTTTACTTCTTGGTATGTGGCGCACTAGTAATGTGGATGGCGGCAGGTTTCGCCATGCTAGAAGCGGGTTTGGTTCGTTCAAAGAACACAACCGAAATATTAACTAAGAACGTAGCGCTATTCGCTATTTCTTGCACCATGTACCTAGTATGTGGTTACGCCATCATGTATGACGGCGGATTCTTCCTTTCAGGTATCACTGAAGTGGATACAGCTGCGGTACTGGCTGACTACGCAGCTCGTGAAGACGGCTTCGAAGGCGGTTCAATCTACTCAGGTGCTTCTGACTTCTTCTTCCAAGTAGTATTCGTAGCCACGGCCATGTCTATCGTATCTGGTGCGGTTGCTGAGCGTATGAAGCTTTGGGCTTTCCTTGCTTTCGCAGTAGTGATGACGGGTGTTATCTACCCAATGGAAGGTGCTTGGACTTGGGGTGGTGCGTCTGTATTTGGCATGTACTCTCTAGGTGACCTTGGATTCTCTGACTTTGCTGGTTCTGGTATCGTACACATGGCCGGTGCAGCAGCTGCCCTTGCTGGTGTTCTACTATTAGGCCCACGTAAAGGTAAATACGGTGCTAACGGTCAAGTTAACGCAATCCCAGGTGCTAACCTACCTCTAGCAACGCTAGGTATGTTCATCCTTTGGATGGGTTGGTTCGGCTTTAACGGTGGTTCTGTACTGAAGCTTGGCGATATCGCTAACGCCAACGCCGTTGCGGTTGTATTCACGAATACCAACGCTGCTGCGGCAGGTGGTTTAATTGCGGCTCTTATCCTAGCGCGTATCTTGTTCAAGAAAGCGGATCTAACCATGGCCCTTAACGGTGCTCTTGCTGGTTTAGTTGCGATTACTGCAGAACCTTCAACACCTACACCATTTGAAGCTACCATTATTGGTGCTATCGGTGGTCTGATTGTTGTGTTCTCTATCCTGACTCTAGACAAGCTAAAAATCGACGATCCAGTGGGCGCGATCTCTGTTCACGGTGTTGTGGGTATCTTTGGTCTACTTGTTGTACCGTTCACAAACGATGGCGCCACTATCGGCGGTCAAATCGCTGGTGGCCTAACGATCTTTGTTTGGGTATTTGTAGCGAGCTTCATCGCATGGGGCATCATTAAAGCAGTGATGGGTCTACGCGTAACTGAAGAAGAAGAGTACGAAGGCTCTGACCTCGCCGAGTGTGGTATGGAAGCGTACCCAGAGTTTACCAACAATGGTTAATTAACGTTTAAGTTAACCTTGAAACCCCAGTGGCGAAAGCTCTGGGGTTTTTTATTGCCTGTGGTATTTAGTAATAGTTAAGAGGAGGTAATTCCGAAGGCTTGCCAGTAGAAATTGATATGTCGGTAGATATGGCAAGCCCTGCTAGAAATGTGCGTTTTTTTAGAAGTGACTCATAGGAATGCATGTGTACCCTTCTTTTTGTTTTTAGGCGCTTCAAACTAGAACATTACCTGAAAAAAACAACTAAATTGCGCAAGCCCTGTGCGTTTGGTGAAATTTCTACTGCAAATGCTCTATTTCCTTATACCCATTTTCGCCCTTTGATGAAGCCGTGTTTTATTGTATTGGTTTTTTATGGTGCGATTTTCATTGATGCTCTAATGATTTAACCGCTAAAACACAGGATAAACTTGATTGGCATAGCCATTGCAATTATGAATTCGACAAATCAATAACATCTAATAGGAAAATAAAAATGTTACGTAAACTGTCTAAAGTTGCAGGTGTTGCAGCACTATCTTTGGGAGCATGTATTGCCCAAGCAAGCGATACAATTAAAGTGGGTGTATTGCATTCACTTTCAGGCACCATGGCGATTTCCGAAACCACATTAAAAGACACTGTTTTAATGATGGTTGAAGATCAAAACAAAAAAGGCGGGCTATTAGGCAAAAAGCTAGAAGCAGTTGTCGTTGACCCTGCGTCTAACTGGCCTTTATTTGCTGAAAAAACCCGTGAGCTAATTTCAAAAGAAGACGTTGATGTTATTTTTGGTTGCTGGACTTCGGTATCACGTAAATCAGTATTACCTGTTATTGAAGAGTTGAACGGTTTGCTTTTCTACCCTGTGCAGTACGAAGGCGAAGAATCATCTAAAAACGTTTTCTATACCGGTGCGGCGCCAAACCAACAAGCAATTCCTGCGGTTGATTATTTAATGGATCAAGGTGTTAAACGTTGGGTGCTAGCTGGTACTGACTATGTTTACCCACGTACAACCAACAAAATTCTTGAAAGCTATCTAAAAGGTAAAGGTGTTGCCGAAAAAGACATCATGATCAACTACACGCCATTTGGTCACAGTGATTGGCAGACAATTGTTTCTGATATCAAAAAATTCGGCTCTAAAGGTCAAAAAGCTGCGGTAGTTTCAACCATTAATGGTGATGCAAACGTACCTTTTTATAAGGAGCTAGCTAACCAAGGTGTGAGTGCTGAAGACATTCCAGTGGTTGCGTTCTCAGTAGGTGAAGAAGAACTATCTGGTTTTGATACTAAGCCGCTTGTTGGTCACCTAGCTGCTTGGAACTATTTCATGAGTGCTGAAAGCGAAGCTAATGATGAGTTCATTGAAAAATGGCATGCATTTACTAAAAACGAAGAACGCGTAACTAACGATCCAATGGAAGCCACTTATATTGGCTTTAAAATGTGGGCCGCCGCTGTTGAAAAAGCCGGTAGCGTAGATGTGGATAAAGTACGTAGCAATATGTACGGTTTAGAAGTTGCGAACTTAACAGGTGGTACTGCGGTTATGAATACCAATCATCACCTATCTAAGCCTGTATTAATTGGCGAAATCCAAGAAGACGGTCAGTTCGATATCGTATGGAAAACCGACGGCGAAGTGAAAGGCGATGCATGGACAGATTTCCTACCTGAAAGTGCTAACCTAGTCTCAGACTGGAAAGGCCTAAGTTGTGGTAACTACAACACTACAACTAAAGTATGCGCCGGCTCTGAAGTTGCTGCTGAATAATAATTATAAATGCGCCCACTGATAAGTGGGCGTTTTCTGTTTTACAACCTTGTCATCTTTTATTTTGTGTTAGCTGACAATGGGTGCTCAAGAAACGTTTAAGGTGGCCCCATGAATTTATTAAAAGCATTACTTGTGTGCACAATTGCACTGGGTAGTGTGATGAGTGCAAACGCTAGTACAGGCGAATGCCAATCCCATCTCGCATCAATCGAGCAATCCAACGATTTACAATCATCTAAAAAATTAACGTTTGAACAGCTAGTATGTAAACTTGTTGACGCTAATTATGATGAAAAATCAGATCTTATTGAATCCCTAGCAAATAGCCAGCATGATCAATCACTGTCGATTATTAAATCATTACAAAGTGCAGATTTATTTTATGTAAAGAAAACTGGTGATGTGGTTTTCAAAAAAAAGTTAGAAAATGGTAGGTATCAAGCTAACTCTGTATTTACCAATGAAATATTAGGTGAATTTAAAAAGCGTAAACTTAAAAAAGTAGGCATTAACAATAATCTACGCCGAACCATTAATGGCGTGATTGCAGAATTACAAATCAGCTCATCAGATGTCAAGCAACGCGAAGCGGCTGCTCTTGAGCTATTAAAAGCAGCAGAGATTTCTGCGCTTCCCTTATTAGAAAAAGCCATCACAAAAGAACAAGACGAATACGTTGGTGAAATATTAGCAACCGCACGGGCGTTAGTGTTACTGCAAAGCGATGATTCTTTGGCTCGCATTGATGCAATTAAGTATTTAAAAGGATCTTTATACGTAGAAACTCGTAATGGGTTAAATGCTTTTTTAAATCGCGCAAAGCAGGCAGGGAATACTTATAATAAATCTGAGATTGCTGAGGCAGAAAAATCTTTAGAGGCAATAAATGAACTGGTTAGATTAAACGGACTACTGGAAAACGTTTATTTTGGTGTGGCACTAGGAGCCGTATTGTTATTAGCGGCTATTGGTTTGGCCATTACCTTTGGTGTGATGGGTGTGATTAACATGGCCCACGGCGAAATGATTATGCTAGGGGCGTACACCACGTTTGTTATTCAGCAGTTAATGCCTGATAACATTGGAATGTCATTAGTTGTGGCGGTGCCAGCTGCGTTTTTAGTGTCTGGCTTAGTGGGGGTGTTAATTGAGCGCAGCGTGATTCGCCATTTATATGGCCGACCACTTGAAACCTTGCTAGCCACTTTTGGTATCAGTTTGATTTTACAACAAGCCGTGCGCTCGATTTTTGGGCCGTTAAACCAAGACGTGCAAACACCAGAATGGATGGCCGGTACGTTTACGGTTAATGCAGGTTTAGAGCTGACCTTTAACCGTTTGTATATCATTATTTTCTCGTTATTAGTGTTGGCTGCACTCGCAGTGGTCCTAAAGAAAACCCTATTTGGTTTGCAAATGCGAGCGGTGACAATGAATCGCCCAATGGCCAGCTCCATGGGTATTAAAACCGGTTGGGTGGATGCACTGACCTTTGGTTTAGGTTCAGGTATTGCAGGTATTGCAGGGGTGGCATTAAGTCAGTTAACCAATGTTGGGCCGAATCTTGGTCAGCAATACATTATCGACAGCTTTATGGTGGTGGTGTTTGGTGGCGTGGGCAACCTATGGGGAACCTTAGTGGGGGCAATGTCGCTGGGTGTGGCTAATAAAATTTTCGAGCCAATGGCTGGTGCTGTGCTTGCAAAAATTATCGTATTGGTTGCCATTATACTATTTATTCAAAAACGTCCTCGTGGCTTATTCGCCTTAAAAGGCCGCTCGGTGGAGGATTAACTCATGAATACAATTCAAACAAATGCACAACCTAAACTAGGGCCTTTAGCTACCTTACTTGTGGGTGATAAAGGCGGACAAAGATTAATTGCGGCGTTAATTGCTATTGCGGTTATCTTTCCGTTTTGTAATTTAGTGTTTCCTGAAGATTCGATATTCCATATTTCTACTTACACCTTAACCTTAACCGGAAAGTACCTGTGCTTTGCTTTATTAGCATTAGCAGTGGATTTAATCTGGGGCTATTGCGGTATTTTAAGTTTAGGTCATGGTGCATTTTTCGCGTTAGGCGGTTATGCCATGGGCATGTACCTCATGCGTCAAATAGGCGATAGAGGTGTATACGGTAATCCTGAGTTGCCTGACTTCATGGTATTTTTGAACTGGAGCGAGTTGCCTTGGTATTGGTTTGGCTTTGATCAGTTTTGGTTTGCCATGTTAATGGTATTGCTAGTTCCGGGTACATTAGCCTTTGTGTTTGGTTGGTTGGCGTTCCGCTCTCGTGTGACGGGGGTTTATCTTTCTATTATTACTCAAGCACTAACCTACGCACTTATGCTGGCGTTTTTCAGAAACGATATGGGGTTTGGTGGTAATAATGGCTTAACCGACTTTAAGGATATATTAGGGTTTGATTTGCAAAGCAGCGGCACGCGTAACGTGTTGTTTATAGCATCGGCGCTGGCGTTGGTGTTGGGTTATTTGATCAGCCGTTTTATTACACGCTCTAAGCTTGGCCGCGTACTGGTGAGTATTCGAGATGCAGAAAGCCGTACACGCTTTTTAGGATATCGCGTTGAACACTATAAACTGTTTGTTTTTGTGGTATCCGCCATGCTGGCAGGTATTGCAGGTGCGTTATATGTGCCGCAAGTGGGGATCATTAACCCCGGTGAGTTTACGCCTATTAATTCCATTGAAATTATTATTTGGGTTGCAGTCGGAGGCCGAGGCAGTTTGTTTGGTGCTGTAATTGGTGCAGTGGCAGTGAATTACGCGAAAACATACTTTACTGGCGCGTTTGCCGAATTGTGGTTGTTCATGTTGGGCGGCTTATTTGTTATATCCACGTTGTATTTACCAAAAGGCATTGTGGGGTTAGTTAAGCAAATCCAAGAAGGTGACGGCAAGGCAGCACAGTGGTTGTCACTACTTACCAACAAATTTACACGTAAGGGGGCGTAACCATGAGTGATTTACGACCTAAGCACATCGAACAAGAATATAGCTTATATATGGACGGTGTCAGTGTCAGCTTTGATGGTTTTAAAGCGCTTAATAACTTATCGCTTTATATTAAGCCCGGTGAAATGCGTGCCATCATTGGCCCTAATGGTGCTGGTAAAACTACCATGATGGATGTGATAACAGGCAAAACCAAACCTGATACGGGCACTGTTTTATTTAATAACTCAGTTAATTTGATTGAACACGATGAAGCCTCTGTTGCTAACATTGGTGTTGGACGCAAGTTTCAAAAACCCAGCGTAATTGAAAGCTTAACGGTATTTGAAAACTTAGAACTTGCGCAAAAAGGCGGCCGAGGTATTTGGCAAGCATTGCTGCATAGCCTAAGCAATGAGCGTGCTGCCAAAATTGATGAAACGTTAGAGTTAATCGCCTTAAGTGATAAAAAGTATGAAATGGCGGCGAATTTATCCCATGGCCAAAAACAGTGGTTAGAAATTGGCATGCTTATTTCGCAAGAGCCAGAGTTATTGCTAATAGATGAACCTGCTGCAGGCATGACAGATGAAGAAACCATGAAAACCGCTGAGTTATTTAAAAAGCTAGCCAAAAAGCATTCGTTGGTTGTTGTTGAGCACGATATGGATTTCATCGCCGCGTTAGACTGTAAAGTGACGGTACTCCATGAAGGAAGTGTGTTGGCAGAAGGCTCATTAGAAAGCGTTCAGAATAACCAAGAAGTAATAGAAGTATATTTGGGCAGGTAACTACTTGAGTTGCTAAGGCGGTGTTATCAAAAAGATTTTGCCTTAGCGGCCTCAGTCACGTCCCCTATGAATAATGAAAGAATATTAAAAGGAGGGCATGGGATATATAAGTAAACATTTTTAATGAAATCGCTTATAAACCATGAACACTATGCTCGAAGTTAAAAATTTAGATGTCTCATACGGCGCTAGCCAAGCCCTTTATGATGTTTCAGTGAATGCAGAAATTGGCAAGGTGACCTGTGTGTTGGGCCGTAACGGTGTGGGTAAAACCACATTGATGAAAGCGCTTTCTGGGCATTTAACCCCTAAATCCGGTGATGTGGTTTGGTTGGGAGATTCTATTGTCAGCCAAGCACCATTTGATCGGGCGAAAAACGGGATTGCTTATGTGCCACAAGGCCGCGATATTTTTTCCCAATTGACCGTGGAAGAAAACTTAAAAACAGCGTTTTCTAGTTTACCTAAAAAGCTCAGATACATAGACGAAGAAGTATTTGAACTGTTTCCTGTATTGAAAAAAATGCTGCATCGTCGCGGAGGCGATTTAAGTGGTGGCCAGCAGCAACAATTGGCCATCGCCCGTGCTTTATTGCTGCGTCCAAAAATGCTGATACTGGATGAACCCACTGAAGGCATCCAACCCTCTATTATTAAAGATATTCAAAAAGTCATCGAACTCTTGCGTGAGCGTGGCACTATGGCCATAGTACTGGTTGAACAGTACCTTGATTTTGCCACCGCCCTTGCGGATGAATATATTATTCTTGAGCGCGGTCGCGTTGTGTCATCAGGTGATCAGCAGCAACTCAAAACATCAGATGATGTTCAGCGTTTGCTAGCAATTTAAGCGTTAAATCGGTTTATTATGAATATGTTAACCACGCCACCCATGGCAGGTGCGCCTGATAGTGTAGATAAACACTGGCGCGCATTGTTTAGTGGAGCGTTTTTCTCAAGACAATTACCCAATGGTCAACGCCATACTTGCATGGGTAAAACCATGCACTATGGTCCATTGCGGGTTCAGCGCCCGTTCTATCCAGAGGGAAATGATCTACTGCACCTTTACCTATTGCACCCACCGGGTGGGTTAGTAGGTGGAGATGAATTATCGATTAATGTAAAGACAAGCGAAGGGGCAAAGGTTTTAGTGACAACCCCTTCTGCGGGCAAGTTGTATCGCAATGAAACCCAGATGCAACAGGGTCAGCATGTGCACATTATTATTGAACCCGATAGTGCCGTAGAGTACTTACCTCAAGAAAATATTATATTTAATGGTGCAAAAGGTACGTTAAATACTCTAGTTGAGCTAAAAGGTGATGGTCTTTTTATTGGTTGGGAAATAACATGCTTAGGTAGGCCAGAAGGCGAAGCATTGTTTAATGAAGGCTGTGTGAAACAAAGTTTAATGATTAAACAAGATGGCAAACCCTTATTTACCGATAGGCTTATTCTTAATGCAAATGATGGCATGATGGCAAGCCAAGTGGGTTTGCAAGGCAAAACAACCTTTGGCACCTTTGTGATTAATCGAAATATCGACAGCCAGACGTTAGAAAAACTGGTTGAGTTGCAAGGTACATTAAACGCTCAATCAAAACAGGCGTATGTGGCCGCAACACAAAAGCCCGGTGTGTTAATTATTCGAGGCTTAGGCGAACGTGCTGAACCCATCCGAATTATGTTTGAAAAAATTTGGCAGCTCTTACGACCTTGTGTACACGGCCGTGAAATGTGCGTACCTAGAATTTGGAATACATAACGAAAAGCCAATAGGCAAACGTTAGGAGATTTATATGGAACTCTCTCCTCGTGAGAAAGATAAACTGCTGTTATTTGTAGCAGGTGAAGTGGCGCAAAAGCGTAAAGACCGAGGCGTCAAACTGAATTACCCAGAAGCCATTGCATTAATTAGCTGTTTTATTATGGAAGGGGCGCGAGATGGTTTGACCGTGGCCCAGTTAATGAATGACGGACGTCAGGTATTAAGCCGCGACGATGTCATGGATGGCATTGCGGAAATGGTGCATGAGGTGCAGGTTGAGGCGACGTTTCCGGATGGGACTAAGTTGGTTACTGTCCATAACCCCATCGCATAGGATAAGAGCTACTTGCGTTGTGGATGCGGCGTTGGCTAAATTTTTTCTCTCGTTACATAGGCAAGCTATGCGCCTCGTGAAAAAATTGATTCGCCTTGTCTCCACTACCTCAGTAACGCTCTTAGGAGCATTAGAAATAAGCGAGTTGTACTAACGGCTTCGCCAACGCTCCTGAGAAGATTTAGTAAAAAGTTAAATTCAATTGCGTCTTCCGTTTTCCGTCAGGCGTAAAGCAAAAAAGGAATAATCATGATTCCAGGTGAAATGATTTGCGCAGAAGGTGATATTGAACTGAACGTGGGTTTAAATACACTGACGGTCACAGTGGCCAATACAGGTGATCGTCCTATCCAAGTGGGCAGTCATTATCATTTTTTTGAAACAAACCCAGCTTTGACATTTGAGCGTGATAGCACCAAAGGGTTTCGCTTAAACATTGCAGCCGGTACGGCCGTGCGATTTGAGCCCGGGCAAACTCGTACTGTTGAGTTGGTTGAGTATGCAGGGAAAAAAGAAATATATGGGTTTCGTGGCGAAGTAATGGGAAGTTTGTAGGAGTCGCGCTTGTGCGCGATAAGAGTGAAGTAGATTAGATAGCTGAGTCTTAATGGCGAGCAATCTAATTAGAATATTCACTAACGAAACTCCTAGATATAAAACAGAATGTTGGTTTCGCGCACAAGTGCGACTCCTACAAGTTGAAATTTTTAATTTATTTCAACGCAGAGATGACAACGCAAGTCGCTCCAAAAGGTTAAGTTATGAAGATTACAAGAAAAGCCTATACCGACATGTACGGCGCCACAGTGGGAGATAAAGTCCGACTGGGCGATACTGCATTATTCATTACCCCAGAAAAAGACTTCACGATATACGGCGACGAAGTGAAATTCGGTGGCGGTAAAGTGATTCGTGATGGCATGGGTCAAAGCCAAGCCATGAGTGCGGATATTGCTGATACGGTGATTACTAATGCCTTAATTTTAGATTACTGGGGCATTGTAAAAGCAGATGTGGGCATTAAGGCTGGCCGTATTATGGCCATCGGTAAGGCCGGTAATCCAGACACCCAACAAGGGGTGACCATTGAAGTGGGCCCAGGTACGGAAGTGATTGCAGGTGAAGGCCAAATTCTAACCCCGGGCGGCATAGACGCGCACATTCATTTTATTTGCCCGCAACAAATTGAAGAAGCATTAATGAGTGGTGTCACCACCATGCTTGGTGGTGGTACTGGCCCAGCTACGGGCACCAATGCCACCACGTGTACACCGGGACCTTGGCACATTGGCAAAATGCTGCAAGCCGTTGACGACTTACCCATGAACATTGGCTTTTTAGGAAAAGGCAACGCAAGCTTGCCAGACCCTTTACGCGAGCAAATTGAAGCCGGCGCCATGGGATTAAAACTGCACGAAGATTGGGGCACCACACCCGCCTCTATTGATAACTGTTTAACCGTAGCCGATGAGCACGATGTGCAAGTGGCCATTCACACTGACACATTAAACGAATCGGGGTTTGTAGAAGACACCTTAGCCGCATTTAAAGGCCGTGTGATTCACACTTATCACACCGAAGGGGCAGGCGGCGGTCACGCCCCCGATATTATAAAGGCAGCGGGCGAGGCAAATGTTTTACCGTCTTCTACGAACCCAACGCGCCCTTACACAGTGAATACAGTGGACGAGCATTTGGATATGTTAATGGTGTGTCACCATTTAGACCCGAACATTCCAGAAGATGTGGCCTTTGCCGATTCACGGATTCGCCGTGAAACCATTGCTGCAGAAGATATTCTGCATGACCTTGGAGCGTTTTCTATGATCTCGTCTGACTCCCAAGCCATGGGTCGCGTAGGCGAAGTCATTACACGTACGTGGCAAACCGCCCACAAAATGAAAGTGCAGCGTGGAGCCTTGGCCGAAGACAGTAATGCAGAGGTTACCGACACCGATAACTTTCGTTGTAAGCGCTACATTGCTAAATACGCCATTAACCCAGCCATCACCATGGGCATCGCCCACGAAGTGGGTTCCATTGAAGTGGGCAAGTTGGCCGACTTAGTATTATGGAAACCTATGTTCTTCGGTACTAAACCATCTCTCATTTTAAAAGGTGGCATGATTGCCGGTGCGCCCATGGGCGACCCGAACGCGTCGATTCCTACACCACAACCTGTGCATTATCGCCCAATGTTTGGTGCCATGGGTAAAGCAGTGCAGCAGACAAGTATCAGTTTTGTATCTAAAGCTTCCTTAGAGAAAAATACGTTAGATGGTTTAGGGTTACAAAAACAATTGAGTGCGGTACAAGACACTCGCACCATTTCAAAAGCGGATATGAAGTTAAACGATTATCAGCCTGTGTTAGAGGTGGACCCAGAGACCTATGTGGTGACGTGTGATGGGGTGGAGATTACGTGTGAGCCGGCGAGTGAGCTTCCCCTCGCCCAACGCTACTACCTGTTTTAGAGTGCTAAGCTAGCTGCGTGATTAATGCGGCGTTAAATATTCTTTTTTAATCGTTACATACCAACAACGTATGCGCCTAATAAAAAAGAATATTTGCCTAGCCTTAATTGCCTCGCTGACGCTTATCACAGTAAGAGGTTTTTACTTCGGTAAACACTTCAAACAGAAAGATTTTGGCTTCGATAGATAATTTATCTAGTTGGATACCAAGAGTCAAAATAATCATTTGATGACAAGATGGTGAATAATCTAATTAAGATATTCATAAAAAATTTTAAGAATTAGGAAAGAGGTGACTAGAAGACAAGATGTAAACATCTCACGTCTCTTATCTAACATCTCCAACAAAAATGAAAATATTTACAAACATACTAGAAACCGATTTACCAAACGGTGCACAAAGCGAAACCATTAGTTTGAGCTTTGACGAGCGCAAACGGGGCCGCTTAAAAATCACCACAGATAACGGTAACGATGTCGGTATTCAAATTGAGCGTGGACAAGTGCTTCGCCACGGTACGGTTTTAACCAATAGCGATGGCGAGTATCTAACCATATTGGCGTCTAACGAAAGCGTTTCAACCGCTAAAGTAGAAAATGCTACCTTGTTCGCTCGTGGTTGTTACCACTTAGGCAATCGCCATGTGCCATTGCAAATTGGTGAAGGTTTTTTACGCTTTCAAGAAGATTACGTACTAGAAGACATGCTCCATGGTTTAGGGATTCATGTGCAACATGAACAAGCGCCGTTTGAACCAGAAAACGGCGCCTATGCACCGGGAACAGGGCATCACCATGGGCACTCCCATGATCACGATGATGACCACCACCACGGGCATCATCATTAATGAGCGCAGCCAATCACAGTCTTTTAGCATTATTGCATTTATCCAGCCCTGCGTTACCGGTAGGGGCGTTTGCCTATAGCCAAGGGCTAGAGTACGCATTAGATAGTGGTATGTGCAAAAATGCACAACAGGTTGAAAGCTGGATTAAAGATAACTTACGTTTTGGCTTTGGGCAATTAGATTTGCCCATGTACATTCGTATGTATCAAGCTTGGGAAGAGAAAGAGTTTGAAAAGCTCAAAGAATTAAATGCAAGCTTACTTAGTTTTCGCGAAAGCAAAGAGCTGTATTTAGAAGATATTCAAGTGGGCAGCGCTTACGTGCAATGGCATTTAGGGCAAGATGCAAACCGCGAAACCATGCTGTCAAAAATTGAAACTCCCACCGTGGTTTCCATGAATGCATTAGCTGCGGTGCTGACACATATTGATTTATCAACTGCGCTAATGGGGTTTGCATGGAGCTGGTGTGAAAACCAAGTAACCTGTGCCAGTAAAGCTTTACCCCTTGGACAAACCCAAGCGCAACAGGTATTACAAAGTTTAATTACGGATATTGCCCAAGTGTGCGAGCATGCAATGAATATGAAAGACGATGAAATCGGCACAGGTTTAATGGGGTTGGCCATGGCATCATCGTTACATGAGCAGCAGTATTCGAGATTGTTTAGGTCGTGATTGTGTGAGATGGGAGACTTTAGATGCACTCGTTTCCAATACATCAATCGTAAAGTTAAAGATTAATGGTAGGAACGCAATCCTACTGAAAACATATAAGTCAAAAGCGTTAGCGAGGCAGGTAATACAAGGCAAAGTAATATTTTTAACGAGGCGTATAGCTAGCCTATGTAACGAGATAAAAATATTGATTAACGCAGTAGTACCAATGTAGCTAGCTTATACAGAATCAACAACGGAGAAAGGAGCGTCAGCGAAGCCATTAATACAAGGCAAAGGAAAAATTTTAACGAGGCGCATAGTGGGCCTATGTAACGAGCTAAAAATTTTTCTTAACGCAGTATTAATAATGCAGCTAGCTCCGAATTAGATATGAAACAAGTACTAAGAGTGGGCGTCGGCGGCCCAGTAGGTTCCGGCAAAACCGCTTTATTAAAAATGCTATGCCAAACCATGCGCGATCACTATAACATTGCTGTGGTTACCAACGACATTTATACCAAAGAAGATGCGCAATTTTTAATGCGCAACAAAGCACTAGATGAAGATCGCATTATGGGCGTGGAAACCGGAGGGTGTCCGCATACTGCCATTCGTGAAGATGCGTCAATGAACTTAGCTGCCGTAAAAGAGCTGCAAGATAAACACGAAGGGCTAGAAATGGTACTGGTTGAAAGTGGTGGTGATAATCTCTCTGCTACCTTTAGCCCTGAGCTGTCTGATTTAACCCTGTATGTGATTGACGTATGCGCTGGGGATAAAATACCCCGTAAAGGTGGCCCGGGTATTACTAAGTCAGATATGTTGATTATTAACAAAGTGGATATCGCTCAGCATGTGGGGGCCTCGCTAGAGGTGATGCACCGCGATGCGAATTTGATGCGTAATGGCCGTCCGTTTGTTCTTGCTAACGTGGAAACCAGTAAAGGTGTTGCCGAGATTATTCGCTTTATTATCGATCAAGGTATGTTAGAAAAACGTGCGGGTATCGAGCCACTATTGAACGATATGCTAGCGGGTCATCAAGTGGATGAAGCCGCCGAGATTCATTCAACACGATCTATTTAAGACAAAGGACAAAATAATGAAAAAATTATTACTTGCCAGTTTATCCTTTATGCCGGCACTTGCATTGGCTCATGCTGGGCATGAGAGTGTATCCGCTAACCAAGGGTTCATAGCGGGCATGTTGCACCCTATTATGGGGTTAGATCATTTATTTGCCATAGCGGCCCTTGGCTTACTGCTTTATAAAGCCAGCGCAAAGCAATCAATATTAATAGGTATTGGTTTTATTAGCCTGATGGCATTAGGGTTTTATAGTACCCAAAGCGGATTATTTAATTTAGCCGTTGAAACAGTAGAAGGCTTGATACTCTTGTCTGTTGGGTTGTCGGCTGCCTTTCTTGTGTTTAATCGATTCATTAATATTCATGCAGGGTTAATCGCATTATTGGGGTTTGCGGTATTTCATGGCATGGCCCACGGGGCGGAAGTGTCCTCGGCTGTCAGTGCCCATAGTTTTGCCCTCGGGTTTGTGCTGACATGTGCAATGATTATGGGTTTGATGCGTTTCATCCCTCGCTCTGTCTTTGTATTGTCTGCAAAACGCACTGCTCGCGTATAACCAATGTTCATCACCACAGGCGAATCTCAAGGCTTGTGGTGATTAACTATAAAGTATGAGCCCTTGTATTCTTGTGCTCTATAAGTGCAATATCCACTTATATGCACTTATTTGGAGGGCATCAAAACTTCCGAATCTCCTTCTATTTAAATCAAATCACTCCATTTAAGCTTGTTTCACCCCCTTTTATAACGGGCCTGTTTCATAAAGGTGCTAAATAGAGATGCTGCCAATTTACTCGCACTCCAAAGGTTCAATGGTTTGATTTGTGCTCTTATTTGGTGCTTAGTATGCCGTGAATCAGTAAAAAAACCTCGGCAAAGCCCATAAATACTGGGCTTTTAAAAGTTGGCACCACGCTTGCTATAGCTAGGTATACGGATAACACAATAAAAGATAAAAAAGCGCACGATTTAAAAGGGATAGCTCTTAAAATCACATAGAACAAACAGGTTCTAAGCGTAAATGTAAAACCGGATGTTTTACTTTTTTATACATTAATAAAACAAAATATTTCGATACATAACGAAGGAAATAAAATATGAAATCTCTATCTAAAGCGGTTGCAATGGCTTCTCTACTATCTGCAGGCGTAATGGGCGCTCAGGTAGCCAATGCAGAAGTGTCGGCCTCTGTAGGTATCGCGAGTGCGTACTTATGGCGTGGTCAGGATCTTAGTGCATCATCTGATGGTGTTGAATCAAACGGTGCAGTTCCAGCTTTCTCTGGTAGCTTAGATTACTCAAATGAATCTGGTCTTTATGCTGGTATTTGGACGTCTTCTGGCGATTTTGGCTCAGGTACTGAAACTGATTTATATGTGGGTTTTGCTGGCGAAGCCGGTTCAATCGGTTACGACATTTCTTATGCAACTTATCTTTATACTGGTGAAGATGACATTGATGATGTTGCAGAAGTAATTGTAGGTGTGTCTACTGATGCTTTTGGTGCAAAAGTTTATATCCCAACAGATTCTGATGCTGATTACACTTACATCACTCTAGGTGCTGGTATGGGTGATTACTCTTTCACTCTAGGTGCAAATACAGGTACAGATGCTGGCGATTATACTCACGCGGATGTGAGCTATGCATACAATGAAAAGTTATCTTTCACCTATAGCCAAGTGTTATCTGAAGATACTGAAGATGCTATAGACTCAGGCGGTATCTTCGTTGTTTCTTACAGCCTACCAATCGAATAATTTTTCGATCGTTAAGATTTGACACCGAGCCGGATTTTAAATCCGGCTTTGTCTTCCACAGAAGGAGTTTGATATGAAATTGGTTACGGCCGTTATCAAGCCATTTAAATTAGACGACGTGCGTGAAGCGTTATCTGAAATTGGCGTTCAAGGCATTACCGTGACAGAAGTGAAAGGCTTCGGTCGCCAAAAAGGTCACACTGAACTGTACCGCGGTGCAGAATACGTTGTGGATTTTCTTCCTAAAGTAAAACTAGAAATCGCCATCGACGAGTCTCTAACTGACAAAGTCATCGAAGCTGTTTCTAAAGCCGCTAACACTGGCAAAATCGGTGATGGCAAAATCTTCGTAACACCACTTGAACAAATCGTACGTATTCGTACCGGTGAAACAGGTGCTGACGCCGTTTAATATTGATTAATATTGAACAGTGCTTAGAGTTTAAATTTTTTTCAGCGTTTTTCTAAAACGTATTGAAGCTTAATGCGGGGGCATTATGGAAAACAATGTGTTTCAACTTCAGTACGCCATGGATACCTTTTACTTCTTGGTATGTGGCGCACTAGTAATGTGGATGGCGGCAGGTTTCGCCATGCTAGAAGCGGGTTTGGTTCGTTCAAAGAACACAACCGAAATATTAACTAAGAACGTAGCGTTATTCGCTATTTCTTGCACCATGTACCTAGTATGTGGTTACGCCATCATGTATGACGGCGGATTCTTCCTTTCAGGTATCACTGAAGTGGATACAGCTGCGGTACTGGCTGACTACGCAGCTCGTGAAGACGGCTTCGAAGGCGGTTCAATCTATTCAGGTGCTTCTGACTTCTTCTTCCAAGTGGTATTCGTAGCCACGGCCATGTCTATCGTATCTGGTGCGGTTGCTGAGCGTATGAAGCTTTGGGCTTTCCTTGCTTTCGCAGTAGTGATGACGGGTGTTATCTACCCAATGGAAGGTGCTTGGACTTGGGGCGGTGCGTCTGTATTTGGCATGTACTCTCTAGGAGACCTTGGATTCTCTGACTTTGCTGGTTCTGGTATCGTACACATGGCCGGTGCAGCAGCTGCCCTTGCTGGTGTTCTACTATTAGGCCCACGTAAAGGTAAATACGGTGCTAACGGTCAAGTTAACGCAATCCCAGGTGCTAACCTACCTCTAGCAACGCTAGGTATGTTCATCCTTTGGATGGGTTGGTTCGGCTTTAACGGTGGTTCTGTACTGAAGCTTGGCGATATTGCTAACGCCAACGCCGTTGCGGTTGTATTCACTAACACCAACGCTGCTGCGGCAGGTGGTTTAATTGCGGCTCTTATCCTAGCGCGTATCTTGTTCAAGAAAGCGGATCTAACCATGGCCCTTAACGGTGCTCTTGCTGGTCTAGTTGCGATTACTGCAGAACCTTCAACACCTACACCATTTGAAGCTACCATCATTGGTGCTATCGGTGGTCTGATTGTTGTGTTCTCTATCTTGACTCTAGACAAGCTAAAAATCGACGATCCAGTGGGCGCGATCTCTGTTCACGGTGTTGTGGGTATCTTTGGTCTACTTGTTGTACCGTTCACAAACGATGGTGCCACTATCGGCGGTCAAATCGCTGGTGGCCTAACGATCTTTGTTTGGGTATTTGTAGCGAGCTTCATCGCATGGGGCATCATTAAAGCAGTGATGGGCCTACGTATCTCTGAAGAAGGAGAGTACGAAGGTGCTGACCTTGCCGAGTGTGGTATGGAAGCGTACCCAGAGTTCACTTCTAAGTAATAGTTTAGCTAACGCTAAATGGTAGACGAAAGACACTTTTAAAGTGGTCGTTGGTCTACAAAGAAAGCCTCAATGTGAAAACATTGGGGCTTTTTTGATTTATGCATATCGGGAGGCGGGAGAGCGTCCAGCGAGTTGGAACCTTTTTAAATTACCCTTATCCAATGCACACGATTCCATGGCTGGCTAAGTCTTGCTATAGTGCGCTCATTCATTTTCTAAGAATAAAGATACATGTCTAAATATATTGTTGTGTTGGCGGCCTTATGCATGGCGGCTCCTAGTTTTGCTGAATTAACCACAAACCTTGGTACCTCTAATAAATACATGTTCCGTGGTGTTAAACAAAGTGATGCGGATATTGTGGTTAATGGTGGTATTGATTACCAAGGGCCGTTTGGTTTTTACACAGGTGCTTGGGCTTATACTGGCAGCATTGAAGATTTAAAAACTTCCGAGATTAATGCCTATGCGGGTTTTGCTTACGCAATTGGTCCGGTGGCACTAGGCTTAGGCGCTATTACTTATGAGCGTGGAGGCGATGCTGTTGACGATTCAGAGTACAACGCCAATATTGCATGGGATGCGTATCGTTATAGCTATTATGTCGAATCAGAAGAGGCCCACGTGTATCAAGAAGTAGCAGCCAATTATGACTTTTGGGATAACGCAGGTATGAGCTTCACCGCGGGATTGCATACCCCTGAAGACGCTAAAGAGCGTTGGGATTGGTCCATGTCTATTTTGATGGGGTTACCATCAAAGTCCGATTTTGAAATCATTTTGAATAATCATCAGCGTAAAGGCTACTCCCTTTCTTTAAGTTTTACGCGTCAGTTCGACTGGTAATTAAGAACCTTGTAAATAAAGGGAGCTTCGGCTCCCTTTTTTTATTTTTCAAGAATAGATGTTTTGTTCATGATTTTTTAACAATCTATAGTCTGAATGACGTGTGCTATTAATTATTTGAAGGTAACAGGGATAATTTTCTTGATGTGCAGGTAACTATGAATACAATGCGCGCCCAGCATGGCTAAACTGTGATCAGGAGGCAAAGCTAGATTGTATCAATCTAGCTCTGTCACCTAATGCGGGGGATATCTACCTTACTCAATTTTGGTGTTTGAGAAAAGAGTGTTTGCTGTAAATAAGGGCAAATAATTAATGATTGCATTATTATGGTGCAATATTGGTTTATTAAATTAAGAGACGTTAATTAATGGATGCTCAGCAAGCCAGAGACGTATACAACATAGAGCATTGGAGCGAAGGCTTCTTTGATGTTAATCCTGCAGGGGATGTGGTGATTAGCCCGTTTCCTGATGTGCAGGTGAGTTTTAAAGAGTTAGCTGAAAAGGTTAAAGAAAAAGATCTAACACTGCCATTACTGATGCGTTTTCCCAGTATTCTTCACAATCGTGTGCACTCTTTGAATCAAGCATTTAAAAATGCCAGTCAGCTTCATGAATACACAGGGCGATATACCAGTGTGTATCCGATCAAGGTGAATCAACAACGCCGCGTGGTAGAAGAGCTCATCAATGGGCAAGTTCAAGAGGGTTTATCCATTGGCTTAGAAGCTGGTAGCAAACCAGAGTTAATGGCTGTACTAGCGATGGCGGGTAAAACCAATGCCACTATCGTATGTAATGGCTATAAGGACCGTCACTACATTCGTTTGGCCTTGTTGGGAGAAAAGCTTGGTCATAAGGTTTACCTAGTGGTTGAGAAACTATCAGAGTTAGCACTCATTCTGGAAGAAGCTGAAATTTTAGGGGTTAAACCAAGATTAGGTATCCGCGCTCGGTTAGCGTCTATAGGTCGGGGTAATTGGCAAAACACAGGGGGCGATAAATCGAAATTTGGTTTATCGGCTAATCAAATTCTACAGGTATTTGAAGCCTTACAAGCACAAGGGAACTTGAGCTATCTGCAGTTACTGCATTTTCACTTAGGCAGCCAAATTGCCAATATTCGAGACATTCAAGGTGGCCTTAGAGAGTGTGGTCGTATCTTTACTGAACTGTCTATTTTAGGGGCCAAAATTGATGTGGTGGACGTGGGCGGCGGTTTGGGGGTGGACTATGAAGGTACGCGCTCACGCAGTTTTTGCTCAATGAACTACAGCATGGATGAATACGCCAACAATGTGGTGTATGCCTTCAAAGAGGCGGCGGCTCAAGCGGATTTACCGCACCCTAATATCATAACTGAATCTGGTCGTGCATTAACCGCGCATCATGCAGTACTGTTGACGAACGTAATAGATTGGGAGCAACCCATGACAGACGCGGTATGTGAGCCAGAAGAAACCGATGCACCCATTGTCCATCGCTTATGGGGCTTGTATCAATGGGTCATGAATCCGAGTAAACGCTCATTATTGGAAATTTATCATGACGTGCAACATGATCTGACTGACAGCCAAAGCGCATTTTTACAAGGAACACTAACACTGCAAGAGCGCGCAAAAGTAGAAACCTATGCCAATGTGATCAATCAAACTCTTGGGCAAAAGTTATCTCCAAATGCTAAAGGACAAGCACAGGTATTGGATCGCTTGAAAGAGACACAGGCAGACAAGTTGTTTTTGAACTTTTCCTTGTTTCAGTCCATTCCTGATACTTGGGGGATTGATCAAATATTTCCGATTTTACCGTTAACTGGCTTAAATCGTCCTGCTGATCGTCGGGCGGTGATCCAAGATATTACCTGCGATAGCGATGGCAGAGTGAACCAATATATTGAAGGGGACAGCATAGAAAACACATTGCCTATGCCTACTTATGCGGATCATGAGGACATCTTAATGGGCTTTTTCATGGTGGGGGCGTATCAAGAAATCTTGGGAGATTTGCACAACCTATTTGGGGACACAGATTCAGTGGATGTGTATCTGGATGAAACCGGCGCCATAGCGTTTGAATCGAGTCAGAAGGGCGATACAGTGGCTAAGGTGTTGCAGTATGTGAATTTTGACATAGATAAGCTTAAGCAAGCATACAGCGCGATCCTAGGGGACTCGGATTTATCCGTAAGTGAACAAAAATCTTTCCTTGGGGAATTAGAAAAAGCACTGGCGTCTTCGACCTATCTTCAAAGCTGATATTTCCAATTGAAAGGGTTTGGTTGTTTTTAATAGGAATTAGGTATAACTAAAAATCTGACAGATTTGCTTGGCTGAGCTATAAATTTTACTCAGCCTTTATTGCTCAGGGATCTTAAGGAAAAGGAGAGTTATGATGCCTAAACCTAAAAAAGCAAAAAAAGTAGACAGTGATAGTGCAGAATCAGCCAATCAGCCCGATATGGCATTTATCGGAAGTACAGAAGAAGGCGTGTTGCGATCCATTGCTTCAAGGCAAAAACTTCGCACTCAGGTAGAAAGTGAAATTGATCTGTTTCTCAAAGCCGGTGGCTCTATTAATGAAATCGAACCTAACGTGATGGCTGATCCGCCACGTAAACCAACATCTAATTACGGTTCCAGACCAATTTAAACCAATAAAAACCCAGCTTTTGCTGGGTTTTTACGTTATAGATAATGTACCTATAATCGTTTTGAGATGACGGGGTATAAAACGGTAAATACTTGTTTGCTGTTCCTGTGGCGAGCCATTGTTTTTAGAACAACTTTCTGTGGAAACTTAAGAAGCTAGTTTCACTTACAACTCATGTCTTAATGATACAATCTAGGATTCCCCTGATGCCCATGCAGACATGTCATAAGGGGTTATTGTGCATGTGGTTTCGCTTTAATACCGTTCATCTTACCTACCACCCTACATAATATTTTTTTGGCTATTAATTTTATTGATAGTTGATTTGCCGTGTTATTTATAAAGCTTACCTGTATTTATGGTTTGCTTTTGCTAGTGGATATAAAATCCTCTTTTATGACCCTTAGTGTCATGTTATCGCCGAAAAATTACTCATAGTATGAGCCAATCAGTAAATGTATGACGGACGAATAATGTGCGCATAATGCGCATTTAAAACAATAATAGGAGCCAATACGTGAGTTTAACCATAATAGAAAAGCCAGAAGACTTAATGGGAAAAGAAGGCCTTAAAGTTGGGCCGTCTGAGTGGATGGAAATGACACAAGAGCGTGTCAATACATTCGCCGATGCCACAGGTGATCATCAGTGGATTCACATAGATGAAGAGAAAGCAAAAAAAGGCCCTTATGGTGCGACCATTGCGCATGGATATCTAACATTGTCGCTTGCAGCAAAACTGATGCCGGAAGTGCTAGAAATTAAGGGCACATCTATGGCTATAAACTATGGCACAGACAAAGTGAGATTTTTAAATCCGGTTAAAGTTGGCTCTCGTATCCGTGGCCATGGTGAGTTTTTGGAAAACAAAGAAGTACCCGGTGGTTATCAATCGACATTGCGATTCACCATTGAAATTGAAGGTGAAGACAAGCCAGCTTGCGTGATCGATTCAATAAGCCGTTATTACATCTGAACTGACATATAAATAAAAATAAAAATAAGTAGGAAATTATGGAAACAGGTACAGATCATTTACTAGCAGATTTAAGCAAGGGTGTACTTACCCTGACCCTTAATCGACCAGAGGCTCGTAATGCCATGTCGGGGCCAATGGTAGACGCATTGTCCAACATGTTAAGTGAAGCTGAGCTGAACAGAGAAGTACGCTGCGTCATACTGACTGGTGCGGGAAAAGGGTTCTGTGCTGGCGGCGATATAAAAGGGATGGCACCTAGTAAGGATGATAGTGTTGATGACATTATCGCCAGGCAGCGTCATGAACACCACATTACAGCCCAAAAATTATACAATTTAGCAAAGCCAACTATAGCGGCTTTACCCGGTGCAGCAGCGGGTGCCGGAATGTCATGGGCTTTAGCGTGTGATATGAGAATTATGGCGAATACAGCCATGATGACCACAGCGTTTGCCAATGTGGGATTCTCTGGTGATCACGGTGGGACGTATTTTTTGAGCCAGCTTGTAGGTGCCGCTAAAGCGCGTGAGCTTTATTATTTTTCCAACCGCGTAGGTGCAGAAGAAGCATTAAAATTAGGCTTGACCAATTGGGTATGTGGGCCTGAAGAGTTAATGAATAAGACGCGCGAAATGGCAGAGCAGCTTGCGGCTGGTCCTGCGGTGGCTTATCGATACATGAAAGAAAACTTTAACCGCGCCTTGGCTTCAGGGGACTTGAAAGATTGCCTTGATATCGAAGCGACTCACCATATTCATTGCAGCCAAACTGAAGACCACCGCGAAGCGATACAAGCATTTGTGGAGAAGCGAACTCCTGTTTTTAAAGGACGCTAATAGAAGGTAAGAAGGTATAGGTTATTTAAATGGAACAGTTATCTGCGTTCCATTTTTTAAATGAGAGAATTGAATATGTTAAAAGTTCGTCAAATAGCGCTAGCGGCTCGCAATTTAGAAAGCGCCAGAACCGATGTTTTTGAATTGTTAGGGATTGAATCGGCGTACATCGACCTAGAAGTGGGTGTATTTGGGTTACACAATTCGCTGATGGTAATAGGTAACAGCTTTTTAGAGATAGTATCCCCAACCGTAGAAGGCACGACCACTGGACGATTACTTGAGCGTCGCGGTGGAGATGGCGGTTATATGGTAATTACTCAAGTGGGTGATCTCGACACAGTAATGGAGCGGGTCAATGGGTTGGGTATTCGTAATATTTGGGAATCTGACTTCCCCGGGGAGGCCCGTGCGGTTCATTTGCACCCGAAAGATGTACCGGGGGCAATTTGTAGCTTTGATGAGATGATGCCGCCAGAGTCTTGGAAATGGGCTGGGCCTAACTGGGAGGATCGTCGAGCCAAATATGTATCCGACATAGTGGGTGTAGAATTACAGTCTGAAGACCCTGCCAGCATGGCCGAAATATGGTCAAAAGTGTTTGATCGACCACTTGATGTGCAAGGTGAAGCGATTGTGATGCCAGTTGATGATGGTGAAATTCGATTCGTCAAAGCCACTGATGGCCGAGGTGAGGGATTAGGTGGCGTGACACTATCAACCAAGCATTGGAATGAAATTGCGGCCATAGCTGAAAAACGCGAACTAACAGTTACTAATCGAATGATTATGATTTGTGGAACTCGATTCACATTTAAAGATTGTGAGTAAACCGTATATTAGCTTATATCCTCGCCAATAATGGTGGCGTTTAGCAATAGGTCATGACGTTGATGACACCGGCCGATGGTGATCACTACTCTAGGCCTTAAATACGAAAAAGCCCACTGTATTAAGTGGGCTTTTTCGTCAATGAACAGAAGGTTAGTCTATTTCGTACTCAATGATAGTGGCCCCATGTTGGCCCCATATTTTGTCACGAATGACTTTTGCCTCAACCACAAACTGGCGTAGTTCTGAGGTGCAAATTTGGTAGTCTAAACGCCAGCCTTTTAAGTTACGACGGGCGGATTCTTCGTCAGGCCACCAAGTGAACTGGTTTTCACCAAAATTAGCCTCACGAAACGCATCAACGAACTCTAAAGGACCAGTGATTTGATCCATGAAAGCTTGTTCTTCTGGTAAAAAGCCCGGTGTATTTTGCGCAGCTTTCCAGTCGGCAATATCCACAGATTTATGGGCCACCCCGTAAAAACCTGCAAAAATAAATTCACGACGTTTACGCTTTGTTTTCTTTAAGTGCTCAATAAACGCATTTTGAAAAGCCAGCTTGTCGTCTAAGGTGTTGTGCTCGTCCTCAATTGGAAATAAAACCGAGCCAATAGACACTTGATCGAAATCCGCTTGAATATAGCGCCCATAGCGGTCACAAGCTTCAAATGCTAAGCCTGTCATAATGGCTTTAGGCATGCCTTTGGTCAAAATAGCCACGCCGCCATAGTTATCTGGTTCAGCGTCGAAAAAATACGCATTGAAGTTATCAGGGTATAATACTGCGTCGCTTAATTGGTATTCTTTTGCTTTGAGGTTTTGTACACAGACAACATCCGCATCATGCTCACTTAGCCAATCATAAAAACCATTGGCCACTGCGGATTCTAGTCCGTCAACTTGTACGTTTATAACCTTCATAAAGGCTCCCAATATTACGAGGCGGCTATGATACTCAGTTTTTATTAGGCTAACATCTCTAATCAGGCATTTTTTTGCCATTTAAGGATGCTTTGCACAGTATCACTGTGTGCATCAATCAGGATGAATTATAAATGTAGCGAGATCTAGGCCGTCAGACGGTTATTCTGGTTATTTTTTCACTCTTTGATAGGAATTATAGTATTAGCCGTTAAAATACCCGAATTTGTTCAGTCTAATTAGCACAGAAAGACCAATATTGGCACTCTTGAGCTAAGCTAGGCTTTATTCACTTCTAAGCAAAATGGTTTTAGCATGCAAGATTATCAAAAGGCGTTTATTGAATTTGCCATCGAACAAGGGGTTCTTAAATTTGGTGAGTTTGAATTAAAGTCTGGCCGCATTAGCCCGTATTTCTTCAATGCAGGGTTGTTCAACACAGGTAAAGCCATGTCGACTTTAGCAAAAAGCTATGCCAGTGCTATCGTGGATTCAGGAGTGAGCATGGATGTGTTATTTGGCCCAGCTTATAAAGGTATTCCACTGGCCGCCACGACAGCCATGAGTCTTGCTGAAAACTTTAACCGTGAAACCCCATACGGTTTTAACCGTAAAGAGAAAAAGGCCCACGGCGAAGGTGGCACTTTGGTGGGGGCAGCCCTTGAGGGTAATGTACTCATCATTGATGACGTGATTACCGCAGGTACGGCCATTCGTGAAGTGATGGCGTTATTAGAAGAACAGCCAAATGCCAAACCTGCTGGCGTGGTGATTGCCCTTGATCGTCAAGAAAAAGGCAAAGGGGAGCTTTCAGCTATTCAAGAAGTAGAACGTGACTATGGCATTCCAGTGATCAGCATTGTTAAGCTGGAACAGGTTATGCAATATGTTGAACAAAAAGAAGAATTCAAACAATACTTCCCAGCGATCAAAGCCTATCGTGATCAGTATGGGGTTTAAATTATCTAACGTACTAAATTCATACGGTTAAACGCAAAAAGCCAGATTTAAGTCTGGCTTTTTTGTTGGCGACGATTAGATTGTGAATTTAAACAGGGGCGGTTTGGCGCTGATCCACCAACAAGCTGGCAGATAAAAATTCCCACTGGCTTTGCCAGTTAGTCAAAGGCTGGGTATTAAACTCAGTACGCACGTATTGACGAATGCGCCCTTCAATAAATGCCAGTAGCATGTTGGCGCAGGCACCGTCTTCAATGCGGGCTTGTTTGTTATCACGAATTTCACTTTCACGTAAAATCTGTTTGAACTGGGTTTCTAGGCGTTCAAAAAATTGTGCGATGCGAGCATGTAAGCGTTCGGTTTCACCAGACAGTGCATCGCCGGTTAAAATGCGGCACATACCGGGATTTTTTTCTGCGAACGTTAAAATTAATGTCATTGCATGTTCAAGGCGCGAAAGCGTGCCTTCGTGTTCGGTACGAATGCGATTAATGCGGGTAAATATTGTGGCTTCAATAAATTCAATGAGGCCTTCAAACATTTTGGCTTTGCTTGGAAAGTGACGATAAAGGGCGGCTTCGCTTACACCGACTTCTTTTGCAAGATTAGCAGTGGTGATACGCGCACCCGGATTCACTTCAAGCATGTGAGCCAATGCCTGCAATATTTGCTGCTTACGGGATGGTTTTTGTGCCGTTTCGGTCATACTTGTGCTTTGCTTGAATCACAAAAGAGGCTTCATCCTAATGGCTGATTTCTCAACTCGCAATGATTAAAGTCAGTTTTCGTGATCTGGTTGTAATTAAGAAGAAAACCCACTGTATTTAATGGGTTTTCAGCGATTTTACTATTCGTTAGTAATTAACGTGCCCACACCTTCATCGGTGAAGATTTCCAGCATAGTTGAGTGGCTAACTCGGCCATCAATGATGTGGGAGCTTGTGACGCCACCTTTTACCGCATCCAATGCACATTGAATTTTAGGCAGCATGCCACCATAAATGGTGCCGTCTTCAATCAATCCGTCAACTTGCTCTGTGGTTAAGCCTGTTAGGATGTTGCCTTCTTTATCCATTAGTCCAGCAATGTTAGTCAGCAGTAATAGTTTTTCGGCTTTTACCGCTTCGGCTACTTTACCTGCCACTAGGTCGGCGTTGATATTGTAGGACTGACCATCTTCACCCACACCAATTGGTGCAATCACAGGGATGATATCTGAGTTAGCCAACATTTCTAGCACCTTGGTATTGATGTGGGCAACTTCTCCCACATGACCGATGTCGATGATTTCAGGCTGTTGCATTTCCGGTGTTTTTTGGGTGACTTTTAGCTTTGTGGCTTTAATCAGTTGACCATCTTTACCGGTTAAACCAATGGCTTGGCCGCCATTTTGGTTGATTAGATTAACGATGTCTTTGTTTACCAATCCACCTAGTACCATCTCTACCACGTCCATAGCTTGGCTTGTGGTAACACGCATACCGTTTACAAAGTGGCTTTCTATATTCAGTTTATCAAGTAGGTCACCGATTTGAGGTCCACCACCGTGAACCACAATTGGATTGATGCCGATGAGTTTTAACATGACCATGTCGCGTGCGAAACTGTTTTTAAGTTGATCTTCGGTCATGGCGTTACCGCCGTATTTTACCACGATGGTTTTACCAACAAAGCGCTGAATATACGGTAAGGCTTCACTTAATACTTTAGCAATATTAAAGGCGTCATCACGGGTTAATGGCATGGCAAGTCGCATTTGGATATAGGTGGATGGAAGATGAGAGCTTTGCATTATACCTTGTGAAAGCAGAATGCATAGCAATTCTCATCGGGTTATGGGTTTAAAGGGGTGTTTGTTAACACAACTTTTTAAGCTTTGATAAATCTAGGCTAGGAACCTGACTGTGTAGTTCGGCTAGAGTGGATAACACGATGGATGTCAGAGTCGCTTGGTTTTGCGCCTCAAAGCGCACAGTTAAGCAAGGAGTGGTATTGCTTGCTCGAACCAATACCCAGCCATTGACAAATTTGGCCCTAATACCGTCAATCCTGATTATAGCTTGTTGCTTAAAGCAGTTTTTTTGCAAGATATGCATGATGGAGAATTTTTCATCTTCCAGTACCGGAATTTGAATTTCTTCGGTGGAAACTGGATCAGGGAATTGCTTTAATCGTTGATTCAAACTGGTTTGTTGTTGGCTAATTAAGTTGCACAATCTTAAGCCTGCGTAGATTCCATCATCGACACCAATGCCGTGACTGTCATTAAATAAAATATGGCCACTAAGTTCGGTTGCGAATGCGGCTTGGGTTTCTTTGATGGCGCGCTTCATGCTGGTATGCCCGGTGGCAATCATCTTAGGTTCGCCGCCCCATTGTTGAGTTAGGGTGGTGAGAAGCTCGGTGCACTTTACATCAAATAAAATGGTTTGCTTGCCTTGGTTTTGCAAAATATCCTCTATGAATAGAAGGCTTAACCGATCCGGTAAAACGGCCTTTCCAAGGTGATCAACCACACCAATACGATCAGCATCACCGTCAAGAGCGATACCCAAGTCAGCTTGGTGTTCGATCACGCCTTCACTTAACCATTTAAGGTTTTTTGTTTTTGCTGGATCTGGGTGGTGTAAAGGGAAATTACCATCCACCTCGCAGGCAATGGGAATGACATTAGCCCCAATGGCTTTAAGTGCCTTGAGAGCGATTGGTCCACCAATGCCGTTGCCAGCATCTAATACAACGGTTAAAGGGCGTTGAAGTTTTAATTGTGCAATTAAAGCGGCTTCATAAGCAGGGATTAAATGGCTGGCATCATGCTGTTGCCCTTCTCCTTTTTTAAACAGCCCGAGTTTGATTCGTGAAAATAAAACTTGAATGTCTTCGCCACTTCTAGGGCTACCGGCAACGGCGATTTTAATGCCGTTATCTTGTTTGGGGTTGTGGCTACCAGTGATCATGGCGCAGCTTTGGCCATTTTGTTTGATGGTCCAAAAGGTAACAGCGGTGGGACAGGCACCAATTATATGAACATCACATCCGGTTGAACAAATGCCACTTACCAGAGAGTCTCTTAGTGAAGGGCTAGAAAGTCGGCCATCCCAAGCTAGGTAGCAGGTGTTTTGTCCTGCTTGTAAAATTTCGCTGCCCAAGGCTTTTCCAATTAAATGAGTCACGTCCTCATTTAATTTTTCTGGGTAGGTGCCGCGAATGTCGTATTCGCGGAATATTTCTTGGGCAACTTGAGTCATGGTAGTCCTACTGCTTAATGTTATTTCGTACCAGTAGAGCCAAAGCCCCCTTCGCCGCGATCGGTGGCGTCGAATTCGCTAACCAAGTTAAATTCAGCTTGTACAACCGGTACGATAACTAGCTGGGCAATACGCTCGCCCACTTCCATGGTGAAAGGCTCGCTGCCACGGTTCCAGCAGCTCACCATTAACTCTCCTTGGTAGTCGCTGTCAATTAGTCCCACAAGGTTGCCAAGTACAATACCATGTTTGTGGCCTAAACCGCTGCGCGGTAAGATCATGGCGGCTAAACCGTTGTCTTCAATAAAAATAGACATACCCGTTGGAATGAGTTTGGTTTCACCCGGGTTTAGCACTAAGGTGTCTTCTAAACATGCACGTAAATCTAAGCCAGCACTGCCTTGTGTGCCGTAATGAGGAAGCGGAATGTCATTGCCTAAACGTTTATCAAGAATTTTGACTTGGAAAGATTTTTTCATGGGGAATCCTAGTTAAGAGAGTTTTTTGGCAATGTGTTCAATAATTTTTTGCGACAGCACATATTTACTGGCTTGACCGTATTCGGTGGTGCTTTCATGGTCAATAATAATGATGGCGTTATCGTCAGTGTTAAAACCAATATGCTGTGAGCTGACATCGTTGGCAATCACCATATTCAGTTTTTTCTTTTCCAGCTTGCCTTTGGCGTAACTTATTACGTCTTGAGTTTCAGCGGCAAACCCGACACAAAACGGGGGATTATCTTGTGCAGCCACTGTGGCGATGATATCAGGGTTTTTAACCAAGCGAATTTGCATTTCGTCTTGGTTTTTCTTGATCTTTTGATCACATACGTCTGCTGGGCGATAGTCAGCAACTGCAGCGGCCCCAATAAAAATGTCGGTTTGTGGTAGTAACGTCAGCACGGTATCAAGCATATCCTGCGCGCTTTCAATGTTCGTGCGATGTACACGTTCTGGGGTTGGAATATGCACAGGCCCAGCCACTAAATTTACTTTGGCACCAGCTTCTTGTGCGGCTTTGGCTAAGGCAAAGCCCATCTTTCCGCTACTGTGGTTAGAAATATAACGCACAGGGTCGATGGCTTCACGGGTAGGGCCTGCGGTAATCGTGATGGTTTTACCCGATAAAATGTTACGTTCGAATTGCTCGGATAAGCGTCTAGCCAGCTCAGTGGGTTCTAACATTCGTCCTGGGCCAACATCGCCGCAGGCTTGCTGTCCTTGGTCTGGCCCCCAGATCTGGATAGGTTTTAAATCTTGTAGGGTTTGCAGGTTATGTTGAGTACTGGCATCGGCCCACATGGCTTGATTCATGGCTGGCGCAATGGCAAGCGGAGCGATACTGGCCAAACACAGGGTCGTTAATAGATCATTGCCCATGCCACTGGTTAGGCGTGCTATAAAATTCGCACTGGCTGGGGCGATTAAAATAAAGTCGGCCCACTTTGCCAGTTCAATATGGCCCATACCTGCTTCGGCCTCTGGGTCGAGCAAACTGTGATGTACTGGGTTGCCAGATAAGGCTTGCAGTGTCAGTGGGGTAATGAACTCTTTTGCCCCGTCAGTCATGACTACACGCACGTCAGCGCCGTTAGTAACTAAGGCTCGAACCAATTCAGCGGTTTTATATGCCGCAATACCGCCGGTTATGCCTAATAAAATACGTTTGTTGGTTAGCCTTTGCATACTTGCTCCTTGAACCTTGGCGCAGTATAACAACAAACTGATTCATGGATGAATAGGGATACGTTATGGCGATCACAGATTGGCCAGTGGATGAGCGTCCACGAGAGAAATTATTAAACAAAGGCCCAAGTTCGTTAAGCGATGCTGAGTTGTTGGCTATTTTCTTAAGGACTGGCATAAGTGGCATGTCTGCGGTGGACCTTGCTAGGCATTTGCTCACTCGATTTAATGGCTTGCGTCCTTTGCTTGAAGCCTCACAGGAGGAGTTCTGTGAGCACCTAGGCTTGGGGCCAGCTAAGTATGCCCAATTACAAGCGGTGCTGGAGATGGGGCAGCGCCACTTGCAGCAAACTCTGGCTAAACCTGATGCATTTACCGAGCCTAATCACGTACGTCATTTCCTTACTAGTCGCTTAAGACATTTGCCCCATGAGGTTTTTGCATGCTTATTTTTAGACAATCAACATCGACTGATTACCTATGAGGAGCTGTTTCGTGGCACAATAGACGGTGCTAGCGTATATCCAAGAGAAGTGGTGAAGAAGGTATTGAGTCATAATGCTGCGGCTGTGATTTTAGCCCATAACCATCCTTCAGGTGTTACAGACCCTTCACCTAGTGATGAGCGTATTACTGCCAAGCTCCAGCAGGCATTACAGCTAGTAGATGTTCGAGTACTTGATCACTTTATTGTGGGGGATAATGACGTATTCTCCATGGCTGAACATGGACTGATTAATTAGCCAATTATGTTAGATGTTGCCTTTCAATATAAAAGGCACAAGGATGTTGTTGAATTATGTTACTTAGATTGCTTTGTATGTTCAGTTGGATGTGTCTGTCCTTCTATACACAGGCATCAGCCAATGCAGTAAAGACAGATTATGCCTTTGCGTATTTTGAATCCGTTCAAACCATCAGTCAGGTTCAGTCATTAGATCGTACTGCATGGGAAGTAGTTGATGCATTTCCTAATCATGGTTTTAAGTTAGGAGAGCACTGGTTAAGGGTGGGTTTAACCAATACATCTTCCAATCCTCAAGATTTAATTTATCGCTTCGCTTATCCATTACATGATGAGGTAGACTTTTATGAGGTTGACTCAAGTGGGCGGGTAGTCAAAATTTGGCTGCAAGGGGATATGCGTGACCAAACCCAGCACGATGTTATGGATAAACATGCGGCGATACGTATTGCTCTGGGGTCCAATCAAGCTAAGCATTTTTATATACGGGTAAAAAGTAAAAATGCAGCGGTTTTAACAACGGATATTCTTTCAACATTTGAACACGCAAAAAACGTTCATTTCGAGGCTATTTTTTCAAGCTTAATTTATGGCGTGCTTTTGGTTATGGTGTTATATAACTTAGGTTTAGCCATAGCTTTAAAAGACAAAGTATATTTTAGCTATGTGTTTTATGTGATGTCATTTACTGCGTTTGTTCTAACGTTAAGCGGTGATGGATACTATTATCTTTGGAATAAATCTCCGTTATTGAATCAGTATTTACTTCCAATTCTTTCAGGTTTATTGATTATTCCTTCTTTGTTGTTTCCATATTGTTTGCTCAATATGAAGTACCACGTACCTGCTATAGCAAAACTCTATAAAGGGTTTATGTTGGTTGCATTATTATTTGTATTAAGCATACCTATTATTGGCGTGGCTAAGGCGGTTGTGTTTGTTAATTCATTAAGTGCTGTACTATCAATAATTATGTTGCTTATTGGCATTTATATGACCTATAAAAAAATCCCATTTGCAGGTTTGTATACTTTTGCTTGGGTGATTTTACTAATAGGTTTATCGGTTTTATCTGTTTCATCTTTAGGTCTTATTGAAAGCAATATTATGACGCGCAATGCAGGTCTACTGGGTGGTGTTATCGAGGCAATTATTCTTTCGTTGGCGCTAGCAAAACGCATTTCTGAAGAGCGAAAAGAAAAGCTGCTGGCGGTTGAGGATGCCATGCAAAATCGGAAACTATTTCAAGAGTTATTTGACCAAGCGCCGATTGGTATTCTTCGTTATAACTTATCAGGAGAGTTAGTTACGATTAACCCAGTGTTAGTTAAAATGTTGGAATACAACTCACAAGAGCAAGCACTTCAAGAATTAAAAATTCTAGATAAGTTATTAACTGACTATCGGCAGATTAACCTTGATCTTATTGAACATGGACAGGTACTGGATAAAGAGATAACCATTAAAACCGCCAATGACAATGAACTTTATTGCTCGGTAAGTTTGCACTTGAATCAAGATACAGACGAGCAATACATTGAAGCGTATCTTACAGATATTAGCGAGCGGGTTGAGTCTCAACGGGTTAAAGCCTTTATGGAGCAAGAACGCCTTACATCCATGGAGCACTTGATTACTGGCGTTGCTCATGAAATCAATACGCCGCTGGGTGTGAATATTACATCTGCTAGCCATATTAAAGAAATCTTGTCAGAGGTGAATGATGAGATGACAAATAAAACCTTAACTCGTCAGAAATTTATGGGTTTTATTTCAGATACTCAGCAATTATTAGATATTGTTACTCATAACTTAAATAAAATGTCGAATTTGGTTCGACGCTTTAAAATGGTCTCTATGGGTAAAACGGATAAAGTCAGCTTGAATTTCAAAAAGCAATTAGAGCAAAGCTTGTATAGTCATCATTTAATTGAAGAAGATGTGGCGATAACAGTCAATTGCAATGCAGATATGAATATTGAAAGTTATCCGATAGTTTGGAGTATTATTGTTGAGCAGTTGGTTGAAAACTCTATCGTACATGGTTTTTCGAAAGAGCAAATTAGAAAATCAATTACAATAAATGTCACTCAGGCTGACAATGGGTTTTGGCACTTTGATTATTTGGATAATGGCCGAGGATTAGATTCAACTGTATTACAAAAAGCATTTAATCCATTTGTCACCACAAAGCGAAGCAGTATTGATCACGCGGGCCTTGGTTTGTATCGTATTTACAATTTGGTGCAGCGCGTATTAAAAGCGGAAGTGGAGTTAATCCAAGGTGACGGCTTCCATTTGGCTATTACCTTTCAAGCGGATGAATTGAAATTAGTCAAATCAGCATAGCCACCAAGATTTATTGATGGCTATGCACTTAACTACTTGCCTAGCTCTTCACTCAGTTCGATGCTGCGATTAAATGCGGCTTGCATCGCCTTGCTGACAGTGTCTTCTAGTTTTAAATTCTGAAAGGTCAGAATGGCTTGCTCTGTAGTGCCATTGGGTGATGTGACGTTTTTACGTAATTGAGCTGGCTCGTCTGCACTTTTGGCAGCCATGGTCGCCGCCCCCAGAGCTGTTTGCAAGGCTAATAACTTAGCTGTTTCTGCCTCAAGCCCTAGTTTTTCACCTGCATTGATCATCGCTTCAATGAATAAAAAGAAATAAGCTGGACCGCTGCCTGAAAGGGCAGTAACCGCATCTAAATCCTGTTCGCTGTTAACCCAAACACTTAAACCAACAGCTTTTAAAATGTCATCAGTAAGTTGTTTTTGTGTTGCGCTCACATTGCTGTTTGCGAGTAATCCACTAGCACCTTTTTGTACTAGTGCAGGTGTATTGGGCATGCAACGAACGATGGCTAAAGAAGGGTCTGTCCATTTACTTAGGCTTTCTAGGCTAATGCCTGCTGCAATTGAAATAATTAACGGCTTTTTGTTTTTAAACGTAGTGGCCAAAGGTGCAATGACTTGCTGCATAACTTGTGGTTTGACAGCAAGCATGATGATATCCGCTTGCTCAGCAGCCGCTTGATTGTCATTAAAGGTTTGTACTTTAAATTGATCTTTGAGTTGTACGAGTTTTTCTTGGCTAGAATCGCTGACTAAAATATTTTGGCTATTATAACCATTCTCAATTAAACCACCTAAAATAGCAGTGGCCATGTTACCGCCGCCAATAAATGCAATTTTACTCATGTGAACTCCTTAAATGATTAAATTAATTTCGTTGGCCAAATATGGCCGTGCCAATACGTACCATGGTGCTTGCACATTCAATGGCTAGAGCTAAATCTGATGACATTCCCATAGATAACGTATCAATGTTGGCGTTGTTAGTGCGCAGACTTTCATAGGCTTGCTTCATAGCTAAGAAGTCAGCTCTTAAGTGATTTTCATCAGATGGTGCAGGTATGCACATTAAACCGCGAAGGGTGAGGTGAGGCATGTCTATAATGGCTTTTGCCAGTTCTGACACCTCACTAATATGAATGCCAGACTTGGAATCTTGCTGGCTAATATTTACCTGAATAAGAACATTCAAGTTAGCTAAGTGACATGGGCGCTGATCATTGAGACGCTGAGCGATCTTTTCTCTATCAATTGTATGTACCCAGTCAAAATGCTCAGCCACTTGGCGGCTCTTATTGGACTGAATTGGACCTATGAAATGCCATTCGATATCTAAATGACGTAAAGCTTGGGCTTTTTCCACCCCTTCTTGCACATAGTTTTCACCAAAGCAGCGTTGGCCTTGTTGGTAGATTTGTTCAATGCTTTCAATGGGGTGCTTTTTTGAAACCGCCAAAAGCGTGACCGGTGATGCATAATCAGTACATAGCTGATTTACCTCATTACAGACCCCTTGGTAACGTTCAATTAAATTGTTGTTAGATTGCAAATCTGTCATGGTTTTATTTTCAGGTCTGGTTACAATGTTGGCCATTACATTTAAAAATAATAATAGCTGCCAGTAGGATTTAGGCACTATACGCGCATTATCGCATGTACCGGTTTAAGGATGAACTAAACTCATTAGGTCTTGCGAATATAATCCGGAGTACCGATACAAATGGACATCACTGAATTACTGGCGTTCTCTGCAAAACAGGGCGCATCAGACTTACACTTATCCGCAGGATTACCTCCAATGATACGTGTGGACGGTGAGGTTCGCCGAATTAATTTACCATCATTGAGCCACAAAGAAGTGCATGCGTTAGTTTATGACATTATGAATGACAAACAACGTAAAGACTTTGAAGAATTCTTAGAGACCGATTACTCATTTGAAGTCCCCGGTGTGGCTCGTTTCCGTGTGAATGCATTTAATCATAATCGAGGCGCAGGTGCGGTTTTTCGTACCATCCCATCAAGAGTATTGACGTGTGATGATCTTGGAATGGGGCAAATATTCAAAGACCTAGCAGTTAAACCCCGTGGTTTAGTATTAGTAACTGGGCCAACAGGTTCAGGTAAGTCAACTACCTTAGCTGCCATGTTAGATTATTTAAACGATAACTATTATAAGCACATACTAACGGTTGAAGACCCTATCGAATTTGTACACCTAAGCAAAAAATCTTTGATTAACCAGCGTGAAGTACACCGCGATACATTAGGCTTTAATGAGGCACTGCGTTCAGCATTACGTGAAGACCCTGATGTTATTTTAGTGGGGGAAATGCGAGATTTAGAAACCATCCGTTTGGCACTCACCGCCGCAGAAACAGGTCACTGTGTATTTGGAACCCTCCACACCACCAGTGCAGCTAAAACCATTGACCGTATTGTGGATGTATTCCCAGCGGAAGAGAAATCCATGGTGCGCTCTATGCTCTCTGAATCCCTTCAAGGAGTTATTTCTCAGTGTCTACTGAAGAAAAAAGGCGGTGGCCGAGTGGCGGCACATGAGATCATGGTAGGTACACCAGCTATTCGAAACTTAATTCGTGAAGATAAAGTGGCTCAAATGTATTCAGCCATTCAAACCGGCAGTGCATTGGGTATGACAACTATGGATCAAAGCCTGAAAGCATTAGTACAAAAAGGCATTGTGACACCCGAATCGGCAAGGGAAAAAGCCAAATCGCCTGATCAATTTTAATAATAACTATAGGCTTGCCGTGTAGTAAGGCGAGAAGGTATGACAATGGAAATTGATAAGCTATTACGCTTGATGGTTGAAAAAAGCGCGTCTGACTTATTCATTACCGCAGGTATGCCACCAAGCATGAAAGTGCATGGGCGTATACATGCGGTTACCAAATCCCCATTGAGCCCTGAGCAAACCAAAGAAGTGATCTACGGCATGATGAGCCCAGATCAAATTAAAGAATTCGAAGAACATAAAGAACTGAACTACGCGGTAAGCGCCAGTGGGATTGGTCGTTTTCGTGCCAGTGCATTTTTTCAACGCAATTTAGCGGGTGTTGTATTGCGTCGTATTGAAACGCGCATTCCAGAAATTGATCAATTGGGCTTGCCTGAGGTGATAAAAGAGATCGCCATGAGTAAGCGTGGATTGGTGCTGTTTGTGGGTGCCACAGGTGCGGGTAAGTCTACCTCTTTGGCCTCGATGATAGGTTATCGTAACCAAAACAGTCGTGGCCACATCATATCTATAGAAGACCCAATCGAATACATGCATCAACACAAAGGCTGCATTGTCACTCAGCGCGAAGTTGGCTTGGACACAGACAGTTTTGAAATTGCACTGAAAAACACCCTGCGACAAGCACCAGATGTCATTATGATAGGTGAGGTACGAACCGCACAAACTATGAATCATGCAATCACCTTTGCTGAGACAGGCCACCTTTGTTTAGCCACGCTACATGCGAACAATGCGAACCAAGCATTAGATCGTGTGATTCACTTTTTCCCATCGGACTTACACACACAAGTCTGGATGGATTTATCTCTTAACCTTAGAGCGATTGTGGCGCAGCAATTGATTCCTACGCCAGATGGTAAAGGTCGACGTGCGGTTGTAGAGGTACTATTAAACTCGCCATTAGTGGCGGACTTAATTCGTAAAGGTGAGGTGCATGAATTAAAACCACTCATGACAAAATCTACCGAGCTTGGCATGCAAACTTTCGATCAAGGTTTATTTAATTTGTATCAAGCAGGTGAGATCACCTATGAAGATGCTTTGAACCATGCAGATAGTGCGAATGACTTACGCCTCATGATTAAACTGGCCTCAGAAGATCCAGACCAATTAAACACGGCAACCAAAGGCCTAACCTTGCAAAAAGATTAATCTGCAAGGTGAAAACTAAGACGGAATATATGAAAAAAATTGTAGCATTTTTGATGTTGCTGGCGCTTGTTGGTTTGGCTTATATTTTTTATCAGTATCAACAGATTGCTGCTGAAGCGGATATTCAAGTAGAGGCAGATATTCAATTACTGGAAAAAAGTTATCGTGATCAAACCAGTAAGGCGCTTACTGGTTTACATGAAGGTGAAAAATACGTGCAAACACAGCTGGCGTCACAACACATTAATGACGAGCAAAAATTTGTGCGGGTATACCATAGTTTATTTATTAAAAATGGTGTTCGTAATTGCCTGCAAAGTCATTTAACGTATCAACAAAAGCAGCCAAATGTACAAAAACAAATCTGGCTAAAACCAGATCAGTATTGCCTTTAACAGATAATAACGTATGGAAATTGAAATTCGAAAAGCCCGTGTCGAAGACACCGGCCCAATGGCCCAACTCATGTACAGTTCGGGCACCGACGTGTATGACTACCTCTACCAAGAACACGCCATCGCCTATTTACAGCACGAATTTGAAACAGGCAAAAGTTTTGCCGGATTCAACAACGTCACCGTTGCGGTAATAGAAGGCGAAGTCGTCGCCACCGGCTGCTTTTATGATGGCAAAGCCTTCCTTCAACTATTGGCCGAAGGCGCTGAAAACAAACAAACCTTTTTCAAAGAACAAACCTTACAGCACCTCTATGCGCGGGCCAAACACATGGGCAGCATCATGTGTGCTCCACGTGAAGACGAATTGTATTTGTCTAACTTTGGCGTCACCCCACATTTGCGCGGCAAAGGCATTGGCCGTTACATGCTAGAGCATCAAATAAAAAAAGCCCGGCAAGATGGTTACGCCATTTTTAGTTTGGATGTCTCATCAAACAACCCAAAAGGCCAAGCTTTGTATGAACGCATGGGGTTAAGCGTAATCGAAGAAAAAACCTTTAGTGACCCAGAGGCAGGCATTAATCCTGCCCGTAAAATGGAACTGGTATTGTAGGGGTTTGCACCTGCGGCAAAACGCTAGATGGGAAACGGAAGACGGGAGACGCGTCTCCCGTTCAGTATCTAGCACCTCAAACCGTTTGACACCTGACTTGTGCTAAGCCTGAAAAACAATGTGTCCAGCGTTAATAGTATGGGTCACCTTGCCTTTGAAGGTTTGGCCTAGCCAAGGGTTGTTGGCACCTTTGGATTCAACGTTTTCAGTACTTACAAATGTTGAGGTCTCAGTATCCACTATGCATAAATCCGCTTTACGTTCGATGACAATGCTACCCAGTTTCTTGTTCAAAATACTAGCTGGTAATTGTGTCACCGCTTTAATGGCACTGTGTAAGTTTAATTCGCCTTTTTCAACCAAGCTTAATAATACTTGGGTGAAGTTATCTAGGCTGGCAATGCCCGTTTCGCTGGCAGCAAACGGCGCCATTTTGGCGGCATGTCCTTGGGGGACATGGTTAGAGCAAATGGCGATATGACCATCGTTTACGGCGTTTAATAACGCTTGGCGATCCGTCTCGCTTCGATAAACTGGTGATACATGCATCAAGCTGTTATAGCCACGGCAGTTTTCATCGGTAAACACTAAGTTACCAATGGCCACATCTGCGGTCACAGGCAATCCTTGCTGCTGAGCATCTAATACCATTGCAAGAGCGCGTGCACTGCTTAAACGGCTAACGTGGAGCTTTACACCGGTTTCTTCACATAAAATTAAATGCTGAGCCAATGCAGATGTTTCTGCGCTGATAGGTACACCCGCTAGCCCCATTTGTGTGCTGGCTGGGCCTTCGTGCATACAGCCTCCGTGGGCCAGTGCTTGATCAATGGGTGTAACCCATGCACTGATATTAAAACCCGCTGCATAGTGATAGCACTGTTTCACAACGTGACCGTTTTTAAATGGTAATTCCATTTGGCTTAATGCCACGCAACCTGCTTCTTTTAAACCAGACATGTTACTCAGTTGCTCGCCTTCCAAATTGGCGGTTAATGCGCCAATAGTCAGTACGTTACAGAACCCCGCTTTGTGGGCTTTTTCTTGAATTAACGCGGCAACCGCTGAACTATCAATAATGGGTTTAGTATTTGGACTACAGCAAATAGTGGTGAAGCCCGATTGTGCGGCGGCGTGGGTTTCAGTGGCGATACTGCCTCTTTGGGTGAAACCCGGTTCGGCTAAGAAGCTGTGCAGATCGATTAACCCCGGGAATATTTTTTTGCCGCTGGCATCAATGGTGGATTCTGCTTGAAACCCAACAGGGGCATGACCAATGGCAACGATGCTGTCGTTTTCAATAAAAATGTCCATCACCCCGTCAAGGTTGCTGGCAGGGTCGATTACATGGCCGTTTTGAATGTGTA
The DNA here is from genome assembly GCF_040371755.1 of Oceaniserpentilla sp. 4NH20-0058. Taxonomy (NCBI): domain Bacteria; kingdom Pseudomonadati; phylum Pseudomonadota; class Gammaproteobacteria; order Oceanospirillales; family Oceanospirillaceae; genus Oceaniserpentilla; species Oceaniserpentilla sp. 4NH20-0058. Next base: position 48,506 of record NZ_BAABWE010000008.1, read on the forward strand.
GCGTGTGTTGAGGCTGAAGCTGCATTATTTCGCCTCCTCTTGTTCGGATAGGGTTTGTTCTTGGTTTTGTCCACCCATGGCCATTGCCATGACGGCCATGCGCATTGGGATGCCATTGCTGACTTGTTTTAAAATCACGCTTTGCGGGCCATCGGCCACGGCACTTTCAATCTCTACGCCGCGATTGATTGGCCCCGGATGCATGACAATGGCATCGGGCTCGGCATAGGCCAAACTTTCTGTGGTTAAGCCATATAAGCGGTAATACTCAGATTCACTCGGGAGTAACGCTGTTTGCATGCGTTCTTTTTGTAAGCGTAACATGATCACGACGTTGACACCTTTTAAGCCCTGTTTCATGTTGTTAAATGCGCGTACCCCTAGGCTTTCGATGTCTTTAGGAATGAGGGTGTTTGGTCCAATTACGCGCACATCGTTACAGCCTAGGGTTTTAAGAGCATATATTTGCGAGCGTGCTACGCGACTGTGCAGAATATCACCCACAATGGCGACGCTGATGTTTTCAAAGCTGCCTTTTTCACGGTGTATGGTGAGCATGTCCAGCATGGCTTGTGTAGGGTGAGCATGACGGCCATCCCCTGCATTAATTACGGCCACGTTTGGAGTGATATGTTGGGCTATAAAATGCGCTGCACCAGAGTCTGCATGTCGAACCACAAACATATCGGAATACATGGACTCAAGGTTCCATAATGTATCCATTAAGGTTTCACCCTTACTGGTGGCACTGCGGGCAATATCTAAATTTAGGATGTTAGCACTTAAGCGTTTGGCGGCTAATTCAAATGTGGATCGAGTACGTGTAGAGTTTTCGAAAAATAAATTCACCACGGTTTTACCGCGCAAAATAGGCACGGTTTTCACGCTGCGTTCTTGAGTGCTAATGAAGCTGTTAGCGGTTTCAATAATCTCTGTGAGTATTTCTTTACTTAAACCTTCTGTGGTTAAGAAGTGTTTTAAGCGACCCTCTTGGTTTAGTTGAATCTGATTTGGATCCATTGGTTGCATATGTATAAACCTTATTTTTACAGGGTCACAATAGAAAGAGTTAAATCATCTGGTCCGCTGAGTTTGATGCGTTGCGAGAGCGGGCAGTCTAACTTTTTCCCCACTACATCCGCTTGAATGGGCAGCTCTCGATGCCCTACATCCAGCAGGCAGGCTAAAATAATTTTTTCAGGGCGGCCGTAATCAAACAATTCATTCATGGCGGCGCGAATGGTGCGCCCTGACATAATGACATCGTCTACCAAAATAACGGTCTTGTTTTCGATGTTAGGTAGTTGAGAGTCTTTTACGCTTGGGTGTAGGCCGTTTTGGCTGAAATCATCACGGTAGAAGCTGATGTCTAATAGACCGAGTTCATTTTCAATCTTCATTTGTTGGTGCAGTTGCTGTGCAATCCAAGCGCCACCTGTGTGAATACCTACCATGACAATATCTGGGTTATCTTGAGTGTGCACGGCAAGGTCTTCAACCATGCTGGCAATGAGTTGTTTCGGTTGTGGCAAAGACATGTGGTCTCCTAATTCCTTGAAGGCAGTTCAAGGAGTACTTGAGAGTATCTAGTTGCGATGCAAACGCGAAGCATAATTTTAAGATGCATCTAACGGGTTTTCACTGAACCAAGATTCTAAAATATATTGGGCGGCAAGGGCATCCACAGGGTCTGATTTATAATGACCTTTATGTCCTTGTGACTTGGCTTCTTCTTTGGCTGCAAAGGTACTCAAGCGTTCGTCAATAGTAAAGCTTGGAATACGATATCGCGCGTTTAATCGGTTACTGAATTTATTTGCTCGGCGTGACATTTCACTGGCTGTGCCGTCCATGTTGATGGGTAAACCTACCACAAAGGCATCCGGTTGCCATTCTTCCACCAGTTTATCTAATTGTTCCCAGTTAGGGATGCCGTCGCGGGCACTAATGCAACCAATGCCATTGGCGGTTTGAGTAATACGCTGACCCATAGCAATACCTGTGCGTTTGGTGCCAAAATCAAACCCCATTATGGATGTGTATTTGTTATTAACTTGCGTGGACATACTAGCCTTGATGTTTATGCGTGACCAGATTGCCCGCTCAGAGATGATAAATGGATGCCCAGTTTACTGGCGGCTTTTTCGGCTATTTCATTACTGGCGGTGTCAAAAATCAGTTCTTCGTCAGCGGGAATGGTTAGCCAGCTATTATTGGCAATTTCGGCTTCCAGTTGACCTGCATCCCAGCCTGCGTATCCCAAGCAGATGATGGCGCTCTCTGGGCCTTGGCCTTTTGCCATGTTGCTTAAAATATCTTTAGAGGTGGTTAAGCGGATTGGGTCTTGCACAATCATGTTTTGAACGTCTTGGTTGTCTCCGCGATACAGCACAAATCCTTGTTCTGGTGATACAGGGCCCCCTTGCATGATGTCATGGTGTTGTTGATTGGCCGAGGTGATATCCAGTTCGCTTAAAATATCGTTCAGTTCAATGTTCATGGGTTTGTTGAGAATGAGCCCCATGGCACCTTGCTCATCATGCTCGCAAATATAACAAACACAGTTTTTAAACAGCTCATCTGTCAAAAGAGGCATGGCCAGTAAAAGGTGGTTTTTTAAATCAATTGTTTGTGTCATTGATCAACTATTGGTCGAAAATTGAGTTTGTTCAAACTGCCAAGTACGAATGATTTCTAAGATGTCTGTGTTGTTGCGCATCTCTTCAGAAAAAGGGGCGAAAGGGGCGGCTAGGCGGACAATATGCTTGGCCGCGTCATCTAATACCTTGTGCCCAGAGCTTTCCATGATTTTCAGTTCGTGAATGGTGCCATCGGCTCGTACGGCTACTAATAAGCGTAGACTGCCACTGATGTTTTGTCGTTTGGCCTCTGCGGGGTAATTCAAATTACCAATGGATTCAATTTTATGTAGCCATTGGCTCATATATAGAGCATCACTGCTTTGACGAGTGGCTGTAGCGGTCAAACGGCGTGTACGAGGTGCCTTGGTTAGGGTTTGGCGTTGTCGATCAAGCTTGGCTTCTAAGCTCGCGATTTCTAGGCTGCGCTCTAATAGGCTTTTGGTAGAGTCTTCGGGTAGCTGAAGCGCTTTTAGCTCTTGCTCTAGAATATGGCTTTGAATGTCAAAGTCAGCCATGGTGGTGGTGATGCTTTGGTAATTTTGATCGGCGGGTTTTGGGGCGCTGGCGGTTTGTTGAAGGCGCTGTGTTTCACGAATTTCTTCTGCTGCGTAATCAGCTAATTCTGTGGTGGTCATTTCCGCTCGTTCAGATAACGTACCACTGCCTTGCTGATTAGCTTGCGCTAAAAAGTCTGCTTGTTCTGGTGCTTGGGTGTCTGCATTTTGCGCTAACGTAATATCAAGGGTAGTGGCGCTGTTTTGTTTTTCCGGTAATGAAAAGCCAATGCCAAAAATGATCAATAAATGCACCAGCAATGCCATGAATACAGCAAAACTAAAGCGATCATAATCATTAACTGCGGCGGTTTGGCTCATGATATTCCGTTAAAGTGTAGGTTTGTGCTATTTTGCCTGATGCAAGCGTTAGACGCTAGACGGCAAGTTAGTTAGATTGCCGAATAGCCCATAAAGTGCATATTATTGGATGTCAGATGTGATTATAATTGACAAAAAATACGATAATTATCCTGTCTAACGTCTAACGTCTAACGTCTAACGTCTAACGTCTAACGTCTAACGTCTAACGTCTAACGTCTAACCTTTTCTCAATGGCGTCCATTAGCATCATAGCCACATCTTGCCCACTATCGCGGCTAATCTCACGCACGCAGGTTGGGCTGGTGACATTGATCTCGGTTAGGTAATCCCCAATTACGTCTAAACCTACAAAGATTAAGCCTTTTTCCTTTAGTGTTGGGCCAATTTGATTGGCAATCCATAGGTCTCGTTCGCTAAGGGTTTGGGTTATACCGGTTCCGCCGGCGGCGATATTGCCACGGGTTTCGCCTTTTGCTGGTACACGGGCCAAGCAATGAGATACGGGTTCACCATCTATCATGAGTATGCGTTTATCCCCTTGTTTGATCTCTGGGATGTATTTTTGCGCCATAATGCTGCTATTGCCGTGATCAGTCAGGGTTTCAATGATGACACTGACATTAGGATCGTCGGCTTTTAGGCGAAAAATAGAGGAGCCGCCCATACCATCTAGGGGTTTAAAAATTACATCGCCGTGTTGTTGATGAAATGCCCTTAGTCTTTCAGCGCTTTGGGTGACTAATACCTCAGGGCAGCATTGTGGAAACGCAGTAGCAAATACTTTCTCGTTGCAGTCACGAAGGCTTTGGGGTTTGTTTACTATTAAAGTGCCTTGTTCTTCTGCTCGCTCTAATATGTAGGTGTTGTAAATATATTCGTTATCAAATGGGGGATCCTTGCGCATTAAGATCACATCAAGGTCTGCTAGGGGTTGCCAGCTGGCGGGTTGTCGTTCAAACCAGTTTTCAGGGTCCATTTTGACGGTTAATGGGGCCATATTTCCAACTGCGACCCCATTTTCCAAAGCGAGATCTTTATCTTCTAAGTAAAATAGTTCCCAGCCCTTACCCTGTGCGGCATTCAATAATGCAATGGATGTGTCCTTTTTAAAGGTGATTGACTCAATTGGGTCCATCACAATGCCGACTTTAATGCTCATGTTTGTCTTGCCTAAATGGTTGAATTTTCCCCATTGTACATTGAAAATAAACACAAATGCTCTAGCAAGAAATTCGCATTAGGACCAAGTGCCTATAGAATGCCATGCATGAGTGTGGTACAAAGTGTTGCTATTGTGACTATCAGGCTCGTCACAGACAATAAGAATACAAATACCTGCAGTAGGCTGATTTATGGCGGACAATTTCGAAAATATTAAAGTGATGGTGATTGATGATAGTAAAACCATCCGCCGCACTGCCGAAACCTTGCTGAAAAAAGTGGGCTGTAACGTGATTACGGCAACTGATGGTTTCGATGCATTGGCAAAAATCGCAGATAACCACCCCAACATCATCTTCGTTGATATTATGATGCCTCGTTTGGATGGTTATCAAACCTGTGCCTTGATTAAAAATAATTCCAATTTTAAAGACACACCTGTTGTAATGCTTTCAAGCAAAGATGGTCTGTTTGATAAAGCAAAGGGGAGAATAGTTGGGTCGGACCAGTATTTGACTAAACCCTTTAGTAAAGATGAATTATTAAGTGCTATTCGTAATCACGTTAAGTAGTGCGAAGCATTTGATGTAAATAATTAGAGTTAGACAAGATATTGAGGTTCTTATGGCGCGCGTATTGATAGTTGATGATTCGCCAACTGAAACATTTACTTTAAAGTCCATGCTTGAGGCAAAAGGTTTTGAAGTATTGACGGCAGAAAATGGTGCTGATGGTGTTGCACTAGCGCGTGAAGAATTGCCTGATGTGGTATTAATGGATATCGTTATGCCGGGTTTGAATGGTTTTCAGGCTACTCGCCAGTTAACTAAGGATGACAAAACTGCCCATATACCTGTAATCATTGTCACCACGAAAGACCAAGAAACCGATAAGGTTTGGGGGCAGCGTCAAGGTGCTAAAGGTTACTTGGTTAAACCAGTAACAGAAGACGTACTGGCACAAACCATACAAAGTGTTATGAGTGAGACTTAATCCATGACGCCATTTGCACTACTTCAAGATATCGCCAATCGTTGCCGTTCCCATGCAGCGGACTTGCCTTCTCGTGTTGAAGCGGTTGAAAGCTGGCGTGGAGTAGGTTTTATATTGGCAGGGCGCCGCTATGTAGCCCCTATGTCAGATGTGAGTGAAATATTAACTCCCCCTAAATTGACACAAGTTCCGGGTGTAAAACACTGGGTGCAAGGGGTGGCGAATGTTCGCGGTAGGTTAGTACCTATAATGGATTTAGCTGCTTATTTAGGTGGGCGTTCAACTGTTGGTCGAAATAAACGGGCATTAATCATTGAAAAAGGCGACTTATTCAATGGTTTGATCGTTGATGCCGTTCTGGGCATGCAATATTTCCCAATAGAAAACAAGCAAGATGCGACTGATTTGGATTTACCAGATCAGGCAAAGGCCTACGTTTCAGAGGTTTTCCTCAGAGATGGAGAGTCTTGGCCAGTATTCAGTTTTGATCAGCTTATTAATGATCAAAATTATATGGATATTGCTGTATAGTAAGTACCAACTACATGTTAATGTAGTATTAATAATTAGAATAAATAGCTAAAAGCGATTGCGGAGAATACCAATATGAAAGCGAGTTCAGGCAGTGCAATCCTGTCGACTTTACTGAATAACACTGCTCGATTAGGCTTAAGTATAGTCTTCGTAGTATCACTATTAGTGTTCTTTGTTATCACTGCTTATGTTCAGTACAAGTCGGGTCAAGACCAACAATATATCGCACACTCCGGTGAGCTGAGGGTACTTTCGCAGCAGATTGCGAAAAACGCCGTTGAAGCCGCGGCAGGTAAAGAGGAAGCCTTTACTTTGCTTACATCGGCTCGTACTAACTTTGAAACTCGCTGGGGCTATATTTCAAAAGGTAACCCTGAAACAGGTTTACCTTCTAGCTCTATTGACGGTATGAATGACATGCAGATGTTATGGGAAGATGCCCGTGACTCTGCTGACCGAATTATCGAAACTCGCGACACAGTACTTTCTTTACATGAAGTTGCTGCAACCCTTTCTGAAACCATTCCGCAGCTACAGGTGGAATACGATGAAGTTGTAGAAATCTTACTGGAAAATGAAGCACCAGCTGAACAGGTTGCGGTAGCACAGCGTCAGTCATGGTTAGCGGAACGTATCGTACGTTCGGTTAACAAAGTACTATCTGGTGGTGATGACGCCGTAATGGCAGCAGATAGCTTCGGTCGAGATGCTAACTTATTTGGTCGTGTACTTAATGGCATGATCGAAGGTAATGTGGCTATGAATATCGAGCCCGTTAAAGACGAAGAAGCCATCGATTCATTGGCAGAAATCTCAGAACTGTTTGAGTTCGTAGCGGGTTCGGTTGACGAAATTCTTGAAACCTCTCCAGAATTATTCCAAGTACGTGAGTCTGCAAACAATATCTTTAGCTTGTCGCAAGATCTATTGGGTAAGTCTACTGAGTTAACCACCAAACACGGTGAAAGTGCTTCGACTCTAAATTACTTGCAGTATGGTGGTTATGGTTTTGCCATTATCGCACTTTTGATTCTAGGTATTTTGGTATTCATTACTTACCAAAGCACGCAGAGCACTCTTAAAGAAGAAGAAACAAAAAATGAAGCCAACCAGATGGCTATCCTACGTCTACTTGATGAACTGGCCGACCTTGCAGATGGTGACTTAACCACACAGGCAACGGTAACCGAGGACTTCACAGGTGCGATTGCTGACTCTATTAACTTCGCGATCGACCAAATGCGTGCGCTGGTAACAGCGATCAACGAGACAGCGGTACAGGTTGCATCGGCAGCCCAAGAAACACAGTCTACAGCGATGCATCTTGCAGATGCAGCAGAACACCAAGCACAAGAAATTGCTGGGGCTTCTGCCGCGATTAACGAGATGGCGGTGTCCATCGACCAAGTATCTTCAAACGCATCTGAGTCCACCTCGGTGGCAGAGCGATCTGTAACGATCGCCAATAAGGGTGCTGAAGTGGTACAAGCAACCATTAACGGCATGGATAACATCCGTGAGCAGATTCAAGAAACATCAAAACGTATCAAGCGTCTGGGTGAATCTTCACAAGAGATCGGGGATATCATCTCCTTGATCAACGACATTGCCGACCAGACAAACATTCTATCGCTTAACGCTGCAATCCAAGCATCCATGGCCGGTGACGCTGGTCGAGGCTTCGCCGTGGTTGCGGATGAGGTACAGCGCCTAGCAGAACGTTCAGCAGCTGCAACCAAGCAGATTGAAGCACTGGTTAAAACTATCCAGAACGATACAAACGAAGCGGTTATTTCCATGGAGCACACCACTGCGGAGGTGGTACGCGGTGCTCGCTTAGCACAGGATGCGGGTGTGGCACTTGAAGAAATCGAAACCGTATCGAAAAACCTTGCAGACTTGATCCAAAACATCTCCAACGCTGCCCGTCAGCAGGCATCATCTGCGGGCCACATTTCAAATACGATGAACGTAATCCAAGAGATCACATCGCAAACCTCAGCAGGTACAACCGCAACGGCGAAATCCATCGGTAACCTTGCAGAAATGGCGACGAAATTACGTGAATCTGTAGCGGGCTTTAAGCTACCTGAATCTAACGTGTAATTAGGTGGTAGCCATGTCACAGACAGGGTGGACGTTAAAGACCCTGCCGGAAATGACTGACCAACAATTCTCACTTTGGCGAGAATTGTTGGAAACCCGAACCGGTATTTACGTCACAGAGCAACGCAAATCATATTTGCAGTCAAGCTTAACGCAAAGAATGCGCGAAGTGGCTTGTGACGATTTTCAAGAATATTACGAAAGTATTGTCCGTGACCCTATGGGAAATATCGAGTGGGCAAGATTGGTTGATCGATTAACCGTTCAAGAAACTCGATTCTATCGTGATCCGGAAGCACTTGCGTATGTGAGTAAATTTATTAGTACTCACAAAAATAAATATAATAAAAAAAATCCTCTGGATATTTGGAGTGTTGGTTGCTCCAGTGGCGAAGAAGTTTACAGCTTAGCCATGGTTGCCAACGAAGTGCTTGCCAGTGAAGACGTGCAGGGTGAATATTTAGTAACGGGTACAGACATTAGTTTGCCGGTATTGAATAAAGCGCGTGAAGGCAAGTTTGCTAAAAGGCGACTCATTAATTTACCAGAGCATTATCTAAAAACATATTTCACTCAGGAAGACGAGCAAACGTTTGGTGTTGTTCCTGAAATAAAGAAACACACGGGTTTTGCCCAAGTGAATGTTTTGCAATTAAATCAAGTGTCGAAAAGCATGAGGCACATCATTTATTGTCAAAACGTATTGATTTATTTTCGGCATTGGAGACGTCAAGAAATTCTCGACCAACTGGTAGAGAGATTGGCGCCTGGTGGTTTACTTTTGATTGGGATGGGTGAAATGCTCGATTGGCAGCACCCAGACTTAACCCCAGTCAAAGGTGAGCAAATTACTGCGTTTATTAAGCGTGTTTAGTAAAGTATAAATAGGATGCGGGGCCATTATGGGCGATCGCCATGATTACGTAGCCCTTGATTGGGTTAAAGGCGAAATTGAAGAAGTCTTAAAACAGGCGCAGTACGAATTAGAAGCTTACGTAGAAGCTCCTGACGATACTGCTCGTTTGAAGTTTTGTCTTACATATCTCCATCAGGTGCGTGGCACCTTACAGATGGTTGAATTCTATGGGGCTGCCATGTTGGCAGAAGAAATGGAAGTCGTCGTTCAAGCAATGCTAGACGAAACCATTACTCATATTGAAGAAGCCCGCGAAGTATTAATGCAGGCGATTTTACAACTGCCGAATTACTTAGATCATATTAAGCTGGGCCGCAGAGATTTACCTGTTGTATTGCTGCCTGTATTGAATGATTTACGCAGTGCCCGTGGCGATAGTTTATTATCTGAAACGTCTTTATTTCAGCCAAAGCTCAAACATGCTGAAGCATTGACAGACAAACAACTGCATCACTTTTCCGATAAACAGTTTTCAGATGTTCTGCGAAAGCTACGTCAAATGTATCAAGTGGCTTTGTTAGGTGTATTAAAAGGCAAAGATACCAAACATAATCTTGAATACCTGCAAAAAGTCAGTGTTAGGTTGGTTAAGTTATTTTCCAATACAACCGCTGAGTCAATATGGAAAGTAGCCAGTGCCGTTTTAGATGGTCTATTGAATGATGGTATTCGCTTAAATAGCGCCGTTAAAGATTTGCTTAAACAGCTTGAACCTGAATTAAAAAATGTTGTTACCAATGGCGCACAAGCGTTAGAGCATATACCAGAAGAGTTAATTAAAAACTTACTGTTCTATGTTGCAAAAGCTGAGAAGCCAACAGATAAAATCACCCAAATTCGCAAAGAATATCAATTAAATGATGCATTGCCTTCCAGTAGTGAAGTTGATGAAGAACGCAGAGCACTCGACGGCCCAGATAAAGACACACTAGGCTCAGTGGCTGCGGCACTAATCGAAGAAATCACACGCCTTAAAGATGAACTAGATCAACTTGTACAAGATAAAATTGCTCAGCCATCTCAATTGGCAGGACTAGTGCCAGGATTTAAACAAATTAGTGACACAATGGGCATGCTGGGTTTAGGTGTGCCGCGTAAAGTCATTCAAGACCAGTTTGAAACCGTTAAAGGTTTTGTCGATAACAATCAGCCAGCAGATAATACCCAGCTAATGGATATTGCTGGTGCACTGCTTTATGTTGAAGCTACGTTGGTTGGCCTGTCTGATCGTTTGGGATCAGGTAATAACGAGTCGCCAGAAAGTCATCAGCTAGGTGAAGCTCAACGAGTTGTTATTAAAGAGTCGAAAAACTTTATTGAAAAAGTGAAAGACTTAGTTGTGGAATACGCCACCAAAAACGGCGAGCTGTCTCTATTAGATGAGGCAGCTGAATTACTCATGAGTCTTCATGGCACTTTAGTTATGGTGCCGCAGCAAGAGGCGGCGGATATAGCCAGCGATTGCTCGTTTATTCTTCATAACCATGCATCAGAGGCTACTCCTCCTGTAGAAGCATTGTTAAATGCCTTGGCAGAATCATTAAGTGGTATTGAGTATTTCTTAGAGCGTTTAGAGAAAAACAATCATAATTCTGGCTTAGAAATTTTACAGCGTGCGAGAGAGGCAATTGCAGCATATTTGCCTGAAAAAACGCAAGCTACTCCTGAGAATGATACGCATGAAACACAAGGGCAAGAGACCTTTAATTCAGGAGAAACCAATTTAGAGGTAGCGCCTTTATTAACGGTTGAAGATGATGAGTTTTCGTTTGAGCCAGTGATGGACTCAGAAGAAATCAGTTTAGAGTTGCCGCAACAAGACGAAACAGATATTGATCAAGAGGCATTAGAAGCACAGGCTTTAAATGCTGAATTTAATGAATCCATGCAATCTATCGATGTGGAAGAAGACCCACAAGATTGGGCCATGGCATTAGATGATGTATTGCAATTAGACATTAACGAACCCTCATCTTTCGATACACTTGAAGCAAACGAATTTACTGAAACAGAGTTTGAGTCCACAGAGCCTGAATTGGTTACTGAGGAGTCTGTAGTTGAAGTTGAAACGATAGAAACTCCAGTTACAGAGGTAACTCCTGAAACGAATGATTTCGATGACGATGATGATTTAATCGATGATGAAATCATTGAAATATTCTTAGAAGAAGCCGAAGAAGTTTTAGAAACCATTAATGAGTCATGGCCCGCTTTCAAAGCAAATAATGCTGACGATGAATCACTTACAACTACCCGACGTGCATTTCACACCTTAAAAGGCAGTGGTCGTATGGTGGGTGCTGAAGATATCGGTGAGACAGGCTGGGCAATTGAAAATATGTTCAATCGTTTATTGGATAAAACCATCCAACTAAGCGACCCTTTTGTTGATATTGTGGACTTTGCTGTGGAGCAAATTCCTAGCTTAATTAAAGCATTTGAAACGCGTCAGTCATGTGATGTGGATGTCAAACTGATACAAGAATACGCTGATGCGGTGTCTAAGGGTGAAGATGTATCCCCTTGTGCAGAAGTCATGAGTCAAGCACTGCAGCAAAATATCGAACAAGCTCAAGAAGCCCAAGACAACCTAGAGGAAACTCAGGTTTCAGCTCTCGACCCGGCTTTGCTCGAAGTATTTAGCTCAGAAGTCGAATCCCACTTAAAAGTGCTAGAAGACTTCATACAAACTGAACAAGACGCAGACTACAGTTCGCCCATTACTGACGAATTGCAACGGGCACTGCACACACTTAAAGGCAGTGCACATATGGCTCATATAGAGTCGATTGCCGAAATAGCAAGTGTGTTTGAAGTTTTTGCCAAAGATCTGCGTGCGTATCATGTCGAAACCACTGCTGAGATAGTGCATTTGTTTATTCGTGGTAAGGATTTGATCGAAGAAGGCTTTAATCAACTTGCGAGTAATCCGTTTGCACCAATCGCAGGTAGTGAAGACATCACTTCGGATGTAAATCGATTAAGCCAGCAGCTTATTCAACAGTTCCATCAAAAACTAGGCACTAATGCCAGCCGTAATAATGTTGACCCACAGGTGTTATCTGTTTTCTTATCTGAAGGAATGGATATCCTGATGGATGTGGAGCAAACATTAGATGAATGGCAGGCAGACGAAACAAATTTACAATTGCTAGATAGCATGGAAGACGAATTACACACCCTAGAAAAGGGCGCACAAATGGCAGACTTATTGCCAATTGTTAGTCTGTGTGAAGCCATTCGTCAGGCATATATAGCAGTTAAAGAGCATCGCATAGATGTAAATAATGAATTTATCGATATCATAAAAGATGGCCATGAAGGGCTGCTAAATATGATGGATATGGTGGCGGCTAGTCAAGCTGTGGTACCTGCTACCGAGTTAGTGCAACAGTTAACTGAAAGCATTCAGTACACAAAGCCAATAAGCTCAGATGAAGACACCTCACTTAATGACATCAATGAAATAGAGTCTAGTGAAGTTCTTATTATTGAAGAGCCCTTAATAGACGAGCCTGCAACTTTCGATGAAGAAATAGAATTAGATTTACCTGAAATACAAGTGGAAGAGCCTCAGGAGCAATCGGACATTGATCCTGAGCTTTTAGATATCTTTTTAGAAGAAGCTCAAGAGCTTGTGGATTCCATTAGTACGTCATTAGATGAATGGCAGCAAGACCCAGATAACCTAATTCAAGTTGCAGAATTACAACGTGACTTACACACCTTTAAAGGTGGCGCACGTATGGCAGAGATCAATGCCATTGGTGATCTCGCCCATGAACTTGAAGAGTTATACGAAGGCTTAAGTCTTGGGCGCTTAAATGCCACCAATCAATTATTTGATTTATTGCATCTTTGCCAAGACAGATTAGCCGAAATGGTTAATCAGCTATCTAATCAGCAAGTAATCAAATCAGCACCGGAACTGATCACCGCCATCCAGTTATTCATTACAGGTGAATCATTAGAGTTACCTGCGGAAGAATTAGATATTGATGTGCCAGAGCTTCAAGCTCCAGCCACTAATAATGACGAACCGCAAAGCGTGTCTGTTGCACAAATGGCAATAGATGCAGATGAAGAAGTGATTGAAATCTTCCTAGAAGAAGCTGAAGAGCTAATGGAAGAATTAGACGCAGCCATCGAAAAATGGAAGGAACAACCCGACCAGCTTGAGCATAATGAATCTATTCAACGTGTACTTCATACTTTAAAAGGTGGAGCCCGTATCTCTGGATTAAGCGAGATTGGTGATCTTGCTCATAACATGGAAGATGAATTACAGAATCGCTTACAGAGCAAACAAGCAGGTGATGATGAATTATTTAACCACCTTCATCAGCAACTGGATTTAATTGCTAGTCGTTTGGATAGTGTGCAGCTATGGCTAAACCAGATAGAACAAGCACAGCCCGTTGTAATTGAAACTCAGCAGGCTCCTGTTGAAGCAAGTGCTCAAGCACCTGCGGAAGAATCAAGTAATGTTGTATCTTTACCTGTTGCAAAAGCAGCTCCAGCTCAAGTAGAGCAAGCGGTTCCACAGGCTAAAGTCAGCCAAGCACAACAGGCTCGTATTCAGCCGCAAGAAATGATCAAAGTACCGGCGGAATTACTCGACGGATTAGTGAACTTAGCGGGTGAAACCTCTATTAGTCGTGGCCGTTTAGAAAACCAAGTAACGGACTTCTCCTACACCCTAGAAGAAATGGATTCCACGCTGGATCGTTTGAAAGATCAGCTGCGTCGTTTAGACATAGAAACAGAAGCACAAGTCCTGTTCCGTCGTGAGCAACAAGGGCCTGATTACGAGGACTTCGATCCATTAGAAATGGACCGTTATTCTCAGCTACAGCAGTTATCACGTTCGTTAGTGGAGTCTGCTTCGGATTTAATGGACATTAAATCCACGCTATTAAACAAAACCAAAGATGCAGAAACCCTATTGCTGCAACAGTCCCGTGTAAATACCGAGCTTCAAGAAGGCTTGATGAAAACACGCATGGTACCGTTTAGCCGATTGGTTCCTCGTTTACGTCGTATTGTTCGTCAGGTAAGTCAAGAACTGGGCAAGCAAGTAGAACTGCACGTTAATAATGCCGAAGGTGAAATGGATAGAAGCGTGTTAGAGCGTTTAATTTCACCACTTGAACACATGCTACGAAACGCAGTGGATCACGGTCTAGAAAACCAACAGCAGCGTCAAGCAGTAGGCAAATCTGAAACCGGTAATATACATTTGAGTTTGTCTCGTGATGGCGGTGACGTGGTACTGACCCTATCTGATGATGGTGCTGGTATACAGTTAGATGCGGTACGTAAAAAAGCCATTGAACGAGGCTTACTAGAAGAGCATGTACAAATTGCCGATGAAGAAGTTTTACAGTTTATTCTTCAAGCTGGTTTTAGTACCGCTGAAAAAGTGACGCAAATTTCTGGTCGCGGTGTGGGCATGGATGTCGTAAACAGTGAAATCAAACAAGTGGGTGGCAGTGTTGTTATTGCCTCTCAAGAAGGTAAGGGCACTGAATTCACGATACGTCTACCATTTACCGTATCGGTTAACCGAGCGTTAATGACAAAAGTGGGCGACGCATTATTTGCAATACCATTGAACAGTATTGAGGGTATTGTGCGTATTAGCGCGCAGAACCTCAAAGAACTCTATAAGCAAGATAAACCTGTATACAACTATGGTGGTCGTCAATATCAATTAGATTACCTAGGTAATCTATTGCGTGACGAAAATAGCATACGCTTGACTGATAGCAATGCTCCGATGCCTGTTGTACTTGTGCGAGGCTCGTCTCCGGCTGCGATTCAAGTCGATACCTTAATGGGCTCTCGTGAAATTGTCGTAAAAACCCTTGGGCCTCAGTTTAACTCAGTATTAGGTGTTTCCGGTGGCACGATTCTAGGTGATGGTAGTGTTGTAATCATCATCGACTTACCGAACATGATGCGTCACGTAAACAGCTTAGAATATAAACAACATATTAAACTTGAACATCAAGCGGAAGCCAAACTGGAATCCGAATCAGACAAAATCACCTCGGTATTAGTGGTGGATGACTCCGTAACCGTACGTAAAGTTACCACCCGTTTACTTGAACGTAACGGCATGGAAGTACGAACTGCAAAAGACGGTGTTGATGCTCTTGAAGTCATGCAAGAATATGTACCTGATTTAGTATTGCTTGATATTGAAATGCCACGCATGGACGGCTTTGAAGTGGCTACGCAAATGCGTCACCACTCGATATTGAAAAACGTTCCTATCATTATGATTACCTCCCGTACCGGTGATAAACATAAAGAGCGTGCGCTTTCGATAGGTGTGAATGAGTACCTTGGTAAACCATTCCAAGAAGATATTCTATTAAACACCATACAAGGCGTAACAAGGAATGATCAGTGAGTGAAAGCAGCTCGCTTAAGGTGGCTGTAGTTGCACAGGATACCTTGCAACTACATCGCCTTAGAAATGCCATTGAAGATTTTGGCTGTGAAGTACTTAGCCTAAGTCCACAAAGCCTAGAGCAAAAAGGTTTAGATCCGAAGGTCTCAATTTGGCTTGTTGATTTACATGAAGACCATGACCAACTTGATGCGTTTTTCGAATTAGACAAACCCGTACTTTTTGGGTTTGAGTCGGCCCCTTCGAAGTCCACGCCTGAATATCCAAAGTGGGAAAAACGCCTATATGCAAAACTTAAAGGTTTAATAGGCAACGACTTTATTGCTGCGCGAAACACCCAAGCAAGCTTACAAGCCATAGAACAATTAGCTCAACAGTCAGTGGAAATTCCACTGCCAGAATCTGTCATTGCCGACACTGAAAACGTTGCTAAATACATCTTTATAATAGGTAGCTCATTAGGTGGTCCAGAAGCGGTAAAAGAATTTCTTGATGCCCTACCAAAAGGATTACCGGTAGGCTTTATTTATGGTCAGCATATAGACGCACAATTTGTTTCTGTTTTGGCCAATGTATTGGGTCGACACTCACATTTTAGGTTGCGTGTAGCCGAGCAAAACATGAATATTAAAAACGGTGAAGTACTCATCGTACAGGCGGATAAAGAAGTCACCTTTAAACAAGGGGCGATACATGTATTAGAACGTCCATGGCCTGGGCCATATGGTCCATCGGTGGATCAGCTTATCGTCAACACACTAAAACACTTTCCTTACGCTGGAATCATATTGTTTAGCGGCATGGGGAACGACGGCGCAGAAGCCGTCTCTCAATTACAAAGTGAACATACGCAAGTATGGGCACAAAGCAGTGAAACCTGTGCAAGTGCCGCCATGCCTGATGCTTCCCGTGAGACGGGTTCCGTAAACTTTAGTGGCTCACCACATGCGCTTGCGCAGCATTTGGTTGAACATATCAAACAACTAGAAAATCAACACTTGATGGAAAACTCCCATGCAGCAACTGACAAGTGATAAAAAAACAAAAGAAGCACTCCCTTGTTTATTAATTCCCATGCAGGGCGGGCGCATAGTATTACCTAACGTAACCGTCGCAGAATTAATTCCATTTCAAGTTCCTCAAGAAAGTGCAGCGGACGCTTCATGGATCATTGGTAGTATAGAATGGCGTGGCACCATGATTCCGGTCGTGGCGTATGAAGATTTTTGTGGACAAAAATCCGGGCCAAAAGGACAAGATCTACGTATTGCCGTGATTAATGCACCTAATGGTGAATCGGGTAGTTTACGTTTTTTTGGATTAATCACACAAGGGATACCAAGCTTGGTAAAACTAGAAGACGCTGCCATTAAAGAGAATCAAAATACAAGCTTGCTTCGTGGCCAAAAAATGGCCGTGACGCTAGAAACTGGCCACGCAATAATTCCTGATTTGGACATGCTTGAGCAAGCGATACTGGCGGAGAAGTGGCAGTAGGCTTTACGCTCCTCAGGAGATGCTAAAAAGATAAAGCGGGTACGTGAAAGCGTATCCGCTTTTTTTTTTGTAAAAATCATTATGGCAAATGAGGGATGGAAATATATAGGCCTTAGTCACTTAATAAAATTGAAACCTGACCCAGATAAAGGCCATGAATTGGATGAAGAAATGTTTCTCATCCCCGAAATGCACGATGCGCTGTTAAACGATCCAGATGTTTTAAAGTAATCGGAAATACCAATTTTATGTAGATACCATCTGGAGACATCACACCCATTAAGCAAAATGATACCGAAGACGATTATGAAAAACTGGCCAAGGCTGTTGGTATTTACAACAGTAACGGTGCAGATGATCGCCTAATCTTTACTAATCGTAGCTGGGTAGGGAGATTGTGGTCGTAGCTTCAGAATCGCTTTTTATGATAAAGCTTATACCGCCAAGCATGATGTTTCAGATAAAAATTTGAAAATGATTATAATGGGTGACGAAGAAGTGATCATTGATGAGAATGGTCATACCGATGATGAATATGAAGTCTTAGTAAAAGCACTTGGGGCGTATAACCAAGGGGCGACGAAGTTTAATAATTCACTTTCTTGGTCAGAGATCTTAACTGATTCAAAAACAATGGAAGATGCAAAACTGGTTAAAGCAATTCGATATGGTCTTGATATTCTAAAAGACATAGAAAAACCACATGTAGTGAGAACGGATCATGGAATTCGCTTGCCACTTCGCACTTATATATGGAAAGGCGGCACCTATCCAGCTAACCTGACCGATGAAAATGGTAATTCTGATCCAAAGGCAGGAACAGAATGGTGTTTTGAGTATGGTGAGGAAGAATGGTTGGCTGGAGGCAAAATTATGGGTGATGATGGTAAGTTAAGGGATAAAGTATTTAGTGACTATCAGGATGTAGCTGACTTCGATGTAGATCAAAGGGTGGACTGTCAATGATAAATAAAAAAATTAAATTTTTATTACTAATTTGTTCTTTGGTGTCAGCTCATGTTTATGGCATTACCTTAGAAAAAGGAAAGACAAGGAGTGAGGTCGAAAAATCTCTTTTAAAAAGTATTTATCAAAAATATCAGACGCTTCCAGGTTATTTATATGAAATCTCGGAGGGTCAATATTTTTCCTTATCTAAAACAGGAAATACAATAGGTGTATTTAACTTATTGGATGAGAATGATGTTCTATCAGGTTGGCCCCTAACCCCTTGGCCCAATGCTGTTCGCATGAAAGGCGAAGGCACCAACTGGAAGGTTAGGCATATTATTGCCGGAGCCTTAGGAGGCGACACCACTCCTGTCACCGATCCAAATACCATGATTTTAAGCCAAGAAGCCTATCAATTACCGGCTTTTAAAGAGTTTTTAGGCTGCTTAGCATTAACACCATTACGTTATGGCGATATTGATGGAGACAATACTCAAGAGTTAGTACTGATTTTAGATTCAGACTTAGTCGTATTCTCACCTGATCAAGCAAAGATCATCTTTTCAACTCGCTTTGCCGATGCAGATGAATTGGCACCACACGAAGTGGCTTCTTGGTTTGATGGCAAAGAAAGCGATGTAATCAGTCAGTATGTAGCAGAAAGTGGAGTTGGTAACCGCTTAAATGCGGCATTTCCAGCAACGCGATCTTTCGCAAAAATATTTCTAGGTGATTTTAATAACGATAATAAAAAAGATATCGTGGTTTGGCGTAAGCTTTACGAGTCTCGTTTAAAGTCTGACAGCACTTTAGGCTTTCAGTTAGAAGCAGAACTGTTTGTACATTATCAATTAGAGAATGGAGAATATCAGCTTCAAACTAATGAGCCAGCGGAAGATGGGGAATTTCCATTGGATGCTGTTCAACAAGATCAAATCAAAGGCTGGCTCACCGCTAATAACCTCACTTGGCAAAAAGGCTTTCCATCCAAAAGCGAATGTGTGGGACAAGAAGGGCAGTTAATCCCTGAAATGCACGATGCGTTGTTAAACGATCCGGATGTTTTAAAGTAACCGGAAATACCAATTGTATGTAGGGTGGGTTAGCGAGGCACGAGCGTAACCCATCTTATTTGAAAGTGTAATTGATGGGTTACGATTTCGCTTCGCTTAATCTAATCCATCCTACATCTGGAGACATCACACCCATTAAGCAAAATGATACCGAAGACGATTATGAAAAACTGGCCTAGGCTGTTGGTATTTACAACAGTAACGGTGCAGATGATCGCCCAATCTTTACCAATCACATCTGGGTAGGGAGATTGTGGTCGTAGCTTCAGAATCGCTTTTTATGATAAAGCTTATACCGCCAAGCATGATGTTTCAGATAAAAATTTGATAATGATTATAATGGGTGACGAAGAAGTGATCATTGATGAGAATGGTCATACCGATGATGAATATGAAGTCTTAGTAAAAGCACTTGGGGCGTATAACCAAGGGGCGACGAAGTTTAATAATTCACTTTCTTGGTCAGAGATCTTAACTGATTCAAAAACAATGGAAGATGCAAAACTGGTTAAAGCAATTCGATATGGTCTTGATATTCTAAAAGACATAGAAAAACCAAATGGAGTGAGAACGGATCATGGTATTCGCTTGCCACTTCGCACGTATATATGGGAAGGAGGAGTGTACTCTTCCTTTAAATTCAATGAATCTGGTGAGTTGATATTAGATGAGAATGGCGCGCCAACCGTTCACCCCCAGGCAGGGAAAAAATGGTGCTTTGTGTATGGTGAAGAGCACTGGATAACTGGCTTGAAATACGATGATGTAAAAAAACAATCCAAGGCTCATGCGAGTGGTTATCCAAAATCAGAAGATACCGATTATCGAGTAGGGTGTAGTTAGTATGAAATTTAAAACAAAGGCAAGTATAGCTTTACTCTTTGCGCTTCTCTTTTTTGTCCAGTGTGTAAACGCTTTAGAACTACAAAAAGGGAAGCTAGCGCAGCAGGAATACCCAGAAGAATTATCGCTTTATAAAGAATATTTTCTATAGTTGACGGATGGCTAACATCAGCAATTAAGATATGGGATGAAGGATTAGGAAGTACGGTGCCGATAACCTATACAAAGAGCAAACATGATGCGGTGCTAACGCTTGCAGGGGTAAGCGGTGATCAGTACAACCGAAAAGCATTACTAAGATCATGGAAGGCACGTGAAACGAAATCACATTGGGGGCATGGCTTTCCTCAAACAGGGTATAGAATGACAGAAGGTGGTGGAGATGAATTGGGTAGTATGAGTTTTAACCAAATTCAGTACCACTATCGCTATAGCAAAAAGCCTATCCGTGTACACAAAGAGAAAGCATTAAATTATTTTGATCCAGAAGATAACTTAAAGGGCTTCATCGTACATACAGCAGCTAATGCACCCGGTAATACAGCAAATGACTATGGTCACACTGGCGCGTTTTATAAAGTGTTTGCTCAAGGTACGGCCAGAAGCCATAATGACAGTGATTTAAAAGCTTATCGTCATTGCAGTGGATCCGGTACGTGTACTGCCGTAAGCGCAATCAAAACCCAAGAGGATGAATACGAGCAGTTAGCTCGAGCCATTGCGGAATATAATCTTAATCCGGGTGATAAAAGTTGGCCTATCATTCTTAAAAATAAGAAGTTAGCGGATTGTAAGTCATGTGAATACTCCATAGACGTTCGAAATAGTGCGGACAAATTTAATTTGCCCTATCGAACTTATATATGGAAAGGCGGCACCTATCCAGCTAACCTGACCGATGAAAATGGTAATTCTGATCCAAAAGCGGGAACCGATTGGTGTTTTGCGTATGGTGAGAACGAATGGATGGAACCATTTGATGTTAAGGAACCTGGGCAGCCTACAAGAAAGGCAAAATTTGAAGATTATAAAAAGAAAGCCAAAAGAGATAAGAACCTAAAGGTTAGTTGCATATGATTAAAATTAATAAAAAACTATTAGCAATTTGTCTATGTTCGTTCGCCTTACAACTATGGGCACTTGAGAAGTCTACTTTATCCAACGGATTTGATGATGAAGAAAGCCCAATACCATTTGATACTATCTATAATCATTTTGAATACACTCCATATTACTTGGTAGAAAAGTCTCAAGATATATATTATGGGCTTTCAGGGGGTGGGCAAGGAATTGGATATTATGACTTGAAGAATAAAACGGAACCAATTGGCTGGCCTCTAACTTCCTCATCTCCCTGCAATGCTTCTAATGATGACTGTGTAGAACCTTGGTGGGTTGGACGTTGGAGTGAGCAGGAATTCTTAGAACCTGAAATCAAAAAACGATTAAATGATTATGAGATTACGCTGCCTTATGAATTAAGTTATGGAGATGAGGTTGCTGATGCCATTGGATGCTTAGAGCATACACCCTTACGTTATGGCGACATTGATGCTGATAGCGACTCGGAACTTGTATTGTTTTTAAAAAATACCTTGGTTGTCTTTTCTCCGACACAAGAAAAAGTGGTATTTAGTACATTATTTAACTACCCCGATTATATTACATGGCAAACGCTTATAGATGCAGAAATGTATTTAGATGACCCTGATGCAAATACACCTCAATACGCATCGTTGTATGAATTTAAAAAAGATCGTAATGCCATTATTGGTTATAGAGGGTACTCAAAACTATATGTGCAAGATTTTGATAATAACCAAAATGTAGATTTGGTACTTTGGCGTAAGCTATATCAATCTCGCCTTCAAGGGGATAGTTTGAAGGGTTTTGAAAAACTAAGTGATAGCTACTTACACTACAAGAAAGTTGATGGTGCATACCAACTACAAACCGGCACCGCCCCTGAAACCGTTCAAGGTTGGCTCACCGCCAACAACCTATCATGGCAAAAAGGCTTTCCATCAAAAAGTGAATGCGACGGACAAGAAGGGCAGTTGATTCCAGAAATGCACGATGCGTTGTTAAATGATCCGGATGTTTTGAAATAGTTGAAACAACAACTGAAGTGGGATGGGTTAGCACGAGCCTCGGCGAGGGCGTAACCCATCTTATTAAATTGAATGGTTTTTTGATGGGTTACGATTTCGCTTCGCTCAATCTAACCCATCCTACGAGAGTGCTCCGCCTCCGGAATGACAAAAGAAATTTTTTGACTAAATCGCTGCGAAGACTTTAGCTGCGTCTCCCGTCTCCCGTCTCCCGTCTCCCGTCTCCCGTTTTAAAAATCTCCCCACTGACTTTGCAATAGCGTCACCGCCGTCAACGCGGCTGTTTCTGTTCTTAACACTCTTGGGCCAATCAATTTAGCTTTAAAGCCTTGCTCACAAGCTTGTTTAATTTCATCTTGTGATAATCCACCTTCAGGGCCAATGGCGATGACGGCGGATGTGACTGTTTCTGGTGAGGTCTGTTCTGCATTTCCTCTTGGGTCCAGTACCCATTTTTCATCGGCGTTGACGTGTGCAATCCAATCTTGAAATTTAACCACAGGGTTTAATGTTGGCAGCAGATCTCGGCCACATTGCTCACACGCGCTGATGATAATGCCATGCCATTGTTTGAGTTTTTTCTCCATGCGCTCTGCATTGAGTTTTACATCGCAGTGTTCTGTCCATAAAGGGGTGATTTCATTTACCCCAAGTTCGACTGCTTTTTGAATCACTAGCTCCATTTTGTCCCCTTTTGAGAGGGCTTGAGCCACATGAGTATGCAAGGGGGATTCGTTGTTGGTGTCAATTTTCTCAATAATAGATACGCTGACCCGTTTTTTATCTGCATGTTCGATCACTGCATTAAAATGATATGGGCCTTGGCCATTAAACAGAACCAGTTTGCGCCCTGCTTGCATGCGCAACACCTTTCCTACGTGATGGGCGGCATTGTCATTAAGATCAATCTGAGTGTTTTCAGATAAGGGTTGAGGGGTGTAGATTCGTGGGATGCGCATCTGAATTGGACCTAGGTTTTATTGCAGTCATTATATATTATCCATATTAAAAGATAATCCTTGAAAATATAGGGAGGTATCATGAGGTTATCAAAGGCCGTTTTAGGGATTTGTCTTTTCATCGTTTTAGGTTATGCCATGCCGATGAATGCTCAGCTATACAAATGGGTCGATGAAAAAGGGCGGGTGCACTATAGCGATAAAAAGCATGCAGGCGTGCAACTTCAGGAGGTGAAGGGCACCGTTAACTCTTATGAGAATGTCACCTACGACGAAAGCTTATTCTCCCATACCGATAAGGTGGTGATTTACACTCGGCCCAAATGTGGATATTGCAAAAAAGCCTTGGCATTTTTTGCTGAAAATAGAATTCGTTATAAAGAATATAAGGTTGAACACAGCGAGTTAGCTAAGAAAAAGTATGCACGTCTAAATGCGACTGGTGTCCCCGTTATTTTTGTCGGGAAGAAAAGAATGAATGGCTTTTCAAAACGTGGGTTTGAAAAGGCCTTCTGCAAAACCACAGGCCCGTGTGAGTTTTATTAATGATAAGCCTAATGATTTATCTTGAGTGGCTGCCATCACAAAAAGGGGCTTTTTCGGTGTCTTTACAGGCACACAAAAACTTCGCTTCGCTTTTTTCAGCGGTGAATTTTAACGGCTGATATGGGGTGCCTTTATGGCTGCCATCACAAAAGGGTTGATTTTGGCTGCGACCGCATTCACACCAAAAATAGGTTTTACCGGCTTCTAATTCAACTCGAATAGGTTGGCGCATGTTTGTTCCGTTAGATGTGGTATGGGAGATGTAAGATGTATGTGACAGGAGTATGAGAAATGGAACCCCCCATCTCTCATCTTACATGCCACATCTTACGTATTACCAAAGCCCTAAGTTCTTCCAAACATTTATACACGGATCAGCTTGGTTAAGTGTATAAAAATGCAGCCCCGGTACGTCGTTTTCAACTAAGTCTTCACACATTTGAGTAATGACTTCTTCGCCAAATTTCATGATGCTTTCGCTGTCATCACCATACGCTTCTAGTTGCTTGCGAATCCAGCGTGGGATTTCTGCACCACATGAGTCACTAAAGCGTGCTAGCTTGGTGTAGTTGGTGATGGGCATGATGCCCGGCACGATTGGAATGTCGATGCCCATTTCTTCACATCGATCCAAAAAGTAAAAGTAGCTATCAACGTTAAAGAAGTATTGAGTAATGGCGCTATCGGCACCCGCATCTACTTTGCGTTTAAAGTTGAGTAAGTCTTGCTCAAAGTTAGTGGCTTGAGGGTGCATTTCTGGGTAGGCAGCCACTTCAAGTTGGAACTTATCGCCGTGTTCGGCTTTGATTAGCTCGACCAACTCATTTGCGTATTTTAATTCGCCTGCGCTGGCGGCCATGCCAGACGGTAAATCACCACGTAGTGCTACAATGCGTTCGATGTCGCTTTGAGCATAATGGTTTAATAACTCTTTAATATTGTCTTTGGTTTCACCCACGCAAGATAAATGAGGAGCGGCACTGATGCCTTTGGCGTTCATGCCTGTGACAATGTCTATGGTGTTATTGCGCGTCGAGCCGCCGGCACCATAGGTGACAGAGAAAAAGTCAGGGTTTAACTGGGCCAATTTATCGCGGGTGGCGAAAAGCTTGGCGGTGCCTTCTTCCGTTTTGGTGGGGAAGAATTCAAAGCTTAAACGGAAGTTGTCCATAGAGACCTCTGGTTGCTTTACGCTGTACGGAAAATAGAAATTTCCGAATCTGGGCTATAGAGTTGAGTATTGGTGCCTTTATACCACACCTGCTCGGGAAACAGGAGAGCAGCGTCTCCCGTTTTCCGTATAGCATTTAGCGTTTTAGTATTTGTAGCTTTCTGGCTTGTATGGGCCATCGACATCCACATGAATGTAGTCCGCTTGGTCTTTGGTTAATTGTGTAATCACACCACCAAAACCTTCTACCATGTCTTTTGCCACTTCTTCGTCCAGCTTTTTAGGTAGTACTTTCACGTAGATGCTTTCTTTTTTCTCAGCTTCCATCATGTTGGCGAATTTACGTTCGTACAAATAAATTTGCGCTAATACTTGGTTGGCGAATGAACCATCCATGATGCGGCTTGGGTGGCCTGTGGCGTTACCAAGGTTCACTAAGCGGCCTTCGGATAATAGGATTAAGTGATCGCCATGAGCTTTGTTACGGTAAACCTTATGTACTTGAGGTTTTACTTCATCCCATTCCCAGTTTTCACGCATGTAAGCTGTGTCTATTTCGTTATCGAAGTGGCCAATGTTACAAACTACTGCACCGTTTTTAAGAGCTTGCAGCATGTTTTTATCGCATACGTTCACGTTACCCGTGGTGGTTACGATTAAGTCTGTTTTACCTAGTAGGTCTTTATCAACCCCTTCTATGGTGCCGGTGTTAATGCCGTTAACGTAAGGTGATACCACTTCAAAGCCATCCATGCAGGCTTGCATGGCACAGATTGGATCCACCTCAGATACTTTAACGATCATACCTTCTTGGCGAAGAGAAGCGGCAGAGCCTTTACCTACATCACCGTAACCGATAACAAGGGCTTTTTTACCACTTAATAAGTGGTCGGTGCCGCGTTTGATGGCATCGTTTAATGAGTGACGACAGCCGTATTTGTTGTCGTTTTTCGATTTAGTGACGGAATCATTTACGTTGATGGCAGGTACTTTTAGTTCGCCTTTTTCCATCATTTCTAACAAGCGGTGAACACCTGTGGTGGTTTCTTCAGAAATACCGTGGATGTCATTTAATAATGCAGGATATTTGTTGTGAACCATTTCAGTGAGGTCGCCACCGTCATCTAATATCATGTTGGCATCCCATACTTTATCACTGCCTTTTTCGGCAAGGATGGTTTGCTCAATACACCATAGAAATTCTTCTTCGGTTTCCCCTTTCCATGCAAATACAGGAATGCCCGCTGCGGCAATGGCTGCTGCTGCGTGGTCTTGTGTTGAGAATATGTTGCAAGAAGACCAACGAACGTCTGCACCTAAATCCACCAATGTTTCAATTAATACTGCGGTTTGAATGGTCATGTGGATACAACCCATGATTTTCGCGTCAGCAAGGGGTTGTTCCTCTTTGTATTTACGACGAAGGGCCATTAGTGCTGGCATTTCACCTTCGGCAATTTGAATCTCTTTACGACCCCAAGCGGCGTCTAACGCGAATTGTTCTGCTGTGATGGCTGCTACTTTGTAGTCTGTGAATGACATAACTTATCTCCGGGAGATGTGGAACGAGAGATGTAAGATGAATTTCAACAACTTAGCTCTCGTTGTAATTTTCTTTTCAAGCTTTGGATAAGTGCGGATAATTTTGCAAAAACTTTATTGCATTGATAAAGCAATTGGCTGCTATCTACACAAAATCCTAAGCGGTGGCATATCTTAATTTGAGTTTCTAATTCAGCTAATGAACCTCGAGCGATGACTAGAAACTTCAAATAATCTTTTGTTGTATCTCGGGCAGCTCCTTCAGCAATATTTGAAGGAATACTTACAGCTGCACGTTGCATTTGTGAAATGAGTCCGAATTTTTCAGAAGTGGGCATACTTAAACAAAACTGATATATGACTTCAACCAGTGCCATTGAATCTTGCCAAACTGTCAATTTTTCATGTAGTCGTGGCATCATCCTTGAGCCTCCATCTAACATCTTTCATTTCACATCTAACGGCTAAACTCCGGCTGCCGCTTTTAACTCGTCAATCTTATCCGTACGTTCCCATGTAAACGCGGTGAACGTTTTAGATTTTTCTTCGCCTAGGTCGTTGTACGTATAAGTGTACTCAAATGGTTCGCGACCAAAGTGACCGTAAGCCGCAGTTAATTGATACATTGGGTTCAATAACTCTAGCTGGTTTTGAATGGCGTATGGACGCAAATCAAATACGCTGCGAATGACGTTTGCTAATTCGATGTCTGTTAGTTTGCCTGTGCCAAATGTATTTACAGAAATAGAGGTCGGTTGTGCGACACCAATGGCGTAAGACACTTGAATTTCACAACGGTCAGCCAAGCCTGCAGCCACAATGTTCTTAGCCACGTAACGGCCCATGTAAGCCGCAGAGCGATCCACTTTTGAAGGGTCTTTGCCAGAGAACGCACCACCACCGTGACGAGCCATGCCGCCATAAGTATCAACGATAATTTTACGGCCCGTTAAGCCCGCATCGCCCACAGGACCACCTATTACAAAGTTACCGGTTGGGTTGATGTGAAATAGTGTATCAGAGGTTAACCAGCCTGCTGGAAAAACAGGCTTGATGATGTTTTCTAATACGGCTTCGCGTAAGTCTTCTAGAGAAATAGACGGGTCGTGTTGAGTCGACAATACAATCGCATCTGCTTTTGGTTGGCCACTTTCGTAGTTGATGGTTACCTGAGACTTAGCATCTGGACGTAACCAAGGCAGAGTGCCATTGCGGCGTAATTCACTTTGGCGTTGAACCAAAAGATGTGCGTAGTAAACTGGCGCTGGCATTAGATTAGGGGTTTCGTTTGTCGCATAACCAAACATTAAACCTTGATCGCCAGCTCCTTGATCTTCTGGTTTTGCACGGTCAACCCCTTGGTTGATGTCCACAGATTGCTTGCCAATGCCGTTTAAAACTGCACAGGTAGCGCCGTCAAAACCCACGTCTGAGCTGTTGTAACCTATGCCTGTGATCACATCACGCACGATGTCTTCTAGGTCTACATAGCAAGATGTGGTCACTTCACCAGCTACCACGGCCATACCTGTTTTGACTAGGGTTTCTACCGCAACACGGGCCAATGGGTCGCGAGCAATGATGGCGTCTAAAACGGCATCACTGATTTGATCGGCCACTTTATCTGGATGCCCTTCGGATACAGATTCAGAGGTGAAAATCGAATATTCGCTCATGGTAGTTCCTCGTATAATTTTGCCCTACGGCAAATTGTATTTTAATTTAATGACGTTTAATAAATTGTTGAATTTGGATTTGAAAGCCGTTTCTCAAACCCACAAATACTTGATGCTGCGCATCTAATTGCGCATCGTTTGCCCATTGTTTGATATTGTCTGGGTCTAACCCTAGCCATACATCACCACAGCTTTCTTTTACCCAGTTTTGTTCATGTGGGCACAGGTCGGTGATCAACAGCGAGCCGCCAGGGTTGAGTAACTCAAAACAGGCATTCAATACATCTGCGGGTGTTGGTATGTGATGAAGCACCATATTAAAGGCCAATACATCAACGCGGATATTTTGTTCAACCGCTTGTTGTGGCGTGCCTAAAACAAATTCAACGTTACCCTGAGTGCAATGCTGCTTGGCTAACTCCAACATGGCTGGTGAGTTATCCAAGGCATATACCTGATGAAAGCGTTCGCTTAATGGCTTTAAAAAGCCACCTTGGCCTGGGCCCACTTCCATGGCGCTAGCATGGTTGGGTAGTTCAATAGCTTTTAGGATTTCTTCTAAACTTTCTGCGTAATGATCGTAACCAGCAATTAAATCAGTTACCTCTGTAAATTGACCGGCGTGCTTTTCAAAGAAGGTTTGGCTTTGTGCGCCGCGCTCGGCGTATATGCTTTGTAGGCCTGCTTCTAGCTCTTTATTCCACACCATGTTATCTACGGCTTTAAAAATTTCACTGCGAACGGGGTCTAGCTCGTTGTCGTTTAATAATGCTCGGCGATAAAAAATAGAGTTGCCTTCGCGTTGAGTGCTGACTAACTGCACGTTAGCCAGAATCTTTAGGTGATGGCTCATACGGGACTGGCTAACATCAAAAATGCCTGCTAATTCCAGCACCCCAAATGAATCTTGTTCTAACAATTGCAGTACTTGTAAGCGCATAGGATCGCCAGCGGCTTTATTTAAAGCAGCTAGGTTTTCTATTTGTTGAAGCGGTTCGAGTACGTGCACAGAGCTACCCATTCATAACAGTGGAGCAAAGGTAACACTCCAAAAGGGAATTGCCAATATCTATATTAAAATATTTTAATATAGATTGTGAGATTGAGAGTAGACCATGAAAAGGGGTCTGTCCAACTGGCGAGGCTTGTCTTATGCAAAATAAGTATAATTAAAAGTGATAAAAGTAAGCGGTTTTGGTGTGTAATGCATCAAGTTCTGTCAGTTATGGCCGCTAATAACAATAAGAAACAGGTAAGGATGAAGTTATGAAAAATACGCTAGGAGTGCTCTTTTTTGCGGGCTTATTGTCCATGGTGTTAACGGGTATGGTGTATTTGCAGCCAGAAAAACCTCAACCGCAAACCGCCGATTATGATATGCGTGGTTTTCCTGCTTTACCTAGTGAGATTAAGTAGCCACTGAACGTTATGCGACGCCTCTTTTGAGGCGTTATTTATATCTAGAAAGAAATTTTCATTTAATACTGATAATATTTAGGCTGAAGTGCGTTTACTATGCAGAGCGCTTCACTTCAATTACAAGGAAATATTATGATAAGATCAGTATTGTGTGTTGCCGTATTAATGTTGTTGGGAGGGTGTGCCTCTCATTACATGGATAGTGCAAAATCTAACCATGGCGGCCAATTTGTTGTTGGTGCCTATGATCATAGAGCCTCAATTTATCACTGCCCTTCTTCACCTAATACAGGTGATTGCGAGCGAGTAGATGTTGAATACAAATAAAATAAGGAAGAATTTATGATCAATAAATTAATTTTAAGCTCATTGTGTATTGTAGCTTTGTCTGGGTGTGCTTCTAATTTCACAAGTATTACACCATCCGAGAAAGATGGGCAGTATTACGTTACAGAAATTACAGCCACTTTTCCTGCTACAACAAGTGAACTATATTTGTGCGAAGCACAAAGTAATCAAAGAATGACTTGCGAAGAAATTGATTAACTATAATCACTTGTAAGTGAATAAAGGCGCTATTTGGCGCCTTTATTGTTTATGGCTTTTCTAAAACGCTACAATCTTTGGTTTATAAACCTTCAAATTCGGCATGGTCATGCCTAAGCTTGCATTAATATAGGTTGGATCAGTGACGGTATAGCGTTTGCCATTGTGCATCCAGCTATCGCCTGTGGTGTCGCTATTAAATGCCACGGCGGCGGCAATATGTCCTGGGTAATCTAATAATACGGTATCCAGTTTCAGTAGGCCTTTCACCAGCCATGCAAAAAGGGAGGCTCTGTCTTCGCAGTCGCTGTATGGGTAGTGTAAGGTTTCGATAGGATAGAGGTAGTTTTCTTGCTGGAACTGCTGTTCGTCGGTTTTGTAATTAAACGCGGTTTGCACAAAGCGTAATAATAAATTGACCGCATCCTGTTCACTTTTACTTTCCACCATAGGAGCTAATTGGCTCAGTAATTCATTGGCGGTGTTTTCCGGTAAGCCTTCGTGTGCATATTGGCTAATATTTAGTTGCGGCGTGGTATTGGCCAGTTCAATTTGTCCAATATCGTAGCTTAACGTGAGGGTATGATTTTGTCCTTGGTATTGAAAACTAAGTTGTTTTTTCTGGTGGTTTGCTGAGGGCAAAAGCTGTTGGCTGTTAGTGAAATCCAGTGGGTGTTTAGCGTCTGCATGTTTACCGCTATAGGTGTAAGCGCGGCCAGTATTGAGCTGTTTGCCATCTAGGCTTACTGCGTAATAACGGGTACCAGTAAAGGTGAAATAAGTAACACCATAAAGGGCTTGCTTGGAAGGCATGAGTAAAAATGCATTTTGATTGTAAGCAACACGAGCATCAAATCCTGCTTTAACCAACAAGTACCACGTGGTGAGTTGTTGAGCGTTATGGTCGTTGATTCCTAGTGTCTTGATATAATAATGAAACAAAACGGCCGTGCCCCAAGGGTTGAGCCTTAATTCTTTTGCTTTGGTTTGTAAGTCCTTAATGGCGTTATCGTGATTATGTTTGGCAAGTTTGCTATAAAAATTGGCAATGCTGTCGCTGTTCATGTTGCCCGTAAAGGACTGTTTTAAATTTGCGTCTTTATATATTGCCACGTTATGGGCAAAAATTTTCACATTCACAGTATTATCTGGTTGTTGAGCAATGGGCTTTGGAGTTGGATCGGGCTTAGGTTTAGGGATAATTGGTGCAGCCACAATAACGGGTTTACTAATAGGCTTACTGGTAATGGGCTTATCAACTGGTTTGGGTGCAGTGGGAAGTAACCTTGGTTTTGGTTTAGTGTCGAGTAGCTCTGGTTTTTTAACGTCCACCTCTTTCCATTGCTGTTTCAAAAAGCCTAAAAACGCCTTGTCGTTGGCATCCATGTAGTCTTGAAATTCTTGTTTGGCAGCGCCCATATCCATAGTGTTTTGTTTGAGCCAATCGTTGTATTCGCTATTGGCAAAAGTCGGTAGGGTTAGGCAGGCACATAAGCCTGAAAGTATTAATCGCTTCATGAATGTTCCTTATTCTTTTGCAAGTGAGCATATAGGTATTTTGATATAAGTGAAATGTGGATAGTGAGTTGATATCAGCGCTATACGCTAGTACATTTGCGGAGTCTTAGAATTGATAGAAAGGAAAGATTTAATGATTAGGGTATTTATTACTTTGGCCTGTGCGGTCATATTAAGTGCGTGCGGTTCAGGTGACTCCGATACACCTACATTAGATGTTAATTTTGATGCCCAAAAGGGGAGAGATTCAGCCTCTAGTCTTACAGTCGTTCAGGTTGAAAGTAGGGGTGAGGTCGATATTAATAGCCAAATTAATGCCGAAATTTCAGAAGATGAATCTTTTTGGGTTAGCTACACGGCCACTACAACACAAATGGTGATGGTGAAGCTCTCAAGTACGGCTGAGGATTTCGAGTTATTTGTTTACGGAGAAAACTATTACGATGAATGGAATAGTTCAGGGATAGATTCAAATGAATTGATTTTCTTCGAAGCTCAGGCGGGTGAAACTTATGGTATTGAAGTTTGGGCATTGTTGGGAGAAGGAGCCTTTACCCTTGATATAGCCGAGCCGAGCCGCAGTGCTTTGGGTTTATCTAGTAATGAATATGTTTACCAACTAAATGAACAGAAAAGTATAGAATGTGATGATGGTGAGTTTTCATTTAGTGACGTTTCTAATTTCGTTATCAACTATCAAGATGGATATTTAAAGTATTGGAATGTTGATGAATTAATTAGCTTTTCTTCTGTTGATGATTACACCGTGATCCTAAGAGAGTCCTATAGTGAATCCGAAGGTGAAGAAAGTTATTCTGCTGATTTTAATATGGAGTTTACTGTGAATCCAGATACTGGGAATATTTCTGGTACAGAGGTGGTGGATTCTGTAGGACAACATGAAAGTGGTCCGTATTCCTGTCGCTTTGAAAGCCGTTTTGATGGCGAAATTCTAATGTAATTTTCTTAATTACTTTGCACATAAAACCGGCCTTTGTGCCGGTTTTTTTATGATAGTTATATTCACCTTATATTTTTCAAATGTTTGCCCCTTTTGCCATTCTCAGGGATAATACCGCACCTAAAATTATCGCGCCTGTAGTAAGTACTTGCTTACTGCATACAATAGATCAAGCAGATCAGGAGTCATTTCATGACAGATCGTCGTCAGTTGGCCAACGCAATTCGTGCCTTAAGTATGGATGCTGTGCAACAAGCCAAATCCGGCCATCCAGGTGCTCCAATGGGCATGGCAGATATTGCTGAAGTGCTGTGGAACGACCACATGAACCATAATCCAGCCAACCCAGACTGGTTTGATCGAGACCGTTTTGTGCTGTCTAACGGTCATGGCTCTATGTTGATTTACTCTTTGTTGCACCTAACGGGTTATGCCTTAACTATTGATGACCTTAAGCAATTTCGTCAAATGCATTCAAAAACCCCAGGTCATCCAGAGTATGGCTATGCACCCGGTGTTGAAACCACCACTGGCCCGCTTGGCCAAGGTATCGCCAATGGTGTAGGCATGGCGTTGGCCGAAAAAATCATGGCGGCTCAATTTAATAAGCCGGGTCACGACATTGTTGACCACAATACCTATGTATTCCTAGGTGACGGCTGCATGATGGAAGGCATTTCCCATGAAGTGTGCTCTTTAGCGGGCACCCTAGGTTTGGGTAAGTTGATTGCTTTCTACGATGACAATGGCATTTCCATCGACGGTGAAGTGGAAGGCTGGTTCACTGATGATACTGTTCAGCGTTTTGAATCCTACGGCTGGCAAGTGATTCCTGCAGTTGATGGTCACGACAGTGCAGCTCTTGAAGCGGCAATCCAAGCGGGTAAAGCCGAAGCCAACAAGCCGACTCTAATTTGCTGTAAAACTATCATTGGTTTTGGTTCTCCAAACAAAGAAGGCAAAGAAGACTGTCACGGCGCGCCACTAGGTGATGACGAAATCAAACTGACTAAAGAGCGTCTAGGCTGGAATCACGGTGCCTTTGAAGTACCTGACGATATTTATGCAGGTTGGAGTGCAAAAGAAAAAGGCGCAGCCAAAGAAGCCGCTTGGAACGAAAAATTCGCAGCATACGCCAAAGCCTTCCCAACAGAAGCGGCTGAATTTACTCGCCGTATGAAAGGGGAGCTTCCTGCTGACTTCTCAGCCAAAGCCGATGCCTTTATTCAAGAATGCCAAGCCAAAGGCGAAAGCATTGCATCACGTAAAGCCTCGCAAAATGCGATTAAGGCGCTGGCCCCTGAATTACCAGAAATTCTAGGTGGCTCTGCTGACCTTGCTGGCTCTAACCTAACTTTATGGCCACAAGCCAAAGGTGTAGAAGCGAAAGATGCTTCTGGTAACTATGTATTTTACGGCGTGCGTGAATTTGGTATGAGCGCCATCATGAACGGTGTTGCCTTGCACAAAGGTTTTGTGGCGTACGGCGCAACCTTCTTAATGTTCATGGAATACGCTCGTAACGCCATTCGTATGGCTGCCCTAATGAAGCAACGGGCCATTCACGTTTACACCCATGACTCTATTGGCCTAGGTGAAGACGGCCCAACTCACCAACCGGTTGAACAGCTAACAAACCTGCGTACTACGCCTAACTTAAATACTTGGCGTCCGTGTGATGCGGTTGAAAGCGCAGTGGCTTGGAAAAATGCGGTTGAACGTGCCGATGGCCCAACCGCCATGATTTACTCGCGCCAAGGTTTGCCACATCAAGACCGCAGTGCGGCTCAAGTGGCAGATATCAACAAGGGTGGTTACATTCTGAAAGATGCCGCTGATGCCAAAGCCATCATCATCGCCACCGGCTCTGAAATTGGTTTGGCCATGGATGCAGCAGCAGCTCTTGAAGCCAAAGGCACACCAGTACGAGTGGTTTCAATGCCATGTGCTGAGATCTTCTGCAAACAAGATGCAGCCTATATTGAGTCTGTATTGCCAGCGGCCATTACGGCTCGTGTTGCAGTTGAAGCAGCCCATAAAGATTACTGGTACAAGTTTGTTGGCTTGAACGGTGCGGTTGTGGGTATGGAGACGTTTGGTGAGTCTGCTCCGATTGCGGATTTGATGGAGCACTTTGGGTTTACTGTAGAGAAAGTAGTAGCGGCCGTAGAAAACGTGCTTTAAGGGAAGCTATTGCGCTTGCTTATACTTTGTTAAAAATTATTTTTCACTCGTTACATAGGCAAGCTATGCGCCTTGCGAAAAATAATTTTTGCCTCGTCTAAGCTGCGCTCACAACGCTTCTGGAAACTCTCTTGTGAATTCACTTGAGAGTTTTTGTTTGTAAAGAATGAAGAAAGTAGGCCAACTTATGGACATACCGGTACTAAATTCAATAGGTATTTGGGGTATTGTTTTAAGTGCAATTCCATTTTGTGTTGGCCTGTTATTTATGTCTTTGCCAGCACTTGAAAAATATGGCCTTTTAGTTTTTCCGGCATCGATAATTTATACACTTATAAGACATTATGATGATGTTGAATATGGTTTTTCACTTTTTTGGAAAAGTTCATTGATTTTGTTTCCATCAATTTTACTGGTGAAGCTTTTTTAAGTTTTTCTGGATGAGCGAGTAGTATGTCTTTGAGGATTGCAATTAATGGTTTCGGTCGTATCGGGCGCTGTGTCCTGCGGTCCATCTATGAGCGCAATTTACAAAACGACATTCAAGTGGTCGCCATTAACGAGTTGGCGGACTGCGAAACCATTAGCTACATGCTGCGCTACGACAGCACTCACGGACGTTTTCCGTTTGATGTGTCGGTAGCCAATGATGTGCTGACCATTTCCGACGGCAAAGGCGTTAAGCGTGATATTAAAATTCTGCATGAGCATGAAATTGAAACATTGCCTTGGCACAGTTTGAATGTAGATGCGGTGTTAGAATGTACCGGGCAGTTTAAAAACCAAGGGCAATTGCAGCCCCATTTACAGCGGGGTGCGAAAAAAGTGTTGCTCAGTCAGCCCGGTGAAAGCGATGTGGATTTCACTTTGATTGCAGGGGTGAATCACAACCAATTATTGGCCGAGCATAAAATTGTATCGGTGGGTTCATGCTCTACTAATTGCGTATTACCTGTGATGCAAATTTTGGATGAGCACTTCGGTATTGAAAGTGGCGTAAGTACTACGATTCATTCGGCTATGAATGATCAGCCAGTAATTGATGCCTATTCCAGTGACTTGCGGCGTACACGAGCGGCGGTGGCCAGTATTATTCCAGTGGATACCGCGTTGCCAAAAGGTATAGCGCGCATCATGCCGCATTTAGAAGATTGTATCGAAAGTTTGCATTTACGGGTGCCCACATTAAATGTGTCGGCAATGGATTTAACTTTACAGCTTAAAACCAAGGTAACAGCCGAGAATATAAATACGTTGTTGCAACAGCGTAGTCTGACAGATTTAAATGGCTTAATCGGTTTTACCAATGAACCTCATGCCTCGGTGGATTTTAACCACGATGCCAGAAGCGGCATTGTGGATGGTACGCAAACCCGAGTGAGTGGTGAGCGATTGTTAAAATTATTAATTTGGTTTGATAACGAATGGGGCTTTGCTAATCGCATGGTGGATGCCTTGCAGCAAAATGCCTTTAAACAGAATTTGTAAATAATTTGTAGGAGCGTGCGAGCACGCTCCTACAGTAAAAGTTTCATAAATAAAATTTCATACATTAAATTTAAATTTTAAGAAGCGTCAGCGAGGCCGTCAGGGCAAGGCAAAAAATTTTGAGAATACCGGAGCTTAGCTTGCTAAGTGAGGATTTCGAAAATATTTTTTAACGCCGCACTGGCAACGCAGCTAGCTTCGAGCAAGGAGACAAAATGACTGTACTACGAATGGCCGACCAAGCCCTTAAGGGCAAACGCGTTCTAATCCGTGAAGACCTAAACGTACCCGTTAAAGATGGCAAAGTAACATCCGATGCCCGTATCCGTGCATCTTTGCCAACCATCAAACTGGCCCTTGAAGCCGGTGCAAAAGTGATTGTCATGTCTCACCTTGGTCGCCCAACCGAAGGCGAGTACGAAGATAAATTCTCGATGCAGCCAGTAGCGGATTACCTAGCTGATGCGTTAGGTAAAACCGTGCCTGTGGTTAAAGACTTCAAGGCAGGCGTTGAAGTGGCTGATGGCGAATTAGTATTGCTTGAAAACGTGCGATTCAACAAAGGCGAGAAAAAAGACGAAGACGATCTAGCCAAAGCCTATGCAGCTCTTTGTGATGTGTTCGTAATGGATGCATTTGGAACCGCTCACCGCGCACAAGCTTCTACTCATGGTGTAGCGAAGTTCGCACCCATTGCGTGCGCTGGCCCACTATTAGCTGCTGAATTAGATGCACTAGGCAAAGCGTTAGATAACCCTGAGCGCCCATTGGTAGCGATTGTTGGTGGCTCAAAAGTATCAACCAAGCTAGAAGTGCTAGAGAGCTTGTCTGACCTGTGTGATCAAATCATTGTGGGTGGCGGCATCGCTAATACTTTCCTAGCGGCAGCGGGCAAGCCAGTGGGTAAGTCTTTATATGAAGAAGATTTAGTACCACAAGCCAAAGCGTTAATGGAAAAAGTATCCATTCCTGTACCAACCGACGTGGTGTGTGCAAAAGAATTTGCTGAAAGCGCAGAAGCTACCCTAAAAAGTGCCGATGAAGTGCTTGCTGACGACATGATCTTCGACATTGGTCCGGATTCTGCAAAAGCATTGGCGGCACAATTAAAAGAAGCCAAAACCATTATTTGGAATGGCCCTGTGGGCGTATTTGAATTTGACCAGTTCGGTGAAGGCACCAAGGCGCTTTCATTGGCCATTGCTGAAAGTGCAGGGTTCTCTATCGCAGGCGGTGGTGACACATTAGCGGCTGTGGATAAGTACGACATCGCGGATAAAGTATCTTATATCTCAACTGGCGGCGGTGCGTTTTTAGAATTTGTAGAAGGTAAGGTACTTCCTGCCGTGGCGATTTTAGAAGAACGCGCTAAGTAAGGCAGGGTGTTATATGTGAGATGGGAGACGTTAGATGTGTCCTATCCCATAAATACTTTAGAAATTCTGCTTATTGAGTAGAATGGGTCAAAATAATTTTTAAACGTTGGGTGTAGATAGGAGGAATCATCTCTCATTCCACACCTCACGTCTCCCGTATTAAATGAGAGGACACACACATGGCACTGATTACCATGCGTCAAATGTTGGACCACGCCGCTGAATACAGCTACGGCGTGCCTGCATTCAATGTAAACAACCTAGAACAAATGCGTGCCATCATGATGGCGGCGGATCAAACCGATTCTCCGGTTATCGTGCAAGCTTCTGCCGGTGCGCGTAAATACGCAGGTGCGCCGTTCTTGCGCCACCTAATCTTGGCCGCCATTGAAGAATTTCCTCATATTCCTGTATGTATGCACCAAGACCACGGTGCGTCGCCAACTGTATGTCAGCGTTCTATCCAATTAGGTTTCTCATCAGTCATGATGGATGGCTCCCTAGGTGAAGACGGCAAAACCCCAATGAGCTACGAGTACAACGTAGACGTGACTAAGCGCACCGTTGAAATGGCTCACGGTTGTGGTGTTTCGGTAGAGGGCGAGCTAGGTGTGTTAGGTTCTTTAGAAACGGGTCAAGCCGGTGAAGAAGATGGCGTTGGCGCAGAAGGTATTCTGACTCACGACCAAATGCTGACAGACCCAGAAGAAGCCGCTGACTTTGTTAAACAGACTCAAGTGGATGCCCTAGCCATTGCTTGTGGTACGTCTCACGGTGCTTACAAATTTACCCGTCCACCAACGGACGACATTCTTGCGGTTGACCGTATTAAAGAGATCCACAAGCGTATTCCAAACACCCACCTTGTTATGCACGGCTCGTCTTCTGTGCCACAAGAGTGGTTAGCCATCATCAATGAATTTGGTGGTGAGATTCCTGAAACCTACGGCGTGCCTGTTGAGCAAATCGTTGAAGGTATCAAGCACGGTGTGCGTAAAGTAAATATCGATACGGATTTACGTTTAGCCTCTACTGGTGCGATTCGTCGCTTTATGGCGCAAAACCCAAGCGAGTTTGACCCGCGTAAATACCTTGCTGCCTCTGTTGAAGCCATGAAAGAAATTTGTGTGGCGCGCTACGAAGCATTCGGTACAGCCGGTAATGCTTCTAAAATTAAAGCGTTGTCTTTAGATGCTATGTTTGATCGTTATCAAGCAGGTGAGCTTAACCCTCAAGTTAAATAAAATCGGCTGCGATTCTCTCAAAACGCCTGCTTTTGCAGGCGTTTTTGTTTACATTAGAACAATAAAGATCAACCTCTGTGGTATTAAGGTATCTTATGGCAGATGACATTCAATGGGATTTACCCAATCCGTTTATCCATCATATTTCCGTTCAAAAAGATGAAACCGATCGCTTAGGGCACACCAATAATCAGGTATATTTAAAATGGCTAGAAGATATTAGTTGGGCGCATATTACCTCTTTAGGTATGGACTGGGCCATGCATGATCGCTTATCCAAAGCCATGGCCATTACTCGCACCGAAATCGATTATCTGGCGGCGACATACAATGGAGACGAGCTGATTGTGGGCACTTGGATTAATGAAAGTGACGGTCGTATCACCTCAAAACGTAAGTTTCAGATCGTGCGAGCCGATAATCATAAAACCGTGATTCGTGCGCAATCGTTTTATGCGTGTATTGATCTTAAATCCGGCCGACCTGCGCGAATGCCCAAAGAGTTTATTGAGGTGCACAATCAAGCCATGGCGCAACATCAGGGTTAGTTCATTAACTTGAAAGATATTTGGTCTAAACTGATTAAATAACACAAACCACATAGGACACCTATGGCTGCTACCAATCCTGTGAGTATCCAACCACAATGGAGCCCAGAGCAAATAAAAGGGCAAATACCACCCTTAACACTTGAGTTGTTAGGTAAGGATATGTCAGAGCCGTTACAGATGTATTGCCAATATTATGGGTTGGATTTTGAGTCGCAATTTTTGGGTTTGCAGCACGGTATAGGTCGTTTAGAAATAGAACAATTTGACATCAGTGTGCATGTGTTTAAGTTACCCGTAGCTAAAGGTACAGTGTTGTTAGTGCATGGTTATTATGATCATGTTGGGCTGTATGGCAGTATTGTTCAGCATTGTTTGTCTGAAGGTTACAATGTGATTAGCTATGATCTACCCGGCCATGGTTTAAGCTCTGGAGAGTTAGCGTCTATTCAATCGTTTCGTCAATATGATGAGGTGTTTAGTGGTGTGCTTGATTGGACGCAAGCTCATCTGCCGGAACCTTTAGTTGTAATGGGGCAAAGCACAGGCGGTGCAGTGATTATTAATTATCTGTTAAGTCGCGGCCTTAATAAACACAGCTCACCTTTTACCAAAATCTATTTACTGGCCCCGCTAGTACGCCCCGTTAATTGGACCATGTCCAAGTTATTTTATTATGTGGCTCGTCCATTTGTGAAACAGCTTAAGCGAGAGTTTGCCCAGAATTCCCATAATCAAGAGTTTCTCAATTTTTTAAAAAATCACGACCCACTGCAACCCTTGGTTTTAAAAACACGCTGGGTAGGCGCGCTTAAAAAATGGATACGTTTTATCGAATCTACTCAACCGGTGGATTTAGATATTCATGTAATTCAAGGTACGCAAGATGGCACTGTGGACTATCGCCATAACATGTTAATACTAGAACAGAAATTTACTGGCTTTAATGTGACGTTTGTCGAGCAAGGTCGTCATCATTTAGCCAATGAAGAAACCAATAAACTACAGCAGGTATTGTCAGCCATGACACCGTTGCTCTAGTAGTTAACGTAATTCCTCGCTAAACTCCGTGACCAATTAAAAAACAATAAATGAAATTCACGGAGTGAAGCCCATATGTATCGGCCATTGAAGTTATTTTTACTTGCTTGTATTAGTATTGCCTTAGTGGGATGTGCAACTTATGGGCAAGACGTCCGTCAAGGCTTAGAGTTGACCAAACAAGGCCAATACACACAAGCGGCAGAGGTATTTGAAAAGTCACTTAATCCAAAAGGGGACGATCGTCTTCTTTATTACACCGAACTCGGCATGGTTTACCACTTAGCAGGCGATTACAAAAAATCCAACCAACTGTTAGAAACCGCAGAACGTATTTCTGAAGACTTATACACTCAAAGAGTCAGCGACATGCTCACAACCGCCATGAGCAATCCACGCCAAGGGCCGTATCGCGCTGCTAACTTTGAGCGAGTGTTTATCAACTATTACAAAGCACTAAATTATCTGATGATAGCTCATGGTCATGATGACGCTAAAGCCAAAGATCGAGCGCTTGAAGGGGCTCGTGTAGAAAGCCGTCGCATTGATATGATATTAAGCGATATAGAAACTCAAAAAGGTAATTATCAAGAGCAAGCAGATAAAGAAAAGTCCATGTTTTCAAAGCTAATGCGTATCTTTGATAAGCTCACCGGAGAGATTATTGATAGAAACAAAATTGTGTATCGCAATGATGCGTTTGGCCATTACCTTGCCGGTATGATTTACGAGCAGCATCGTGAATACGATGATGCTCGAGTGGCTTATCAAAAATCAGCCTCATTGTATGAAAACGGCTATCAAGAACAATATGGCTTAAAGAAAGAAATAACTGAACAAGGGTGGTTTGATACCATTCGCATGATGCAAAAAGCCGGTGGCTGGGGTAATGAATGGCCAAAACTTAGCCGAACCAAGCTAAGTAAAGATAAGCGCCAACAGTTAAAAGATTTTGAGAGCATGGGTCACCTAGTCGTGTTAGAGCATACAGGCATGGTGCCCGAGCGCGATGAAATGAACATGTACCTTACTGCAGACCCTAATACCCGTCAGGTGGTGATGCACCCCATTTTAACCGGGGACCCGCGCCGCCAATTAGATCAGCGTTTTTGGTTTTATGCGTTATATGCCGATAAAGGCATTACGGATTTAATGAGTGCTATCTACGAAAACCGAGTTATTCCAGCGCTCATGCAATATTCTATGGTGAAGCGTGAATACCTTGGCCCATTATGGGGTGTGGCTGACAAATTGGGTTTAGTTGAGGTAATGAAAAGCGGTATGCGTATTACGGTGCCGTATTATCGGGTAACTTCATATCAAGGTGCAGGGGAGTCCTCGATTAATGTATCAGGTAATGATTACCCGTTAGTGGTTGGTCAATCTGTGGCACATATGGCGGTGCAACAGCAACTACTTGATGCTAGTAGCGATATTCAAGAGGCCATGGCCCGTGCCGCCTTTAAAAACCTAACCGCCCATCAAGCAGCCTCTTTAGGAGGTGATGCCGGAGCGGTATTGGGCTTTCTTGGAAAAATTGCTGCCAATGCCAGCTCTGCCGCCGAAACCCGTAACTGGTTATTGCTACCTGATCAAATTAAGGTGACTCGCATCCCATTAGCACCAGGCACTCACACAGTGACATTAACCAGTGAGCCTGTTAAAGGGCAAAAGAAAACCACGACTCAACAAGTAGAAGTGAAGGCTGGTGAAATGTCGGTTTGGAAAGTGAGAACCTTTCCCGCTCAAAACACTCAAAATTTTAAGCAATTGGGTATATAGTTTTGATTACGTTAAACTAGTCACCAATTATTAGAACATCAAAATAAGGAAGCAGCGATGAAAAAGATTTTAACCTATGCCGTGATGGCGGGGCTGTGTACGTCATTATTAAGTGGTTGTGGCAGCACTCGAGTGAATCGTGTGGATGCTAACCAAGAAATTGCTTTGACCGATAAGTGGAACGATAAAGACTCTCAGCTTGTAAGTGAAGAGATGATATCAGACATGTTGAGCTTCCCTTGGATTAGGGATTTCCGCAGTAACAATAGCGGTGACAAACCCACTGTAATTATTCAGCGTGTGCGTAATAAAAGTCATGAGCATATTTCCGCTGAAACCTTTTTGAATGATTTGAAGCGCTCTATTATTAGAAGCGGCGATGCTCGCTTTGTGGCTAGTTCTGATGAGCGTGCGGATGTGCGTGATGAACGTGCAGACCAAGAGCTTAACGCTAAAAACGCCAAAGCAATGGGCAATGAAACCGCCGCTGATTTTGCGCTTTCTGGATCTATTAATTCGTTTGTAGATCAATTAGACGGTGACCGTGTAACCACCTATCAAGTGGATTTGAAGCTGATCAACATGGAAACTAACGAAGAAGTTTGGAACGGTCAAAAGAAGCTGAAAAAACTTCAGGAAAAATCAAGCTACGGCTGGTAATACAACTTCAAGGTAGAAGAATATGCGTTTAATGGTCGCCGTGATGACGGCAAGTTTGGTTCTTAGTGGTTGTGTTAGCAGCCCAAGTAAAAAAGAAAGCTCTGGCTCAACCCCCCATTGGGTGGTTGATGAGCCGATCCAAGGTGGCCATGTGTATGGAGTGGGCAGTGCGCCAGTTTATGGTGACTCGGCCCGAGCGTTACAACAAGCGCAAGATGCTGCTCGTGTGAGTATGGTGCAAAAACTGAAAGTGACGATTTCAGGCTCATTCTCTCAAGATACCGAAGAAGTACGCCAAACGGGTCAACAAACCCAATTGATGAAAACGGTACGTAATACCATAAAAAGTACGATACCAAATGCCGAGCTTGATAATCTAGAAGTGCAAGAAAACTACGTTGATACCAAGGGTAAAGTGGCGTATAGCTTGGTGCATTTAGATCGCATCAAAGCCTCTAGTAAGTTACGCCAACGCATTGGTGAGCTGGATCTTAAAGTTACCGACCTAGATGCCAAAACCCCTTCTAATATAGATACCTTGAGACAATTACAGGGCTTAATGCCTGCGTTAAAGTATTTAGAACAACGTGGCCGCTTGTCTGAGCAAATGCAGCTAGTAGATGTGAATAATCGCAGTGTGCCAAAAGATGAAATGCTGAGAGGCGTGGAAGATCGCATTAAGGGATTATTTGATGCTTTGGTAGTGAACCTAATTCCGAGTAATAACGATGGTAGTAAAATGCGTGGTGGTTTATCAGAGTCGTTAACCGATCTTGGTTTGCGCATCAGCAAGCAATCACCTCATTTAACTTTCCGCTATTCGGCTAATCTTAGACCTATGGAAAAGGGTGAACGCTTTTATGTGTTTGCTTCTGGCAAGGTGAGCATTGAAGACGCTAAAGGTCGTACTTTAAGTAGTTTTACTCGTGAAGCAAAAGGGGTCAGTGGCGCGTCCAAAGAACAGGCTGAATTTAAAGCGGTTCAAGGATTAGCTAAAGCGCTTGGACAAGAGCTGGCTAATAGTTTTGTGAGTAAAATAGATTAATCAATTAACCCGATGGCTAAGTTGGGCTATCGGGAAATTTTAAGCGGATTTTTTGAAACTCATCCATTAGGTCTAATGCAATTGGCACTAACTGGGGATCAAAATATTTGCCTGAGCCTTTTTCTAAAAAGCTCTCAATTTCTTCCCGTTGAAAGGCTAGGCGGTAGGGCTTGTGACAACCCAATGCGTCAATCACATCAACAATTGTGACAATTCTCGACGTAATATCAATTTCTTCCCCTTTCAGTTGATTTGGATTGCCGCTGCCGTCCCAGTGTTCATGATGTTGGGCAGCAATACGACTGGCCATGCGTAATACGGGGCGTTCGGACTTCCCTAGTATGTTGCCTCCTATGGACATATGAAGGCCCATTACTTCTTTATCAGCTTGTGTATAACTGGTCTTTTTAGTGAGGATATGGTCGGGTACACCTATGGTGCCGATATCATGTAGT
Organism: Oceaniserpentilla sp. 4NH20-0058; assembly: GCF_040371755.1. Classification (NCBI taxonomy): domain Bacteria; kingdom Pseudomonadati; phylum Pseudomonadota; class Gammaproteobacteria; order Oceanospirillales; family Oceanospirillaceae; genus Oceaniserpentilla; species Oceaniserpentilla sp. 4NH20-0058. The sequence continues at coordinate 92,790 of NZ_BAABWE010000008.1, forward strand.
GGCGCGGCTAACTTTAAGCGCTCACAGGTATTATCTTTTAGACCGAATTTTTTGGCCAATAAATACGCCATTTTGCTCACTCGTCTTACATGATTACTTTCATCAGGTAAGCGCCTTTCAATGGTTTCACTTAATACATAAACTAGCTCTTGCCTGCTTTGGCGTATGGCTTCTTTATGATGCAAATTGCTATGAGTGATGGCCACACACTTTGTGTAGATATCTAATAGGTGACAACCCATTTTATCCAATTTCGCATTAGATTTAACGTAAAGCAGGTTCTCACCGGTGGCTTTGATATTGTAGTACCCAATGTAGACATCATCGTTATGAATGCTGCCATGTTTTTGTTTGGCTTGGTCAAAGTATTGAGTAATATCAGCAGGCAGTGGCTCATGGGATTCTAGCAGTTTTTTGATGTTACCAGTGGCGGCTAATATTGCGTAATTATGCTGTAGGGTTTTAGCGGCTACCGCATCAACCGGAGTATGAGTACAGACGGCTTCGGTATCTAAATTTAACAGTGTGCCGATCTCTTCTAACACAGCACTGGCAAAAATAGGTAATTGTTGAGCATCCACAATTTTTGAGGTGGCTTCAATTAAGTTGTATAGGCCTTGTCGATTGGTCTCAATGGTGTGTATATCTCGGTAGCTTCTTAGTGTGCTATACAATAAAGTTTTAAGTTTGGTCGAGGTTAATTCTGTTTTGTTCTTATAGTCATTGATGTCATATTTTTCGATCACCGTTTCTTCTGGCGCATGACCGGGCTGCCCTGTTCTTAATACTAAGCGGATATTTTTGTCTTTGAAGTCTTCGCGGATATAGTGCACTAAGCGCAGACCTGCGTCTTCGGTCTCCATCACCACGTCAATTAACGCTAGCGCAAACGGTTCTTGTTCTTCAAGGATTTTTTTAGCCTCGGCCATGGAATAGGCATGGACTATTTCAATGCCGCTATGGTCAAAACGACAACTGCTTAGTACCAAGGTGGTTACCTTATGAACTTGATCCTCATCATCAACGATGAGAACACGCCATTTGCGTTTGGTACTTATAACAGGCTCTAAATCGCTCTCTGATGAGTCGTCGTCGCCAAAAAGTAAGTCAGAATCAGACATGAAGGCTCCTTCTTTAACTATAGTTTAGACATATCTTCTGAGTCTGCTGCTACTCTTAGTGATGAAAGAGCAAAAAATTAACCGATTTTGCTGGTAAATATGAAATAACTAAGGACGATTGCCCTTATGAGGCATTGGTATGCCCGACTTGGTTTCGGCGGTAAAATTCAACTAATCATCAATTTTGTGAGTATTTCGGTACTGACATTTGCCATATTAGTGATTGGCATTGGTTTTTACGGCGAACTCAAGCGGAATTTAGAGCATAGAGTGCTACAAAAAAGTAACCTGCTTGCGGATGCGTCTGCTGTGGGGGTCGTTTTTGATCAGCCGGAATCGGTGAATTTATTACTGAGCTCATTAAGCGTGGACAAGAGGGTTAAAGCAGCCATTGTGTTTAAAAAATACGGTGCGGCTGATTACCGCTATTTTGCCCACTATGAAAAAGAAGGATTTGAACAAAAAGATTTAAGTTATTTAAGGGGAGCCGTACAAGAGTGGCGTGATGATGAATTTATTTTACGTTTGCCCATTTTAGTCGATGGTGAAGAAGTTGGTCGCTTACGATTCATAGAAAGCGATGACTACCTCGCCAGTTTTGGCTTAAATATTTCGAAGTATGTGATTCCTGTTTTGCTCATTAGTTTGCTGGTGGTTTGGATTCTGTCTCGCAGTTTACAGGCACGGTTAGCGTCCCCTTTAAATGATTTAACTAAGGCGGTTCATGAAGTCGCCTATAAACAAGACTATCAACGACAAGTCGAAATAGTCAGTGATGATGAACTAGGGAAGCTCGGCAGCGCCTTCAATTTTATGCTGGCTAAATTAGCCGAACATGAGGCCTTTCGTGTTGACAAAGAAACCGAGATTATTGAGTTAAACGCAGATTTAGAAAACAAAGTATATGAGCGAACAAAAGAGTTGGAATCTAGCCTTAATGATTTGAAGCTGACCCAGCAGCAGCTTGTAGAGCAAGAAAAAATGGCGTCCCTCGGAGAATTAGTGGCTGGTGTTGCCCATGAAATTAATACGCCAATTGGTGTTGGAATTACCGCGGTGAGTCATCTGATGGAAAGCGTGGAGCTGATTAATAAAGCATTTAATAGCGGCACGTTAACCAAAAAACAATTTTCAGACATGTTATCTGCCTTGCTAGAAAGTGCCGGGATTGTAGATAGCAATCTTCGTCGTGCTGCGGATTTAGTCAAAGCCTTTAAATCTGTAGCAGTAGACCAATCTAGTGCAGAGCCACGTTTATTTGCACTTAAATCATACACACAAGATGTAATAACATCCCTCCGACCAAAATTAAAACGTACTCAACATGAGATTATTGTAGATATTTCAGATGATATTGATCTGTATTGCGACCCTGGGGTTATTTCGCAAATCGTTACTAATTTGATTATGAACTCACTGAATCATGCTTTTGCTCCGCAAGAGGCGGGTAAAATAAAAATGTCTGCAAGTGTCCACGATAATGTGTTGCAGTTTAGTTATGAAGATAACGGTCAAGGCATAGACGAGTCTATTTTAAAACGATTATTTGATCCCTTTGTTACCACCAAGCGAGGCCAAGGAGGCAGTGGCTTAGGGACCCATATTATTTATAACCTTGTGACACAGGCCCTTGGTGGTCGCATTCAATGTATTAGTGATTTGGGGCATGGCACCCGATTTGAAATCACAATCCCGTTAGAAAATATTCTTCCAGAAGGTTACCACGTTTAACAAACCCCATCGTTTAACGCCTGCCACTGCTCGGTTGATATGGGCATAACTGACAAACGGCTACCTTTTTTAATCAAGATTAAATCATTTAAACGTGAGTCAGAGTCCGCCAGTTTTTTGATTTTAGCTAGTGGTAAAAGGGTTTTAAAAGTAGTGTGATGAGCCATATTGACTGCCACCCATTTATTTTCTATAAGAGATTTTTCATCGAAGTAATCACTGCTTTTATCAACGGCTAATGGGTCAGGGTAGGCCGTTTTCGTTACTTGCATTATTCCTGCAATTCCAATGTTCTTACAGCTTGAATGATAAAAAAACGCAAGGTCATCAACTTTCATTTCTTTTAGAAAATTTTTTGCTTGATGGTTTCTTATTCCATCCCAAGGGGCGTGACCTTTTTTTTCTAAATCATAAATAGAAAATTCATCAGGTTCACTTTTTAAAAGCCAGTATGCCACTTTAAACCTTTACATTAATGGGAGGTTGTATACATTTAATGCTCTTGATGTTACAAAAGTTACATCTGTGCACGATAATTGCCTAAGTCTTTACCAAGGCCTGCTTAAAGCTGTGACACTAGTCACGGTGTTATTTGTGCATTAAGCCTAAAGTAATAACAACAAAAACATTTAGGGATATCTCAACAGGCAACTTAAGTTTACAGGATGTAGAGCAATTGCCGGAGTGAAAATATGAAATCTCGACGTCCAGATCTAATGGTTATCATCAGTGTGATTTTTGTACTAGGTGCAGCAGTAACCAGTTTAACGGCTAACAGCGACAATAAAAATATGCATGCTCAGGTGTCTCAGCATATTCTTCGTTAATAAGATCGTTTACTTGCGAGTTTGACCGGGGTAAATGCCTTTATTGGTAATAATGGCATCCAATGGTATATCCCAGCTTTCAAGTGGTAATGTGGTTACTTTTTGTAAATCATGAGCTAAGCCAATAAGCTTGGGTTTGCTAAGCGCGCTTGAACGCAGAAATTCGAACGTGCGATCATAATAGCCCCCTCCCATACCAAGTCGACCACCAGTCTCATCAAATGCCACCAGTGGTAGAAACACCACATCCAGTTGTTTGGCGGATATCAAGTTATTTTGCTTAGGGTCCGGTTCTAAAATGCCAAATTTATTTTCGATCTTTTTACCTGAATCGCTATAAAAATTTAAATAGCCTTTTTTACTACTATGAAGGCTAGGTAAGTAGAGCTGTTTACCACGATATTTTGCTTTTTCGGCTAGGACTATTGGGTCTATTTCACCGTCATTTGCCAAATAAGCTGCGATGTTTCTGGCACGCTGAAACCAAGGCTGGCTGAGTATGATTTGGCTGATATCTTTGGCGGCTTTTAGTTGCTGTTGAGCCGACAGTGTTGTGCGCTGTTGGCGCATGTATTGACGAATACTGGCGCGATTTGAAAGGTCATATCCGGTGTTCAAAATAGGGCTCTCCACTGTGCCGCTGTCAGAGAAAGGCCTTGAACCGAAAGGTCCAAGGTGGTGGTTCCTGATCTGAATCGGGCTTTCCGCTCAAGGCGGACATGCACTCCCTCAATGTCGAGGAACCTCCAAAATAATGAGTAAGGCTCGAGGACTTCAAAGACTGGCTAACACCCCAGAGAGTCGTTAAATTATAACGCAACTACTGGGGGTTTGCCGCAAAAAGTCTTGAATTAAAGTACACAAAACACCTTGCTTTTTTGCTTAAGTTAAGCTGTTAGTCGCCCAGATCCATCTGCTGATCTTTGGCCAGTGCGCTTTCGATTTTGTGATTGATTTTTTTGATTTCAGTTTGTGTGTTTTCTGAGCCACAGGTGGCATTGAGGAAGTCATAGGCCAAATTCAGCGCAGCCATAATCGCCACACGTTCAGTGCCGTAAAGTTTGCCTTGGCCTTTGATTTCTTGCATGCGCGAATTCAGCAGCTGAGCGGCCCGATTTAAATCTTGGCGATTTTCAGGTGGGCAGGCCACTTGATATTCTTTACCTAGTAATTCAACCGTGGTGGTGTTGTCGCGCTTATTCATTGGGTTCATGCTCCAAGTGTCTAAGACGAGATAACATTTCCGCAATTTTATTGCGGGCAAGTTCGTTTTGTTGCAGTAAACGCTGGCGTTCGTGCTGCCATGTTTGTGCTTCGGCTTTTAGCTTTAGATTCTCATCTTTGGCGTTATGATAAGCAAGAATGAGCTCGTCGAGCTTTTTATTAATGTCTTTAAGACTTGGGGAATCCATTGTGAACCCTATTTGGCAGATGGTGTAAATATAATCTTGTGGCCTTGGTGGGTCAATTACAGCCGTGGTAGGATGGTGTATATTTTTACGAGTCGTATCATGTCCAGTTCAGCCAAAATCACCCGTTTTGACCTCTATAGTAACATTGCCTTAAGCCAAGGGGCCTTGTGTTCACCTTCTGCATTGCAAGGCTGGCTAGCGGGTTATTTATCCACAGGGGCTCGTTTATCTAAAGAACAGTGGTTAATTGAGAGTGCAGAATATTTAGCCCTACCAGATGCTTGGAATGCCAAGAGTAAGCTGCCAGTGCTGGGTTTCTATCAAGATGAACTTAAACAGCTAGAAAGCCAAGAGCTTGCGTATCAATTATTAATGCCTGCAGATGAAGAGGACTTCTCTGTGCGCATGCAAGCGTTTGCGGAGTGGTCGAAAGGGTTTCTAGATGGCTTTGGGGCATCAGGGCGCATTGCTGAGGCCGATATTACCGAAGAAGTGATGGAAATTCTTAAGCATTATGATGCCTTTAGCTACGGCATTGAAGAAGACGAACTAGACGATGATAGCGAGCGTTTATTTACCGAGCTGGTGGAACATGCCCGCGTAACCGCATTATTTATGTTTTATCACTTCAACCAAAAACAAGAAGAGCCAAAACTGCACTAAGAAGGATACTTATGTTGAATTTTGTCCAGCACCGAGATGCTCTGTTTAGCAAAATGGCAGATAACACCCTTGCTGTGGTGCCCTCTGCGGACGTGTTGCTGCGTAATCGTGATGCCGATTTCCCCTTTAGACAGAGCAGCGATTTTTTCTATTTAAGCGGATTTACCGAAGACAGTGCTTGTCTGTTATTGCAAAAGAAACAGGGGCAATGCAAAACCATTTTGTTTTGCCAACCAAAGGTAAAAGAGATGGAAATCTGGACGGGCTATCGCTTAGGTCAAGATGCGGCCATTGACCAACTGCAGGTAGACGAAGCGTTTGCCATTGAGGAGCTTGTTAAGCAGCTGCCAGATTTCATGGGTGATTGCGAGCAAGTTTACGCCGCTTGGGGTCATTCAAAAGCATGGGATGCCAAGCTAATTAATGCCATTGAGCAAGTGAAATTAAAATCCCGCTTAGGTATTCAAGCGCCTACGGCCATGCAAGCCATTGAGCCTTTATTACATGAGTTGCGTTTATTTAAAGGTGAAGCCGAAATCGAATTAATGGCTAAGGCTGCCAGCATAAGTGCTCACGGACACATAGCCGCTATGCAACGGGTAAAACCGGGCATGTATGAATACCAATTAGAAGGCACCATTCGTCAACATTGCGCTGAACATGGCTCGCGTTTTGATGCTTACACCAGCATTGTGGGTAGCGGTGCAAATGCTTGTATTTTGCATTACACCGCCAATGATCAAGCCATTAAAGACGGTGATTTAATCCTGATTGATGCCGGTTGTGAGCTAAACCACTACGCCAGCGATATTACCCGTACTTTTCCCGCTAATGGAAGATTTAACCCAGAACAAAAAGCCTTATATGAACTGGTATTGAAATCTCAGTTTGCTGCCATTGATGCGGTAAAACCGGGGAATCACTTTAATTCTCCCCATGAGGTAGTCTTACGGATACTCACCGAAGGTTTAGTTGAATTAGGTTTACTTAGTGGTGATGTGGATACCCTCATCAAAGAAGAAGCCTTCAAGCCATTTTATATGCATCGTACCAGTCATTGGTTGGGTATGGATGTACACGATGTGGGTGCGTACAAGCAAGATGGCAACTGGCGCAAGCTTGAGCCGGGCATGGTACTCACCATTGAACCGGGGTTATACATAGCCCCTGACGATGAATCTGTGGATGAGAAATGGCGTGGCATTGGAATTCGCATTGAAGACGATGTGCTAGTGACATCAGACGGGCATCGGGTGTTAAGTCACGAAGTTCCAAAAACTGTGGCGGATATCGAAGCCCTAATGGCTCAAGCTTCATGAATCATCAATATGATGTGGTTATCGTAGGGTCTGGCATGGTGGGAGCAAGCTTGTCTTTGCTTTTGCAGCATGCCATGGATCAAGGCTTAAATGTGGCCCTTATTGATGAACATGAGATCAAGCAGCATGGGGCGCAACAGCCGAGTTTTGATGATCGCAGCACCGCGTTATCACTGGGTACAAAACGCATTTTATCAGAGCTTAACATTTGGCAGTCCATAGCCAGCCAAGCCTGTGCCATTGAACATATTCAAGTGTCACAACAAGGCCAATTTGGTCGAGTGCGTTTACATGCAAAAGACGAAGGGGTAGAAGCCCTTGGTTATGTGGTGCCTAATCGTGTGATTGGGCAAGTGTTGTCACAATCTTTATTACAGCAAAGTCGTTTAACTCGCTTTACCCCTGCCAAGGTGGTGTCTTATGAAATGGCGGCTGATTCAGCTGTTGTGCATATTGAACATGCTGGGCAAAACTTAACCATTAATACTGCCTTATTGGTCTTAGCTGATGGCGCAAACAGTATGGGTTGTCAGCAGTTGGGCATCACACAAAAGCGCCATGATTATCAGCAAAAAGCGGTGATTTGTAACCTGAGTTTGGATGGCAACCATGAGCAATGGGCTTATGAGCGCTTTACCTTAGGAGGCCCATTGGCACTGTTGCCTGTACAAGGCAATCGATACGCCTTGGTTTGGTGTATGGAAAAGAGTGAAGCGGATGCACTTATGGGGGTTAGTGAATCGGCATTTAATGCTCGCCTGCAAGATGTGATTGGCTTTGATAAGGGGCGAATTATAAAAAGCGGCGAGCGTGCGCTGTACCCTTTACTGCTTAGTCAAGCGCAAGAACAAGTGCGCAGTCATGTGGTGGTGTTAGGCAATGCGGCCCATGGGCTGCACCCTGTTGCTGGGCAAGGGTTTAATCTTGCACTGCGCGATACTAAGGTATTGGTGAAAAGTATTGAGCAAACATTGACTCAACTTGGCCAAGATCAATTGGGACGTATCCAGCATTTGTTAGCCTACCAGCAGGCGCAACAACAAGACCAAACTCTGACCATTGGTATGAGCCATTATTTACCCACCAGTTTTACTCAATCTGGGACGCTTTGGTCCATTTTACGTGGTGTGGGTTTGAGCGCCATGGATATGATACCGGTGGCAAAAACCGTATTTGCAAGACAAGCCATGGGGCTGGTGGGTGCTGCTCAGCCTTGGCAGCCGTAATATTTTGTTGGACGAATTATGAATCAAACTTTTGATGTGGTGATTGTTGGCGGCGGCCTAGTGGGCAGTGCGTTGGCTCGGACATTAGCCGACACCCAATATTCCATAGCGTTAATTGAAGCCCAGCCTGTTCAGGCGATGGATGTGTCTGCTATATCATTAGAAAATACTGATCTTAGGGTGAGCGCGTTAAATCGAGCCAGTGAAACGTTTTTACGTAAAACAGGTGCATGGCAAGGTATGGCGCAAAATCGCTTGAGCCCTTATGACACCATGCGTGTGTGGGACGGAGAAGGCACAGGGCATATTCAGTTTTGTGCAGATGAAGTGGCTGAGCCCCATTTAGGTCATATTGTTGAAAATCGTCAGCTACAAGGGGCGTTAATGGATGGCTTGCTTGGTCAGTCCAATGTGCAAGTTTTTACCCCTACCAAATTAGAAAGCATCGAAAAAGTCGACAATGCCCAATATCTATTGCAGCTAGACTCAGGGCAAGTGTTAAAAAGCACATTGATTGTGGCTGCTGATGGTGCTCGCTCTTGGGTACGTGATTGGGCTGGATTTGAAACCCGTGAATGGGATTATGATCATCATGGGCTGGTGTGTGCTGTTGAGGTAGAAGCCTCCCATGAGGCTTGCGCTTGGCAACGCTTTACCGAGGATGGCGTATTGGCATTTTTACCGTTAGCGCAATCGAATTTATGCAGTATTGTTTGGTCTTGCCCACAAACGCGAGCCGATGAGTTATTGGCTATGGATGACACCTCGTTTAATGCCGCATTGACCCGTGAATTTGAGGGCATGCTGGGTCAGGTGACAGCCTGTGGTCAGCGAGCTGCGTTTCCGTTGCGCCAGCGTCACGCCAAGACATACGTGAAACAGGGTGTGGTGCTGGTGGGAGATGCAGCGCACACCATTCACCCATTAGCAGGACAAGGGGTGAATTTAGGCTTTATGGATGCCTATGTATTAGCTGACGAGTTAAAACAAGCCAGTAAAAAAGGGCTAAGCCCTGCACACCCTCAAGTCTTGGCTCGATATGAACGTCGTAGGATGACAGAGAATTTATCGATGATGGCCACAATGGAAGGGTTTAAGCGTTTATTTGCAGTGAAAACCCCAGTGGTTCGTTGGTTGCGAAATTGGGGAATGTCAAAAGTGAATCAATTTGATTTGCTGAAAAACCATCTAGTGCAAGCCGCTATGGGCACTAAGCGCGAAATGAGAGAATAAACGCTACTAGGATAGCCCGTAGTTATTCGGGCTGATGCCCATCTCAGAAAATTGTTCTTTAAAGGTTTCAAGGTCGTAATCATTGAGGCCTAAGTATTCCAATACCATTTGCCCAATGTCTTCCCATTCGGAATCTACGTCTTGCCTACCAAGTACTTTATAGGTGCCGCAAATATGCTCGGCCATTTTTAGGATACAAGTGAGGGTGGTTTGATCGTTTTCGATAGTATCTTTGCTAAATATACGTTTACAGTTGTGATGCTCGGCGATGATGTCACACAACATCTTAGGTAGATTCCAAGATTTTGCTGTGTAATAGCCAATGACCGCATGGTTAGTACTGAGCTGCTGGTTTTCAAAGTCCACAATCCGGTTATACCCTCCGCTATAGCTTTCTTCTAATATATCCAAATAGTTGGGATATTGATTCATTAGCAAAGGCACGCCCACGTTATGAAATAGGCCCAGTGCATAGGCGTTGTCGGGGTAGTTGTAGCCCACTTGTTTTGCGATGGTGGCGCTGGTCATGGCCACATCCATGGCGCTGTCCCAGAAGCGAGTGAGACTTTTAATGGTCTCGTCGGTCATGGAGCTTTTGATGCTAATGCCATTAACGATGTTCACCACGCTGTTCATGCCTAATATTCCGACGGCCTGCTGAATACTGGTGATTTGATTGGATAGCCCATAAAACGGGCTATTCACTACCTTAAGGACTGTGCCTGCTAAACCCACGTCTTGCTTTATTAGGTCAGCAATGCGGTTTATGTCTGGGTCTGGCATGACCTGTTCCATCTGTAAGTCCACCATGATTTGAGGTTGTGGTGGAATACTGATGCCCTGTAGGATCTTTTTGATTTGCTCTTCACTCAGCTCTGACACGTGCTGGTAACCCCCAATGCTGTCTCTTAAATAAGTTTAGACAACATTTCGTTTTTCCCAGTTATAATCCACTTTATTTTCGCAGTTTTTATTAAGAGATACTCATGAGCCTACCTGTGTTACGCCTTAGAGCAAAAGAAGATAAGCGCCTTAGACAAGGTCACGTGTGGGTTTACAGTAATGAAGTTGATAGCAAAGCCACGCCATTAAAGGACTTCACCTCTGGTGAGCAAGTTATTATCGAAAGTGCTCAGGGCAAAGCTTTGGGTGTGGGTTATATCAATCCTAATAGCTTAATTTGTGCTCGTTTATTGTCTAGGCAAGCCAAGTTATTTGGTCGAGGCCAAATAATGGGACGAATAGAGTCCGCTGTGGCATTACGAGAAGCCTGTTTTGAGCAGCCGTTCTATCGTTTGGTTTATGGGGAAAGCGATGGTTTACCGGGTTTGGTGATAGATCGCTTTGGGGATGTGTTTGTGGCGCAAATCTCCACCGCAGGCATGGAAGCCATGAAATCTCAGATTCAAGGGGCCCTCACCCGTTTATTCGAGGTTAAAGGCCTATTGTGGAAAAACGATGGCAAAATGCGAGTGCAAGAAGGCTTAGAAGAATATGTAGAGGTGGCCATTGGCGAGGTGCCTAACATGGTGCCTATGATTGAAAACCAAACCCAGTTTGAAGTACCAGTGTGGGATGGGCAAAAAACCGGATGGTTTTATGATCACAGGTTAAACCGTGAACGAATTAACCGTCATGTAAAAGGCAAACGGGTATTGGATATTTGTAGTTATGCTGGGGGGTGGGGTGTGCAAGCGGCCACGGCTGGTGCAGAACACGTGACCTGTGTGGATGTATCCCAACAAGCGTTGGATTGGGTAATGAATAATGCCAAGCTTAATGGGGTTGAAAAAAACCTAACCTGCATTAAGGGTGATGCCTTTAAAGTGATGGAGCAATTAATTGAAGACTTACAGCAATTTGACGTGGTGATTTTAGATCCACCGGCGTTTATTCCTAAACGTAAAGATATCGGGGCTGGTGAGCGGGCTTATCAAAAATTAAACCAGCTGGGGATGCGCTTGTTGGGTGCAGAAGGCTTTTTATTAAGCGCGTCTTGTTCCATGCATTTAAGTGAAACCAGTCTAGAGCGTATGCTAATGCAAGCTGGCAGACACTTGAATCGTCATGTGCAAATCATTGAGCGTGGCAGTCAAGGACCGGATCATCCCGTGCATCCTGCGATTGCTGAAACTCGATACATCAAAAGCCTAATGTGCCGAGTGGCGTTGAGTCAGTAGGAGATAAATATGAAAGCGCTGATTCAACGAGTCAAACACGCCAAAGTGGAAGCAAAAGGACAAATAACGGGGCAAATTGATCAAGGTATTTTAGTGCTTTTGGGTGTTGAGAAGCACGACACCCAAGCGCTGGCGGATAAATTATTAAATAAATTGTTGGCCTATCGTATTTTTGCAGATGCAGACGGAAAAATGAATCTGAACGTGCAGCAGGTAGCAGGAAAGCTGTTGGTTGTGTCGCAATTTACCTTGGTGGCGGATACACAAAAAGGCACCCGCCCAGGGTTTTCTAAAGGGGCAACACCACAATTAGGTGAAGCCTTATACGATTACTTTGTAAAGCAGAGTAAAACATTTATTGCCACTGAAACAGGGCAGTTTGGGGCGGATATGCAGGTGAGCTTACAAAACGATGGCCCTGTTACTTTTATGTTAGAGGTGTAATAAAAAAGGCGAGAATTTCTCGCCTTTTTTATTTAGAAAAGTTGCTCAGGGGTGAAGCTGTCTTCGTTGCCTTCCTCATTGTTTGAATAAGGGCTGCTAATTGAAGGCTCTTGCTCCATTTGTTTAGGCACGTTTTCTTCGCGGAAAATTTCAAACATAGCATTGGCTTGTCCTGGGTAAGCGCGGTTACCGGTTTCCGGATCGATACGAATACTCACTAGGCCATCAGGTTGCTTAAGGGGTGAGTTTGGCACACCATCAAGAGCTACACGCATGTAATCTACCCAAATCGGTAATGCTGTATTACTACCAAACGCCCACTTGCCTAATGTTTGCGGGCTATCAAAGCCAACCCATACATTGGCCACTAGTTTATTGTTATAACCTGAAAACCATGCATCTTTTTGATCGTTAGTAGTACCGGTTTTACCGGCTAAATCAGTGCGATTTAGGGCTAGCGCTCGTTTGCCTGTACCTTGCTTGATTACATCTTGCAGCATGGTGTACATCAGGTAGTTCACGCGAGCATCCATGATGCGCGGTGCCAGTGGAGGAAATTGCTGGATGAACTCTTCAATTTGCATTTGTTTTGCTTCGTTGAGTTCTATCACACTGATGCTGTCATCAAGGGCGGCTTCGTCTAGGTGCAGCTGGTATTCTTCATCCAGTTTTTGCTTGAAGTCCGCAATGCTGGCTAAACAGGGTTCGCATACTATGACGGTTTTATGGGTAAACAGTACTTCCCCTTCATCGTTTTCAATTTTACGAATGAAGTGAGGCTCTACTTTATAGCCACCATTAGCTAGTGCGTTGTAGCCACTGGCCATTTCAAATGGCGTTAAACCTGAGCTACCAAGGGCTAGGGATAAGTCACGATTAAGTTTTTCTTTTGGTAAACCGAAGTTAGATATGTAGCGAATGGTGCGACCAATACCTGTTTGACGCAGCATACGAATCGAGACTAGGTTACGTGATTTGTAAAGTGCTTGGCGCAAACGTGTGGGGCCAAAGAATTTACCACTGTAGTTTTCTGGGCGCCAGACAGCCTCTAAGCTGTCGTCATCAAATACAACTGGGGCATCATTAATAATAGATGCAGGTGTTAGCCCGTATTCAAGACCAGCACTGTAAACGAAAGGTTTGAAGCTGGAACCGGGCTGGCGGTCTGCCTGAATAGAGCGGTTGTATTTACTTAGGCTAAAATCATAGCCACCCACTAGAGCTTTTAGTTCGCCGTTTTGTGGATCAAATGATACTAGTGAGGCTTGTGCTTCAGGTGTTTGCGCTAACCAGTAATCGTCTTCAATTTTTTCGACTAATACTTTTTGGCCAATGCTGAGTACTTGTTTGGCTTCGGTAATATCTTTCCCTAATTCATTTACCGAGATGTAAGGCTTCGCCCACTGGTAGTGCTCTAATGGCATGGTGATATAAGGGTTGCCATTGGTCGCTAATCTAACGGATTGGTCTTCTTCGTTAATATGGGTAACAATCGCCCACTCTAAGTCACCTGGGTTATTGAGATTACGGATTTGTTGTAACCAATGGTGGCGATTCAAGTCAGCTGGGCTTGGAGGTAAATCAATGGTTTTGTCAAAGCTAGGGGCTGGATCACCCAACTGCCAAATGGTCGGTGAAAACGAAACGGGAATTTGCTGTTGCTCAGGTAGAATATAAGTGGGCAAAATGTTTCCCTGATCTCTTAGGCCGTGTTTACGGTCGTAATCTTGTAAGCCTTTTCGAATTACAGACTGGGCCGTTACTTGTAATTTGCTGTTGATGGTAGTGGTGACGATATAACCTTTTGTGTAAAGGTCATCGGGGAAACGCTCTAGCATTTCGCTGCGCACCATTTCTGCCACATAAGGTGCTTCGATTTCTGTGGATAATCCATGGTATTTTGCGCTGATGGCTTCTGAGCCAGCTTCATCAAACTCTTCTTGAGTGATAAAGCCAGATGTAAACATACGTGCGAGTACGTAGTTTCTTCTGTAAATGGCACGCTCTGGGTTATTAATTGGGTTGGCAGCACTAGGGGCTTGGGGCAACCCTGCAATCATGGCCAGTTGGGCCAAACTGAGTTCTTTGATGGATTTGCCATAATAGACTTGTGCTGCTGATTCGACCCCATAAGCCCGTTTACCTAAATAAATTTTATTCACATAAAGCTCTAAAATTTCTTTTTTGTTTAGCTCCTGTTCAATGTGTAGGGCTAATAAAATCTCGGTGAATTTACGGGTAAAGGTTTTTTCGGAACTTAAATAATAATTCTTAGCCACCTGCATGGTAATAGTACTACCACCTGATCGCTTTTTACCTGTTGTGATTAATTCATAAGCTGCTCGAGCCAGACCTTTGAAGTCGATACCAATATGGCTATAAAAGTTCTCGTCTTCAGCTGCGATTAGGGCATTATAGAATTGCTGAGGGACATCTTCATATGTGACAGGCATACGACGCTTCTCACCATATTCAGCCATGAGCTTGCCATCGCTGGTATAAATACGCAGAGGCGTCTGTAGTTGAATGTTTTTTAAGCTATCAACAGAAGGTAAACTTGGAGATAGGTACAAATAAACGCTGCTAGCGCCTAAAACAACACTAAAAAGGCCCGCAAGGCCACTTAATAGTAAAAAACGCAGAATAGGTCGATTTTTTTTCATCATTAATTGCTTAGAATGCTCGTTTACCCAGTAACTATGGGGTGTTGCCATTATAAATGGTTTTTGTTCTTTTAGCAGGATTGTGCTTATAATGCTTCGATATTCGTGCATTTTGGCATTTTTCAGCCCGCAATGCTGGATAATTTAAGGAATAGCAGTGCTAGCCAATCTATTTAAAAAGAAAAATAAGGCAGTCCTTGGGGTCGATATTAGCTCAACCAGCATCAAAATAATTGAACTTGTTGAGCAAAACGGTCGAATGCAAGTCGAAGCCTACGCATCCGAACCCCTGCCAGAAAACTCAGTGGTTGAACAAGCCATAAACGATGAAGAAGCCGTTGGTGGTGCAATTAAAAAAGCCGTTCAGCGTTCCCATAGTTCGGTGAAACGTGCATCGGTGGCGGTTGCAGGCTCTGCTGTTATTACCAAGGTCATTCAAATGGCTACTGGTTTATCTGACGATGAGCTGGAACAGCAAATCGCTTTAGAAGCCGATCAGTATATACCGTATCCACTTGAAGAGGTGGCTCTGGATTTTGAAGTTCAAGACGTGCTCGAAGAAGATAATCACAGAGTTAACGTTTTACTGGCGGCGTGTCGTAAAGAAACCGTTGAGCTTAGAGAAGACTCCATCGAAATAGCGGGTTTGGAATCTACAGTTGTGGATGTTGAGGCGTTTTGTATTGAGCGCGCGTATCAGTTGTTAGAATCGCAATTAGACGCTGAGCCAAAAGATACGGTGGCGATTATTGATATTGGCGCCACTATGACCACATTGAATGTGTTGCACGAGGGTAAAATCATTTACACCCGTGAGCAGATGTTTGGCGGTCAGCAACTTTCTGAAGAAATTCAGCGCCGGTATGGTATTAGTGCTCAAGAGGCAAACCGCGCGAAGATTGAAGGTGGCCTGCCAGATGATTATGAAACAGAAATTTTAGAACCTTTTAAAGATTCCGTTGTGCAGCAAGTCAGTCGCTCGTTGCAATTCTTTTACAGTTCCAGTCAGTTTAATGATGTTGACTACGTGATTTTAGCTGGTGGTACATCTTCATTAGAAGGTATTTCTCAGTTGGTCCAAGATAAAATCGGCACCCATGCCATTATAGCGAATCCATTCGCTAGTATGACGCTTGGCCCTAAGGTAAATCCTCAGACCTTGGCTAATGATGCTCCTGGTTTATTAGTGGCCTGTGGATTGGCCATGAGGAGTTTTGATTAATGGCGACTATTAACTTAAGACCTTGGCGTGAAGAGCTAAGGCAAGAGCGTCAAAAAGAATACACGGGTGTTCTCATTTTAGTATTCATGGCCGCGGGTGTTATTTGGTGGTTTGGAAGTAGTGCTATTGAAAGCTCGATCAAAGATCAAGAATACCGTAATCAATATATTCAAAAACAAACCTCTGCTTTGGAAAGTAAAATTAAAGAAATCCAAGAGCTTAGAAACAAAAAACGAGAATTACTTGATCGAATGCGCTTGATTCAGGACTTACAAGGTAATCGTCCGGTAATAGTTCGGGTGTTCGATGAAATGGCTCGTGTGATGCCGAAAGAGTTATTTTTTAATAGTATTAGTTCAAAAGGCAATCAATTTACCCTTAAGGGTAAAGCTTCCAGTAATGATCAGATTTCACAGCTAATGAGAAATTTTGATGCTTCACCATGGTTTACAAACCCCATATTGCTAGGCGTTAATGGGTCCGACGGCGGCTTTAATAGCTTTGATATGTTAGTGACTCAGTCCACTCCTGCACTTGAGGAGGTTAAATAATGGATATTCAAGCATCTTTAGATAAAATATCGAACTTTGATCCAAATGATATAGATTGGTCAAATATGGGGTCGTGGCCGTTAGTTGGCCGTGTTGTTTTTGCTTTCATGTTTTTTGTTGCCTTAATGGCAGCGGCTTATTTTTTTAGTATTCAAGAATTATCAGATAAATTTGATCGCACTATCGCTCAAGAAACCAGCCTTAAAAAGGAGCTTGAAACAAAAGCTTTTAGAGTGGCTAACTTGGATGCATTCAAGCAGCAGTTGGCAGACATTGAAGAATCATTTGGTAGCTTGTTACGCCAGTTGCCTCGTGATACTGAGGTTGCGGGTTTACTTGAAGACATTACGTCATCGGCTTTAGGTGCTAATCTTCAAATCCGTTCCATTAAACTGGATAAAGAATCCGAGACAGAATTTTATACTGAGCTTCCAATTAATATTGATGTGGAAGGTGAGTACCATGATTTTGGTGCGTTTGTGAGTGCGGTAGCCGGACTTGGTCGAATTGTAACCTTACATGATTTTACTGTTGCTTCCTCAAGCGAAAACAGTAATAGACTAAATCTTAAAATTGTAGCCAAAACCTATCGTTATAATGATGAAGTGAAAAAATCAAAGAAAAAGAAAAAGGGTAAAAGATAATGAAAAAGTTACTTTTACTTAATTTGATTTTTTTAGTGGCTTGTTCCAATTCATCAGATATATCTGACTTACAAGAGTTTGTGGCCAGCACAACTAATACCCCAAAGGGTAGAATTAAACCGCTTCCTGAGTTTAAACCTTATTCTGCATTCGTTTACAGTGCTTCTGCACTGCGCTCTCCGTTCGAATCACCAGTTACCTATGAAAAGTTATCTCAACAGGTGGATAGTACGGTTGAGGCTCCTAATGAATCTAGGGCAAAGCAGGCATTGGAAAATTTCCAGTTAAGTGATTTATCCTTAGTTGGGACTCTTGTAAAAGATGCGGACAATCAATTAAAAGCGTTAATAAAAACCAATGCGGGTAATGTGCACATGATAGAACAAGGTGCATATTTGGGTAAAAATAATGGCCGAGTTGTGATGATTGGCGAATCAAAAATAGAATTAATAGAAGTGGTGCCAAACGGCAGTGGCGGCTGGATTGCACGGCCTCAAACCTTGGGGCTAAGCCAATCGGCTGGGAGTGAATAAAGAATGAAAAATACAATTATAAAAAAACTGTTAGTACTTTGTTTGATGTCGGTGAGTTCTTCTTTATTCGCAGCCGTAATTGAAGATGTAAGCTTTGCATCTTTGCCTGGGGATAAAACAGAGATTAAATTAACGTTTGACGGTCAGCCTCCTGAAGTCTCAGGTTACACCATTGAAGAGCCTGCACGTATTGCATTGGATTTACCGGGAACGACCAGTGCCCTGAAATCCAAATATCATAAAATTGGAATGGGCACTGCTAGAACAGCCATTATTGTGGGCACTCAAGAAAAAACTCGCGTTATTATTAATTTAACAGAGTTAACCGGTTATCAAACCACTATTAAGGGTAATGATTTATTAATCACTGTGGGTCAGCAGGATATAGTAGAGGAAGCAGACACCTCTTTATTAGCGGTTAATAATAAACCCTCCTACAAAAGTAAAAAGAAAATTGAATCTGGGCGAATTATCGACGTTGATTTTCGCCGCGGCGATTTAGGTGAAGGTCAAGTACTTATTAGCTTGAGTAATCCTAATGTGCCAGTTGATATTAGTCAGCAGTCTGGTCGTATTCGTGTGGAATTTAACAATGTTACCTTGCCACAAGAAATGCGCCGCCGTTTAGATGTAAGGGACTTCGCTACTCCTGTGCGCTTTATTGATGCTACGGTTGAGGCGAGTAAACCGGTGTTTTTCATTGAGCCAAGTGATGATCGTTATGAATATTTGGCTTATCAAACAGATAACTTATTAACTGTAAATGTTAAGCCTTTAACAAAAGCCGAAGAAGAGCGCATTAAAGAAGAGCGTTTTCCTTATACCGGTGAAAAGCTATCCCTTAATTTCCAAGACATTGAGGTAAGAACGGTTCTGCAAATTATTGCAGATTTCACCGGCTTTAACTTGGTAGCGAGCGATACAGTACAAGGCAGTATTACATTACGTTTGAAAAACGTACCTTGGGATCAAGCATTGGATATCGTGTTGAAATCACAAGGTCTAGCTAAACAACAGATCGGTAATGTATTAATGGTTGGCCCTGCGGATCAAATTGCTAATCGACAAAAGATTGAGTTAGAGGCCAATCGTCAGGTTGAGGATTTTGCACCACTTCGTACTGAGTTTATTCAAGTGCGTTATGCAAAAGCTACAGACCTATTAGCACTTGTATCGGCAGAAGGCTCTTTATTAAGTGATCGTGGCAGTGCCAGTGTGGATGCGCGTACTAATACTATTATCATTCAAGATACATCATCTTCAATTGAAGCGGTACGCCGTGCGATTAAAGTGCTGGATATTCCTGTGCGCCAAGTATTGATTGAAGCCCGTATTGTTGTTGCGTCAACCAACGTAGGTGAAGACCTAGGTATTCGCTGGGGTGGTGGTTATGGTGTCTTGAAAAATGACAAGATATTCTCAGCTGGCGGTTCACGTGCTGCTGCTACATCTTACAATAATATCGTCGTTGATCGCTTGAACGGCGATGACCCTGAAGACTTTAATCTTGATGACGGTAGCGTGGTTGACTTACCTGTTAATAGCGCTAACGCCACTACATTTGGAATTGGCATTAACGCATTTGATTATATGTTAGACCTTGAACTTTCAGCCATGGAGTCTGACGGTAAGGCAGAAATTATTTCGCAGCCTCGTGTGATAACAGCAGATGGTCAGACGGCACGTATCCAAGCGGGTTCACAAATTCCTTATGAGCAAGCAACTTCAAGTGGTGCAACGTCTATTACCTTTAAAGAGGCGGTACTTAAGCTAGAAGTAACGCCACAAATTACGCCGGATGATCGTATCTTAATGGACTTGATCATTAACAAAGATGCTATTGGTGAGGTGTTTAATAATATCCCTTCAATTGATACTAATGAACTTGAAACCCAAGTATTGGTTAACAACGGAGAGACTATTGTGTTGGGTGGTATTTTCCAATCGGAAGATATTACACAAATTGATAAGACACCTTTCTTTGGGGATTTACCTGTTATTGGTCGTTTGTTCCGTCGTACCTCTCATACCGAAGATAAGAGCGAGTTGTTGATCTTCATTACACCTCGATTAGTTAAGGATGTGCTAAGCACCCGCTAGAGACGTTTATGGCAATACATAATGTATATTTAGTGGGGCCGATGGGTGCTGGAAAAAGCACCATCGGCCGCTTGCTTTCCGCTGAATTAAAACTGGAATTCAAAGATAGCGATAAAGAAATTGAAGATCGTTGTGGTTGTAATATTCCATGGATTTTTGATGTAGAAGGTGAGCAAGGCTTTCGTGATCGTGAAGTCATCGCAATTGATGAAATCACCCAAGAAAAAGATGTGTTAATGGCTACTGGCGGTGGTGCTGTTTTACGTAAAGAAAATCGTAATAACTTGAAGAATCGCGGCACCGTCGTGTATTTGAAAACGTCAGTCGAACAACAACTCGCACGTACTGCAAAAGACAAAAATCGACCGTTATTACAGATCGATAATCCAAGAGACGTTCTGACAAAACTAATGGCGCAACGAGACCCCTTATATAAAGAAGTGGCGGACATTACGATCTACACAGATGAACGCAACCCTAAATATGTGGTTCAAGAAATTTTAAAGCGCTTGGCAGAAATCAATATTATTGAGTGATATGAAAACATTAAATGTAGATTTAGGTGATCGTAGTTATCCTATTTTCATTGGGCAGAATTTATTATCGTCTAAAAAGTTGGTAGCGCCTTTTGTTAAAGGCAAACAGGTTATGATTGTCACCAACGAGACCATAGCTCCGTTGTATTTAGCACAAGCCAAGGCATTATTTGAAGACTTTCAGGTAGATACGGTTGTGTTGCCTGACGGTGAACAGTTTAAAAATTTAGATAACCTTAACTTAATTTTCACCGCTCTTTTGGAAAAACGCCACAATAGAACCACCACGTTAGTGGCGCTTGGGGGTGGTGTAGTTGGTGATATGACAGGGTTTGCTGCTGCCAGTTATCAGCGTGGTGTGGATTTCATTCAAATTCCTACAACCTTGCTGTCTCAGGTGGACTCCTCTGTGGGTGGTAAAACCGGTGTAAACCATGACCTCGGTAAAAACATGATTGGCGCCTTTCATCAGCCTAATTGTGTTTTGATCGATGTGGATTCACTTAATACACTGCCAGCCAATGAATTAGCAGCAGGCATTGCCGAGGTGATCAAGTACGGGTTAATTTGTGATTTACCGTTTTTTGATTGGCTTGAAAGCAACATGGAAAA
Organism: Oceaniserpentilla sp. 4NH20-0058; assembly: GCF_040371755.1. NCBI lineage: Bacteria > Pseudomonadati > Pseudomonadota > Gammaproteobacteria > Oceanospirillales > Oceanospirillaceae > Oceaniserpentilla > Oceaniserpentilla sp. 4NH20-0058. Next base: position 113,807 of record NZ_BAABWE010000008.1, read on the forward strand.
ACTTAATGCAAAAAATACACAGTCATTAATTTATGCCATCGAAACATCCTGTGAAAATAAAGCTAAGGTAGTGGCGCAAGATGAACGTGAAGGGGGGATTCGTGCCATCTTGAATTTAGGCCATACCTTTGGTCACGCCATTGAAACCCACCAAGGTTATGGCAATTGGTTGCATGGAGAAGCGGTCGCCACCGGTATGTTAATGGCGGCCGACCTATCCGCTAGATTAGGCTGGATAGAACAGGAGAGTGTCACCAGAGTTAAAGATATTCTGCAATCAGCCCACCTGCCGGTACAATCTCCGCAAGGTATGTCACCAGAGCGTTTTAAAGAATTAATGGCTGTAGACAAAAAAGTGCTAGATGGTAAGCTGAGACTAGTGCTATTACAGTCTATGGGTCATGCGGTGACCACATCGGACTTTGCACTTGAACAATTTGATGCCACATTACATCACTTGACCAACTAACAATAACAATGGAGGGCAAGATGACTGGCAAGGATATATCATCTCCCGACATTATTATGCTAGGTGAGCGTGCTCAGCAGCTGGATATGCTGCTGCATGTGCAGGAGTTTAGTGCCATGTCGGTACTTATTACCGGCCCGCAAGAAATAGGTAAAACCACTTTACTCAAAGCCGCTAGTGATCAACTCAGCGTTCATCATCAAGTGATCATGCTTGATGCTTTAAATATTCAGCAACTTCCCGATATTATTGATCTTATCTCAATGCAGGTAGGGTGTGATGCAAACTTAATTGACTTGGACTCTCGACTGGTTGCAATGGCCGCTGAGGGTGAGTCAGTGCATGTTTTAATAGATGACGCGCACCTACTATCCGATGATTTACTGTCGTTTTTCTTAGATAAATCCACCCTCGATCATGGCTGGCGGCTTATATTATGTGGTGATGAATCACTTAAATCCCGTCTTGATGAGCTTCAGCCCCAATTTGAAAATAAGTTATACCATTTGATTGAATTATCTCCCTTAACTGAGGAAGAAAGTGAGGTATTCATTACTCAAGTATTCAAACGATCTGGCATAGACGTTATTCCTATTAGCATGAAAGATATGCATCAGTTATGGATCTTGAGTAAGGGGGTTCCGGGTCAGCTGTTAGGACTTATTGAGTTAGAGCAAGAAAGCCAAACACAAAAAGACGCGAGTTTTCCCATAGGTCATATTGCGGCGGTTTTATTAATCGGCTCAGCATTGCTAGTTTCTGTTTTATATCAAACATCGTCTGATGAAGCGGCGCTCACTGATGAAGATGCGATTGCGGCTCTAGTGGTCAAAAAGCAGCTAGAGAAACAACAGAAACCCGAGCCAGCTACTTTAGCGTTACAGCCTGAAGAATTAAATGCACAAGCTCCATCTATGGTTACGAATCCTCAGCTTGATGTGGTGAAAGATACAAGCAGTGAGCAAAAAGCCACAATTGAGCGAGAGCAATCTGAATTAACACCGCAAGGGCAGCCCGTTGAAAAGCCAATGGAAGCTCGACAAGTTGCCCAAAGTAAGCCTTCACCGGCACCTCAAGAGATGAAGGCAGCTAAAATAGAACACCCAATCATGAATATGTCAGGTAAGAGCTTTGCTTTGCAGCTATTGGGTGTGCGTAGTGAAGAGAATGCAAAGTCCTTTGTTAAGCGCTTTTCTCGTCAAATTGGCAGTGATAATTTGAATATTTATCAAACTCGCTATAGAGGTGAGCCTTGGTTTGTTGTAGTTTATGGACCTATTAATAATAAGCAGCTTGCCAGTGAGCAGGCCCAAAAATTGTCTAAGACAATTAAAAGCCAACCTTGGGTGAGGCCGATTAGTAAAATACAGGACGATATTCGAGACATACCGCAACAATAAATCAAGTCAAAAATCGTAAAATAGCGATACTGACCAGCCCCGTTTGTCATGGTAAAACCGTTAGATTGGCTAATTTATTTGAGCCAACTCCTCCACGCGTGTAGAATAAGCGTCCTTTTGTCTGTTCAAAACTACTGAATCGGCGTCCAAATGCCATGTAAGGCATTGATTTATAAAGATTTTTTTGATGAGAGCGTCTATGAGAACAGGTCTGTACACACCAGGTGAATTCAAAGACAACTGTGGCTTTGGCCTAATTGCCCATATGGAAGGCAATGCTAGTCACGACCTATTGAGTACGGCCATTGAATCATTGACTTGTATGACCCACCGCGGTGGTATCGCGGCAGATGGCAAAACAGGTGATGGTTGTGGCCTATTAATTCAAAAGCCAGATGGCTTTTTGCGTCAAGTAGCTAAAGCTGACTTGGGCATTGAATTACCTCAGCAGTACGCTGTGGGCATGGTCTTTTTAGACCTTGATGAATCAATTGCTGCAAAACAACGCGAAGCGATGAACAACGCATTTATTGAGCAAGGCTTAGAAGTGAAAGGCTGGCGTGTGGTGCCAACCAACAATGATTGCCTTGGACCTATGGCTGTTGACTGCCTTCCACGCTTTGAACAAGTGTTTGTTAATGCCACCACAGAAGTAAGTCAGCAAGCGTTAGCGGTAAAATTATATTACGCTCGCCGTAAAGCGGAAATTGCATTATCAGCTTACCCTGATTTCTATATCTGCTCGTTATCTGAGACTACCTTGTCGTACAAGGGTTTGATGATGCCAGTAGATTTACCTAGCTTTTATTTGGATCTAGGTGATGAGCGTTTAGAAACTGCTATTTGTGTATTCCATCAGCGCTTCTCTACAAACACTGCGCCACGTTGGCCTTTGGCCCAACCTTTCCGTTTGTTGGCACATAATGGTGAGATCAACACGATTCGTGGTAACCGTAACTGGGCGGCTGCTCGTGGAAGTCAATTTGAATCACCGCTATTAAATAATCTTGAGAGCATTCAGCCAGTTGTAAATACAACTGGTTCAGACTCGTCTTCAATGGATAACATGTTGGAGCTATTACATACCGGTGGTATGGATATGTTCCGTGCTATTCGTATGATGATTCCACCTGCGTGGCAAAATGTTGAAACCATGGATGCCGATTTACGTGCATTTTATGAATACAATTCTATGCATATGGAACCTTGGGATGGCCCAGCAGGCTTAGTTATTACAGATGGTCGTTATGCTGTTTGTGGTCTTGACCGTAACGGTTTACGCCCGTCTCGTTGGGTGAAAACCAAAAACGGTTTCATCACGGTTGCATCTGAAATTGGTACTCATAGCTATAAGCCAGAAGATGTAGTATCTAAAGGCCGTGTGGGTCCGGGTGAAATTCTAGCGATTGATACACAAACAGGCCAAGTATTAGAAGCCAGCGATATTGATACACGCTTGAAGCAGTCTCAGCCGTATCGTACTTGGTTAAAAGAAAATGCTATTCGCATTGAATCTGAATTAGAACTGCAACGCTTTAAAGAAGGCAACTTAGACTCTGATCTATTAAAAGCCCATCAGAAATTACACCTTGTAAGTTTTGAAGAGCGCGAGCAGGTGTTGCGCGCATTGGCTGAACAAGGAGTCGAAGGGACAGGCTCAATGGGTGATGATGCACCTATGGCGGTACTGTCGCAAAAATCTCGACACATTGCCGATTACTTCCGTCAAATGTTTGCGCAGGTAACAAACCCGCCGATTGATCCATTACGTGAAGCCATTGTTATGTCTCTTGAAACCTGTATTGGTAAAGAGAAAAACGTATTTATTGAAGATGCCAGTCACGCCAATCGTATCATTTTAACCAGCCCTGTACTGTCGCCATTGAAATTTACTGGTTTGAAGAATACAGGTAATGCTGAATTTAACTACACTACATTATCTTTAGGTTTTGCCCCAGAAACAGGTTTGAAGGCGGCCATAAATAATCTAGTTGAACAGGCCCAAGCGGCGGCTCGTGAAGGCACAACCATTTTAATCTTATCTGACCGTGAAGTGGTAGAAGGCCAGTTAGTCATACCTTCTGCGATGGCTACCGGTGCGGTACACCATAATCTAATTGGTAGTGGGTTGCGCTGTAATACCAACCTTGTGATTGAAACCGGTGATGCCCGGGATGCGCACCATTTTGCCGTTTTAATTGGCTTTGGTGCCACAGCGGTTTATCCATGGTTAACCTATGAAGTATTGGCAGACATGCATCGTGCCGGTGAATTACTAGGTGACCCATTACAATCAAGCCAGAATTTCCGTAAAGGTATTCGTAAAGGTTTATTGAAAATCCTTTCTAAGATGGGTATCTCCACAATTGCGTCTTACCGTGGATCTCAATTATTTGAAGGTATTGGTTTATCGGATGAAGTGGTTGATCTTTGCTTTTGCGGTTTAACCAGTCGTATTCAAGGCGCTAAGTTTGACGATTTCCAAGATGATTTAATGCGCAATGCCGCGAACGCTTGGAAAGCCCGTAAAAACTTAGATCAAGGGGGGTTATTAAAGTACGTACACGGCGGTGAATATCATGCGTTTAACCCTGATGTAATCACCACGATTCAAGAAGCGGTGCAAACGGGTTCACAAGCGGCCTATGATCAATACGCTGAGCTTGTAAATAATCGCCCAGTGGCCACATTACGTGACTTGTTAAAAATCAATACGGATAACAGTATTTCGCTTGATGAAGTAGAGCCGATTGAAGCTATCTTCCCGCGTTTTGACTCAGCGGCCATGTCATTAGGTGCGTTGTCGCCAGAGGCTCACGAGGCACTAGCGCAAGCCATGAATGAGTTAGGCGGTAACTCTAACTCAGGTGAAGGTGGTGAAGACCCTAAGCGTTATGGCACGGTTAAAAACTCTAAGATCAAACAAATAGCATCAGGCCGTTTTGGTGTGACGCCTCATTATTTATCTAGCGCAGAGGTGCTGCAAATTAAAGTGGCTCAAGGTGCCAAGCCAGGTGAAGGCGGTCAGCTACCAGGTGGTAAAGTAAATAATCTAATTGCAACACTGCGTTATTCGGTACCGGGTGTGACACTGATTTCACCACCACCGCATCACGATATTTACTCCATCGAAGATTTGGCTCAGTTGATTTACGACCTTAAGCAGGTAAACCCAAGGGCGAAAGTATCGGTTAAGTTAGTATCTGAACCGGGCGTGGGAACGATTGCTGCCGGTGTGGCAAAAGCTTATGCGGACTTAATCACTATATCTGGTTATGACGGTGGTACAGCTGCATCACCGTTAACCTCAATCAAATATGCGGGCTCACCATTTGAATTAGGTTTATCTGAAGCGCACCAAACCCTGCGAGGCAATGATCTGCGTGGTAATGTGCGTCTACAAACTGACGGCGGTCTAAAATCAGGTTTAGATATTGTAAAAGCCGCTATGCTAGGTGCTGAAAGCTTTGGCTTTGGTACTACGCCAATGGTTGCAATGGGTTGTAAGTACTTGCGTATTTGTCACTTAAACAACTGCGCGACCGGTGTTGCCACACAAAATGAAGTGTTACGTGATCAGCACTTTATTGGCACCGTTGAAATGGTGAAAAATTTCTTCCGCTTTGTAGCACAGGAAGCTCGTCAATGGATGGCGGCGGTTGGCGTGCGCTCTCTTGAAGAATTGGTTGGTCGTACTGACCTGCTTGAAATGATTGAAGGCAAAACCAACAAACAAAAGAATCTGGATTTAACACCACTGTTTAGTAGTGATCACATTCCAGCGGATAAACCTCATACTGTACAAGTGGATCGTAATAATCCGTACGATGAAGGTCAATTGGCTGAGCAGATGGTGACTGATGCATTAGCCGCTATCGAAGCGAAAAAAGGCGGAGAGTTTAGCTATAAGATTGGTAACTGTGACCGTTCTATTGGTGCACGCCTTTCAGGTGAAATCGCCTTGCGTCACGGTAACCAAGGCATGGCAGGTCAGCCAATCAAGTTGCAATTAACCGGTACTGCAGGCCAATCATTTGGTGTATGGAATGCTGGTGGTCTAGAAATGCACCTAGAGGGAGATGCAAACGATTACGTTGGTAAAGGCATGACAGGCGGTAAGCTGGTCATCTACCCACCAAAAGTATCTGAATTTGCATCTCAAGAGGCCGCTATTGTGGGTAACACCTGTTTGTACGGTGCCACGGGCGGTAAGTTATTAGCGGCAGGTCGTGCGGGTGAGCGCTTTGCAGTACGTAACTCAGGTGCTAAAGCCGTGGTTGAAGGGGCCGGTGATCACTGTTGTGAATATATGACAGGTGGTCAAATTACCGTTCTTGGAAGCACTGGTTATAACTTTGGTGCAGGTATGACAGGCGGCTTCGCTTATGTGCTTGATCAAGACAATACCTTTGTTGATAAGTACAACCATGAGCTGGTTGATATTCACCGCATTAGCAATGAAGAAACAGAAGCTCACCGTAATTATTTACGTGGCATCATCACAAATTATGTTGAAGAAACCGGCAGTAGCTGGGGCCAAGAGATCTTGGATAACTTTGACAATTTCGTAGGCAAGTTCTGGTTAGTGAAGCCAAAGGCTGCAAGCTTAGAACAATTGCTGAATAACACCCGGACTCGCTCCGAGTAATTGACCAATAGCGAGAGAGTCGAATAGAGGTGACTATGGCAAAACGATTAAGTAATGATTTTCAATTTTTAGATGTAGGACGTAAAGACCCTTCTAAAAAAGATATACAAACTCGCAAGCACAACTTTGTAGAGATTTATCAGCCGTTTCAACAAGAGCAAGCTGGTGAGCAGGCTCATCGTTGTTTAGCGTGTGGTAACCCTTACTGCGAATGGAAGTGCCCAGTGCACAACTACATTCCAAACTGGTTACAACTGGCCAGTGAAGGCAATATCATGGAAGCGGTTGAATTAAGCCACCAGACCAACACCCTACCAGAAGTGTGTGGTCGTGTTTGTCCACAGGACCGTTTGTGTGAGGGAGCATGTACCCTAAACGACGGCTTTGGCGCTGTGACCATTGGTAATGTTGAGAAGTACATTACCGATACAGCACTGGCCATGGGCTGGCGTCCAGATATGTCTAAGGTGGTACAAACCGGTAAGAAGGTTGCAATTATCGGCGCAGGTCCTGCAGGCTTAGGGGCAGCCGATGTACTCGCCCGTAACGGTGTTAAGCCAGTGGTATTCGATAAATACCCAGAAATCGGTGGTTTATTAACCTTTGGTATTCCTGAATTTAAACTTGAAAAAAGCGTAATGGCCCGCCGTCGTGAAGTATTCGAAGGCATGGGTGTTGAATTCCGTTTAAATACAGAAGTGGGTAAGGATGTTCAATTCGCTGATTTAGAAGCCGAATACGATGCTGTTTTCCTAGGTATGGGTACATACAACTACATGAAGGGTGGTTTCCCTGGTGAAGAGTTACCAGGGGTGTATGACGCATTGGATTTCTTAATTGCCAATGTTAATCACAACCAAGGCTGGGAAAAGAACGCCGCTGACTTCATTGACGTGAAAGGTAAAAAAGTGGTGGTTCTTGGTGGTGGTGATACCGCTATGGACTGTAACCGCTCTTCAATTCGCCAAGGTGCAAGTGCAGTTACCTGTGCGTATCGTCGTGATGAGGCGAACATGCCGGGTTCTAAGCGTGAAGTTGTCAATGCAAAAGAAGAAGGCGTGAAATTCTTATTTAACCGTCAACCGGTTGCCATTGTGGGTGAAGATAAGGTTGAAGGGGTTAAAGTGGTTACCACTAAAATGGGTGCGCCTGATGAAAATGGCCGTTCTCGTCCTGAGGTCATTGAAGGTTCAGAAGAAGTATTACCAGCTGATGCGGTGTTGGTAGCGTTTGGTTTCCGTCCAAGCCCTGCCCCTTGGTTTGCTGATTTTGGTATTGAGCTAAATAGCTGGGACGGTGTTGTGGCACCTGAAGAGCAAGAGTTTAAGTTTCAAACCAGCAATAAAAAAGTATTTGCTGGTGGTGATATGGTTCGAGGCTCTGACTTGGTGGTAACAGCCATCTGGGAAGGTCGTCAAGCTGCAGAAGGTATCTTAGATTTCCTTGATGTCTAATATTTAACCAGCTCTGTTACAAAAAAAGCACGACTTTCTATGCGATAGTCGTGCTTTTTTGTATTTGTGTCATTGTTACTTGCATGCGTTGTATAGATAATACCAGACACTTAAATGTTTATTTTGAAACCGCGAGAAGCGAGCAAACAAAAACAACAGGGATCACCATGAAAAATACAATAATAATGTGGGCCATGCTGGTTCTACTCTCATTTTTAACCGCTTGTGGGGGCTCTGACTCCAGTAGTAATAACTTTACCAAAAGCGACCCTGGCACAGAAGAAGATACTACGGACGACGATGACAGCGGAGACGATGGTAGCGGTGATGATACACCCGATGAGTTAACTGAAGATGAGGTTGCCGTAGCACTTGGCGTGTTAGTGGGTACAGCGTTTACCCAAGGTACAGCTGAAACAGGGCTTAGTGACAATGAATCACTATCGGCCAGTGGTAGTACCACAATAACTGTTGATATCGTCGATCCAGAGAACGGCAATGCTCAGTTTTTTGGATTAAGGGAAGTATCGTTTGTTTCTACTTGTGTTGAGCAAGGTTTAGCAACAATTGCACCTGAGTCCATAAAAGCCTCTGGTAGTGCAACTGTGACCTACACCGATAAAGGCTGTGGTAAAGAGTTTGGTGTCACTGATACAGTGGCTATTTTTGTAGAGGGCGAAGCGGATACCAATGACCAAGCTACAGCTCGTACCACTATTACTATTCAAGCAGCGGAAATTGGCGCAATTCAATTTGTGTCAGCAACACCAAGCCTAATTGCGTTAAGTGGCTATGGTACAGGTGATGTGCCTTCATTGAGCACGGTTGCCTTCCAAGTGTTAGATCGCTCTGGAAATCCAATGCCTGATCGTACGGTACGCTTTGAACTGGATCATTTGTATGGTGGCGCTTCCCTTTCACTTGAAGAAGCGATCACCAGTGCTGATGGCACTGTAAATGTTATCTTAAATGCAGGGGCAGCAGCTGGTAATGTTAGAGTGAAGGCATTGATCGATATCACTAATACTGCAGGTACGGTGTTAGATACCATCACGACTATGTCTATCCCCATTACTATGGCAACCAGTTTGGGCGATCAAAACAGTTTTAGTTTATCTGCCACTCCGTTTAATCCAAGTGCTTGGTCAGTAGATGGTGCTACGGTGGATTTATCAGTTCGAGTGGGTGACCACAACCAAAACCCTGTGATTGATGGTACACGAGTTTATTTTAGAGCCAGTGGTGGTTTAATAACGCCTAGTTGTGAAACGGCAGATGGTGTTTGTAATGTGCAATGGCAAAGCAGTAACCCTCGTCCTGTGGATGGTTATCTGACCATTGTTGGATTTACTCGCGGGCAAAGTGATTTCCAAGATGCAAATAGCAATGGTTTGTTTGACCTTGGTGAGGTGTTCACCACTTATGGCGAAAGCTACATTGATGCTAATGGTAGTGGAACCTTCGAAACCGCAGGGGATTATCAGCCAAATGTTGATCTTGACGGAGACGGTGCTGCGGAGTTTGGCTGGAATCCTGATCATTACCGTGTATTTGTGGATTCAAATGGCACTCCTGCAGAAGGCGGGGGTGATGTTAACTTCTTAGAGGAGTTTATAGACAGCAATAACAGCGGCGAATTAGACGAAGCCCCATCTTCTTTATATCAAGGTGTTAACTGCAGTGATGCAGCCTTTGCTGGTGGCCACTGTGCTGAACAAATTGACTTAGTGGGAAGTGTGCGTATTCAGATGTCACAGGGCAATAGCGCCTTTATTGAAGGGCCATTCGGCTGGGATTCGACGCTTGGGCGTTACGATACTGATAACGTATTGACGTGTGTCGATGGTAGTTTTGATGCAGGCGGGCAAGATGTAGCGTGGCGTGTAGCAGATTCTAGCTCTCGCCGTAATCATTTACCTTCAGGCTCTACTATTGTGTTGGCACTTGATGAGACCAAAATCAATAGTTCTTCTGGTACGGGAGATGTTGGAAGTATTCACCCAGCAAGCACTTGGCCATTACGTAATGGCACGGCGAATTTAACGGATGAGCAAGTATATGATTACTTGAATTCTCGAGGCCATCTGATTACCGCGAATATTATTCGCGCGGATGAAATTGAAAATACAACAGGTCTTGGAACTGTTGGCATTTCAGTTACAACGGTTGATTCTGGCACCATAATAGGTGGAATATTAGATGTAGACCTTATTGGATATAGTCCATACTTGTTTAAAAATAGCTTCTCGGAAACAAGTGTAAATGTTCGAGGTGGTACTGAAACTTACACGGTGAAAATCAAAAATCGTTGTAATCTAGGTTTACCAGAAAATGCCACAGTGCAGATTAGACTGACAAACGGCACACTGGGTACTGTCACCCCTTCCGGTGGTGCTGGAGCCGTATTATCAAGTGACGCCTCGTCGGCCACGGTTTCTGTGAATGATTCAAGCCAAACCACGATTGTTGATCTGACAATTAGCCCAGATGGCGTACAAGATGTCATAAACGGTGGCTTAGAGATCAATTATTTTGTACCGGCGGGTAGTGATTTTACAACTTATCTTTTAGGTAACTTTACCGTAACCGATTAACATAAATTGTTTTTAATTTTTACGCCCTTCGGGGCGTTTTGTTTTTGTTGGAAAGTATGACTGAATTAAAAAATGATCGTTTTCTTCGCGCTTTATTGAAGCAACCTGTGGATCGCACGCCTATTTGGATGATGCGCCAAGCGGGCCGTTATTTGCCTGAATATCGCGCAAGCCGTGCGACTGCGGGTTCGTTCATGGATCTTTGCATGAACCATGAGTTTGCCTGTGAGGTAACATTACAGCCATTAGATCGCTACCCAGGTTTAGATGCGGCGATCTTGTTCAGTGACATTCTAACCATTCCTGATGCAATGAATTTGGGTCTGTACTTTGAAACAGGTGAAGGCCCAAAATTTAAAAAAGTAGTACGCACAGAAGAAGATGTAGCCGCACTACCAATTGTGAATACAGCCAGTGACTTATCTTATGTGACAAAAGCGGTATCCACTATTCGTCATGAGCTTAACGGGAGAGTACCTTTAATTGGTTTTTCTGGGTCACCGTGGACACTCGCCACTTACATGGTTGAAGGGGGCAGCAGTAAAGATTTCCGTCATGTAAAGGCTATGATGTATAGCCAGCCAGAAGTCATGCATGAACTGCTTAACAAGTTAGCCTTGTCAGTGATTGATTATTTGAACGCCCAAATTCAAGCAGGTGCACAAGCGGTGCAGATTTTCGATACTTGGGGTGGTGTGTTAAGTCACGGGGCTTATCAAGAGTTTTCGCTTAAATATATGCAGCAAATTGTGGACGGGTTGATTCGTGAGCATGAAGGTCGCAAAGTGCCTGTTATCTTGTTCACCAAGGGCGCTGGACAGTGGCTTGAAATGATGGCTGATACTGGTTGCGATGCGTTAGGTCTCGATTGGACAACGGATATTGGTAATGCTCGTCGTCGTGTGGGTGATCAAGTGACGTTGCAGGGGAATATGGACCCAAGTGTGTTGTACGCAAAACCTGAGCGTATTCGTGAGGAAGTGGCCTCTATTTTAGCGGCTTATGGTGAAGGGTCTGGACACATATTCAACTTAGGTCATGGTATTCATCAGTTTGTGGATCCAGAGCATGCTAAGGCATTTATTGAAGCTGTGGTTGAGTTGAGCCCGCCATACCATAAGTAGTGTGTAAACGGTTTCAAATAGCGGCTTTAGGGGTAACCTTAAAGCCGTTTTTTCTTTTTGCCTTCAGCCCTACATATCTTTGAACTTAGGGCTCTTTGCGTCATAATTATTGTCAATGATATGTATTTATTTTTAGGGATAGCTAATGCTCGAATCTTTACGTCGATTTATGAAAATGGACGCAGCCAGTGGCTTATTGCTCATGGTCGCAGCCGCGTTAGCGGTTATTGTCGCTAACTCCCCTTTTAGCTGGCTTTATGAACAGCTTCTCACCACAAAATTAACCGTTGCAGTGGAAGAGTTCGTTATTGCAAAACCGTTGTTGCTATGGATAAACGATGGATTAATGGCCATATTCTTTTTGTTAGTGGGTCTTGAACTTAAACGAGAAGTATTAATTGGTGATCTTGATACTCCGCAAAAAATTGCCTTACCGGCATTGGCGGCGATCGGAGGCATGGTTGGTCCCGCGGTCATTTATACGTACCTGAACTGGGGCGATGAACTGGCTATTCAAGGTTGGGCTATACCTATGGCCACCGACATTGCCTTCGCACTAGGTATTGTCATGTTACTGGGCAGTCAGGTGCCAGCGGCACTTAAAATATTTTTAGTGAGTTTAGCAATATTTGATGACCTTGGGGCCATCATTGTGATTGCACTTTTTTATACCGACAACTTATCTGCATTAGCGCTATATGTGACAGCGGGCTGTATCGCTGTATTGTTTATGATGAATCGTTCTGGTGTGGTCAGTAAGGCCGCGTATCTTTTTATTGGTGGCATCATGTGGGTCGCCTTGTTGAAATCCGGTGTTCACGCCACCTTAGCCGGTGTGGTACTGGCCTTGTTTATTCCAATGAAAGGGATTGATTGGGATGGTCAAACTACCCGCCCGTTGTATGAATTAGAACATGATTTACATTCACCAGTGAGCTTTTTGATTCTACCCATTTTTGCGTTTGCCAACGCTGGCCTTTCTTTAAGTGGTTTAAGCTTTTCAGATCTAACCCATGGTATTCCACTGGGTATTGTATTGGGCTTGTTCCTTGGTAAGCAGTTGGGTGTCATGAGCATGGTGTGGCTGGGCATTAAATTAAAACTGGGGTCTTTCCCGCAAGGGGTAAGTTGGTCTCAAGTTTACGGCATTGCTATTTTAAGTGGTGTGGGTTTTACCATGAGTTTATTTATTGGTGGTTTAGCATTTGATCAAACAGGTCAGGATAACTTTAATCAAGACCGATTAGGTATTATTGTGGGCTCAGTGCTGTCTGCAGTTTGGGCTGTTATTTGGATTAAATACTTTTCAAAAAATAAGCAATCTGTTTAACTTTTTGTCGTTAAAAATGATAGTACATTCGCCGTTTCAAAGCTTTTGAAGCGGCGTTTTAGTTTATAAATATTTGTTTTTAACGTTACTGTTTTGGCCTTGTGTATTCATGGGTACAATAAAATAAAAATTAAGGAGCCAGCATGGCCAAACGTAAAGTAGCCTATGTCTGCAGTGACTGCGGGGCTGATCACAGTAAGTGGCAAGGTCAATGTAGTGCTTGTAATCAATGGAACACCTTACAAGAATTTACCGTGTCGGCTTCTAAGTCTGCCTCTGTACGTGAAGGTTATGCAGGGGGCGGAAGTGGTTTAAATAAAATTGTTAAATTAGATGAAGTATCTCTGGATGCATTGCCGCGATTTAGCTCTGGTATGGCAGAATTTGATCGGGTGCTAGGTGGTGGTTTAGTGCCCGGTTCAGTGAACTTAATTGGTGGTCATCCGGGTGCAGGTAAATCCACTTTGCTGCTGCAGACCATGTGTTATTTAGCGCAGCACATGTCAGTCTTATACATAACCGGTGAAGAGTCATTACAGCAGGTGGCCATGCGTGCCCAGCGATTAAATTTGCCCACTGATAAATTACAAATGCTGACTGAAACCGATGTGGAGCAAATTGTCTCCATTGCCAAAAACCACACGCCCAAAGTCATGGTGATTGATTCCATACAAGTGATGCATACACCGGGGGTGGAATCGGCACCGGGAAGTGTGACACAGGTACGCGAGAGTGCTGCCCTACTGACCCGTTTTGCTAAACAAAGTGATACGGTTTTATTTTTAGTGGGCCATGTTACCAAAGATGGGTCACTAGCTGGGCCTAAGGTGCTTGAGCACATGATTGATTGTTCCATCATGTTAGAAGGGGATAGTGATAACCGTTTTCGCACCCTTAGAGGCATTAAAAACCGTTTTGGAGCGGTAAACGAATTAGGTGTATTTGCCATGATGGAAACGGGCCTTAAAGAAGTGAAAAACCCCAGTTCTATTTTCCTAAGTCGTTCCGAAAAGCCCGTTAGCGGGTCTATTGTTATGGTGGTGTGGGAAGGTACTCGGCCCATCTTAGTAGAGATTCAAGCGTTAGTGGATGAAAGCCATTTTGGGCACCCTAAACGGGTAGCTGTAGGGTTGGATCAAAACCGCTTAAGCATGTTGTTAGCGGTAATGCATCGCCACGGAGGAATTCATTGCGGTGACCAAGATGTATATATCAATGTGGTAGGGGGAGTGCGCGTCAGCGAAACCTCGGCTGATTTAGCGTTATTGCTTTCAGTGTTATCGAGCTTTCGAGATAACCCATTACCCCAAGACATGGTGGTGTTTGGAGAGGTGGGTCTGTCCGGTGAAATTCGCCCTGTACCCAGCGGCCAAGAAAGGTTAAAAGAGGCCGCTAAGCATGGATTTAAAAGGGCCATCGCGCCCAAAGCGAATATCCCCAAAGGCGGAATAGAAGGCATGCAAGTGATGGCGGTAGAGCATATTTCCCAAGCGCTGGAGATTATTTAGCGTATTGGTTAAAAGAGGCCGCGCTCTCAAGTCACCGGCTTTATAAGAGCCATTGCGCCCAAAGCGAATATCCCCAAAGGCGGAATAGAAGGCATGCAAGTGATGGCGGTAGAGCATATTTCCCAAGCGCTGGAGATTATTTAGCGTATTGGTTAAAAGAGGCCGCGCTCTCAAGTCACTGGCTTTATAAGAGTCATTGCACCCAAAGCGAATATCCCCAAAGGCGGAATAGAAGGCATGCAAGTGATAGCGGTAGAGCATATTTCCCAAGCGCTGGAGATTATTTAGCGTATTGGTTAAAAGAGGCCGCGCTCTCAAGTCACCGGCTTTATAAGAGCCATTGCGCCCAAAGCGAATATCCCCAAAGGCGGAATAGAAGGCATGCAAGTGATAGCGGTAGAGCATATTTCCCAAGCGTTGGAAATTATTTAGCGTATTGATTTAAAAGAGGCCGCACTCTCAAGCCACTGGCTTTATAAGAGTCATTGCGCCCAAAGCGAATATCCCCAAAGGCGGAATAGAAGGCATGCAAGTGATAGCCGTAGAGCATATTTCCCAAGCGCTGGAGATTATTTAATCTTCTCCATGCTCCGAAATCAACGCCGTCAGCTCACGCTCTAAAAACTCATCAGAGCCCACATTCAGTTCAATTAAACGCTTAAGCAAGGTAATGCTATCAAGGTCAATGTGGATGCATTTGCAGCCCACAAACTTTGGGGTAATGTGAACAAGGCGAGCTTCCATTTTTATATGGGTACGGTCAGCTAAGTGAATACTGATCACCAAGGGGTTACCCGGATGAATATTCCATACTTCAGGTTGTTTAAACAAAACACCATTTAAACTCACATCAATGAGTTCTACTGGCCATTTGTGGTTACCTTGACTGACAGAGGTATCCGCATCAAAAGCAACACGGGTAAAGTTTCTGTGTTCGGACATAGGGGCTCCTCAACGAGGAGCCTGCTCCCCGTTAGCTTAAGCGTTTATATTTAATGCGTTTTGGCTGGTCGGCCTCAGCACCAAAGCGACGCTTTCTATCTTCCATATAGTCTTGGTAATTACCTTCCATAAAGTACAGTTGGCTTTCACCTTCATATGCAAGAATGTGGGTGGCAATACGGTCTAAAAACCACCTATCATGTGAAATAACAATAGCACAGCCTGGGAAGCTCAGCAGAGCTTCTTCTAGGGCGCGAAGGGTTTCTACGTCTAAGTCGTTGGATGGTTCATCCAATAACAGCATATTAGCCCCTTGTTTTAGTACGCACGCTAATTGTAAGCGACCACGCTCACCACCGGATAGCTCCCCCACTCGTTTTTGTTGGTCGTTACCTTTAAAGTTAAAACGACCACAATAGGCACGAGAACTGGTTTCGTAGTTGCCAATTTGCAGCATATCATGGCCGCCACTGATGCATTCCCATACGGTTTGCTCGTCTTGAAGCTGATCGCGTAATTGTTCGACAAACGCTGTTTTTACGGTGGAGCCGATTTTAATGTCGCCGCTGTCTGGTTGCTCAACCCCTGCTACCATCCTAAATAAGGTGGATTTACCGGCACCGTTGGCACCGATTACACCGACAATGGCCCCTGCTGGAATCTTAGCGCTAAAATTGTCAATTAATAATTGATCACCAAAGCTTTTGCTCACTCCTTCGAAATCCACGACTAAATCCCCAAGACGTTCACCCGGTGGAATAAAGATCTCGTTGGTTTCATTTCGTTTTTGGGTTTCTTGGCTGTTTAGTTCATCAAAGCGGGCTAAACGGGCTTTGCTTTTAGCCTGACGAGCTTTAGGGTTAGAGCGCACCCATTCTAGTTCGTGTTTGATGGTACGGTCTAAAGCAGATTGTGATTTTTTCTCTTGCTCTAAGCGGGCTTCTTTTTGTTCTAACCAACTGGTGTAGTTGCCTTCAAATGGAATACCGTGACCACGGTCCAACTCTAGAATCCACTCTGCACAGTTATCTAGGAAGTAACGGTCATGGGTAATCGCCACAACTGTCCCCGGATAATCTTCCAAGAAACGCTCTAACCAAGCAACAGATTGTGCATCCAAGTGGTTGGTAGGTTCGTCTAAAAGCAGCATATCGGGTTTACTTAATAGTAAGCGACACAGGGCAACACGACGGCGTTCACCACCGGAAAGTTTGGTAACATCTGCTTCCCAAGAGGGTAAGCGTAATGCTTCGGCGGCACGTTCCATGATGTTATCAATGTTATGACCATCATTGGCTTCAATAATGGCTTCTAACCGGCCTTGTTTTTTAGCCAGTTTATCAAAATCAGCCTCAGGGTCAGCATAATCCGCGTATACTTGATCCAGCTCGGCCATTGCATCAAATAATTCACGAAGGCCGTCTTGCACGTTACCGCGTACATCTTTATTTGGGTCTAATTCAGGCTCTTGCGGTAGGTAACCAATTTGAATATCCGGCTGTGGGCGTGCTTCACCGTTAAATTCGGTATCGACCCCAGCCATAATGCGCAGTAAAGTAGATTTACCCGCGCCATTTAAGCCTAAAACGCCGATTTTTGCGCCAGGAAAGAATGATAAAGAGATATCTTTCAGAATTTCGCGTTTAGGGGGGACAACTTTCCCCACTCGGTTCATGGTATATACGTATTGAGCCATAGGGTGTCATTAGCCTTTGTTATTAGGTCTGATGCTAGAAATAGCCGCAAATTAATTCATTCAGCGGCTAAACGCAAACTAGGTATGGAAAACATGTTAGTTGATCGATTGATAAAAATAAAAAAAGATTCCGTCATCTTATTGTTGGTCGCCTTTTTTTTGTTCTTAGTAGCTATTCAGTTTGTATCGTTTTACATCCAATTTGAAACGGGATTGGAAAATCGTCAATTTTTAATGAAAAACACGCTATCGAGCTTAGCGATGCAAACTTCGAACAGTGTTTATGCACAAAAAAACAGTATACCACCCATCATCACCAAGTATGAGGATCAAATAAAACAGCTTACAGTGGCACCAAAAGCGTCAGTGAGCTTGGATCTGATGACAAAAGAATTATCAGAGACACTGCTAGGTTACAGTGGCTACATGTTGCTTAATGAACAACTAGAAGTTATTGATAAACACACAACGCAGCAGTTTACACATCAAGAAACGCCGTTAATGTCATTTTTGAATAACCAAAACAAAGACTTTAAAGGTAATATTGATTTATTCGCTAATGCCAAAAATGGCAACGGCGGTGTCCATTTTATATATGACTTACAGCATTATCTGCACATACCCTTCAAGTTAGTGGTTAGCCGTCAGATCAGTATTTATAACTCAATTATTCGAACAGATAATTTTGGTAGTTTTCGATTAGTTATGGTTGACGTGCGCAATGGCAATATCATTTTATCGGCTGAAGATTTTGTAGGACTTGAGCGTCCAACTGCGCTTAAAGATTATCAGTATAAAATTTTGAGTAATGAATCCGTAACCGGAACCCCATGGGAAGTGGTGGCAGTAGAGCGGCCAGATTTTCTGCGTACAGAAATCATTAATTTAGTACTGCCTAAAGTTTTTTTTGTGGCTTTATATTTCTTGCTGGCGTTTTTAGCACTTAGAGTGATACGTCGAATACAAAGTGAAACCGGCATTAAAGTAGCGCGTTCTCAGCGTAAATCACAAAGAGCGGAACAAGCGCTAGATTGTATTGATGAAGTGGTGGTTACTACGTTACAAAATGGTTGCATTGTCTTTTGTAATCATTCGGCTGAGCCGTGGCTTAATGGTACCACGTTAGATAATGCGATTGGAAAACCCATTGAACAAGTATTTCCATATCAGGGTTTGCCATGGTGTTTAGATGACTCTGATCCGCTGATTAATCCCGTGGATCAACAAGGTGAAATGCTGGTGGATATACAAGGCAGGCTTGTCACATTAGAGGTCACCCGACATTTCTCCAAGGCTGATGATAAAGATTCACTCATTATATGGGTGATGAGAGATGTCAGTCGACAAGCTGCAGACCGCGATTTACTTAATATTAGTCGTTCACGTTACCGTGCGTTATACAACGGCAGTGGTATTGGTATGTGGCATGTGGATATATCGTTAGTAAGGCGTTGGTTGGAACATTTAAAAGGCCAAACTGTTCGAGAATATGTACAGGACAACCCAGATTCCTTTGCCTACTTAAGAGCCTCGTTCCATTTGATCGACATTAATGATGCGGCACTGTCCATATATAGCGGCTCAAATAAACGTGAAATATTAGGTAAAATAAGCGAACTATTTAAGTTATATAATAAAGATTTAATGCTCGATATAGCTCAAAAAATTAATGAAAACAAATCGAGATTTAGTACCGAGATTATTTTTAAATCGTTAGATGGCAAAGATCATCATTATTTATTAAACGGCACCTTGGATACGGTGGGTAAAGATCAAGCGCTATTTTGTTTTATTAATATTAACGATCGCATAATTGCTGAAAATGCGCTGAAAGAAAGCGAGCATTTTTGGTCAAGTGTTATCGAAACCCTGCCGGATATTGTTTATGTTAATGATATTGAGACAAAACAAAGTGTTTACAATAATCGTCATATCGGTGAGCTACTGGGATATTCTCAAGAACAGATTGAGAATATTAAAGATTGGCGTAGTTTATTGCATCACGAAGATTTATTAAGTATTGATCCATTAATTTCAAAATTAAAAGAACATAAGCCCGGCAAAGTATACGAAACCAACGCCAGACTTCGCCATAGTGATGGTAGTTGGCGAGTCGTACGTTTTAGGAATACCATTTTCACATCCAGTGGAGAAAAAAGCTTTGGTTATTACGTTGGCCTAGCAAGGGATATAACCCAAGAGGAACAAGCCAAAACTCAACTCTTACAAAGTGAGCGCCGATATCGACTATTAACAGAAGGGATGTCTGATATTGTATTCACGCTAGATTTAGATTTGCAGTTAACCTATATCAGTACTTCGGTTACGCGAGTTTTGGGCTTTAATTCATTTTCCGTTTTAACACACGGTTTAGAATTTGTACTATTGCAAAAAAGCCATCAGTTTATGAATTCCGTTCTAAGGATCGATTTAAACCAAGCACTAACAGGACGACGTGACCCAAGAGCAGTTAGAACGTTTGATGTAAATGCTAAGAGTAATACCGATGACCCCATGATATTGGAAATTCAGAGTAGTATTTTACGCAATGAATCCAACGAAATTGAAGGCATACTCGCAACTGGCCGTGATGTTACGCAAAAACGTCAAATTGAAAGAGAAGCCCGTACCGCCGCAGAAGTATTTGAAAACACCTCTGAATCTATCATTGTTACCGAAGCAAACGGAAAAATTTCTCGGGTAAATAAAGCCTTTTTAAGCATTAGTGGTTTTCAAGAGATTGAAGCGCTAAATAAAAAGCCCACAAGCTTTTTAGCACCTTCGTCTATTAACAAAGAAGTGGTTTTAAATGTGCAGTCGTCTTTAAAAAAATTCGGTTACTGGCAAGGTGAATTGCACTACATAAATAGTCGCCGAGAAGTACGCCCAAGCTGGACTGGTATCACCGCATTAAAAACAGAAGATGGCAAAGTACAAAGCCATATTATTATTTCATCAGATATAGCTGAGAAAAAAATCACAGAGGCGCGCATCGAACGACTTGCGTATTTCGATGGCTTAACTGGTTTGCCAAACCGCTCACAAATGCATGAAACCCTTGAAAAATTAATGCTTAACAAAAAACAAGTGATCGCATTATTGTTTATTGATCTTGATCGCTTCAAACCCATTAATGACAGCATGGGGCATCCGGTAGGCGATCAAGTGTTAAAGCAAGTGGCAAATCGCTTAAGTAGCGCTATTCGACCTAAAGATTTAGTGGCACGCATTGGTGGTGATGAATTTACTGTCATCATGTCGGGTATGAGAGATGGTGATGATGCATTACTCGAATCCCTTGAAGTATCTGAGCGCATATTAAAACAATTGGTTCTGCCATTTAAAATTGAAGATCGTCAATTGTATTTAAGTTGTAGTATTGGCGTAGCAATATTTCCAGAGCATGCTGAAACAGGCATGGACTTGCTTAAAAATGCCGATACCGCCATGTATCACGCCAAGGCTATGGGAAAAAACAACGTTCAGTTTTATGCAGAAAACATGAATATACACGCCATGGAACGCTTAGAATTAGAAAACAATTTACATCTGGCTCTTAGACGTAATGAGTTCGAGTTATTTTATCAAGCCCAGTGGGACACCATCGAAAATAAAATTTGCGGTATCGAATCGTTAATACGCTGGAGACGGCCTGAATATGGCATCGTAGGCCCAGACACCTTTATGGATGTAATTGAAGAAACAGGGCTCATTGTACCTATTGGCGAATGGGTTTTGCGCACCGCGTGTGAGCAAATTATTGACTGGCAAGATGCAGGGTTTTTAGTACCAAAATTATCGGTCAACTTAAGTGCTCGACAATTTAAAGATGCCCATATGCTTGATCGCATTTGTCGAATTGTAGATGAAACAGGGGTTGACCCAGAACTTATTGAATTAGAATTGACGGAAAGTATTTTAATGGATGACGTTGACCGAACTCTTGCGGTGCTTAATGAAGCTCGTTCAATGGGCTTTCAAGTATCAATCGACGATTTTGGTACTGGTTACTCATCATTAAGCTATTTAAAACAGTTCCCTGTGAATAACCTAAAAATTGATAAGAGCTTTATTCGTAATCTGCCGGATAACCTAGAAGATGCACAAATCACTCGTACTATCGTTGCTATGGCCAATAACCTAGGGCTAGGTGTGATTGCGGAGGGGGTTGAAGTAGAAGCTCAGCAGCATTTTTTACAACAAGTGGGTTGTCATAAAGTACAAGGCTATATGTACAGTTACCCGGTGGCGGCAGATATTTTGGCCCATGATTTCTTAGATACCGAGCAAGAAGCCTTATTAGATTAACTCTGCCTGTGTACTGAATATGAGTAAATCTCTTGCCTGCTTGATGCCGTTTCAAGTGCCTGTTCTGGGCACTTGATGTACAATGCGCGCAAATTCCTCTTAGATTGGTCAAAATGGGCTAGTCTGAGACTCACCAGCTTTATCATTTAACCGAATTACGGGGACGATTATGTTCAAAAAAGATATGAACATTGCGGATTTTGATCCAGCACTATGGGAAGCCATGCAAGCGGAAGATGTGCGTCAAGAGCATCACATTGAGCTAATTGCATCTGAAAACTACACCAGTCCTCGCGTGATGGAAGCCCAAGGCAGCCAATTGACTAACAAATACGCTGAAGGTTATCCAGGTAAGCGTTACTACGGCGGTTGTGAACACGTAGATGTGGTTGAGCAATTGGCCATTGATCGCGCTAAAGAGCTATTTGGCGCACCATATGCCAACGTACAGCCTCATTCTGGCTCACAAGCCAATGCAGCGGTCTACATGGCCCTATGTAAGCCGGGTGATACTATTCTAGGCATGAGTCTAGCCCACGGTGGTCACTTAACTCACGGTGCTGCTGTATCGTTCTCTGGTCGTATCTACAATGCGGTTCAATACGGTCTAAACGCTGAAACAGGTGAAATTGATTACGACGAAGTTGAGCGTCTAGCCCTTGAGCACAAGCCAAAAATGGTGATTGCAGGTTTCTCCGCCTATAGCCGTGTGGTTGATTGGCAGCGTTTCCGCGACATCGCCGACAAAGTAGATGCTTACCTTTTTGTTGATATGGCCCACATTGCAGGCCTAGTGGCCGCTGGCGTATACCCATCACCAGTTGGTATTGCTGACGTGGTGACCACCACTACTCACAAAACCCTACGTGGCCCACGTGGTGGTTTGATCCTAGCCAAAGAAGATGAAGAGCTAAACAAAAAGCTTAACTTTGCGGTATTCCCTGAATCCCAAGGTGGCCCATTAATGCACGTAATCGCGGCAAAAGCGGTGTGCTTTAAAGAAGCCATGTCAGACGAATACAAAGCCTACCAAGCCCAAGTGGTTAAAAATGCTCAAGCCATGGCTGAAGTATTCATCTCTCGCGGCATCAACGTGGTATCTGGCGGCACTGACGACCACTTATTCTTAGTGGATTTAATCGGCAAGGAATACACAGGTAAAGACGCAGACGCAGCCCTAGGCGAAGCCTACATCACAGTAAACAAAAACGCGGTGCCAAATGACCCACGTTCTCCGTTTGTAACCTCAGGACTTCGTATCGGTACTCCAGCGATTACGTCTCGTGGTTTTAAAGAAGAGCAAGCACGTGAATTAACAGGCTGGATCTGTGATGTGCTAGATAGCCTAGAGAATGGCAATAAAGATGATGTGACGGCGACGGTACGCGAAAAAGTTAAGGCGCTTTGCGCGACCTTACCGGTTTACTCGTAACAAGCTATCTGCATGCCCAAAGCACTCGCTTCGCTCGCGGGGCAGGCTCTCGCTATAACGGCGTTAAAAAAGAAATTTGGCTCAGTCATTTAAGACTACTAAACTCCTAAACCAAATTTCTTTTTTGCCTTGTTCTAGCTTCTTCGATAACGCTTGTAGGTTTATCGAAGGTACAAAAAAAAACCGCGATTTAGAAAAAAATCGCGGTTTTTATTGTTAGGATGAATTCGCGAAGGAACACCCATTAGAATTATAGAAATTCCATTCTAAAATTGAAACCGATCATTAAATCATCTTGAACTTCAAAAAGCTGATTAGCACCGTTATTCATGTGAACTCCGAATGTTAATTTAGAAAGATTGATGCTTTTCTTTTCTGGATTATCCTGCTTAGCTTTTGGAAGGCTGTTTATTCCAACTTCGAAAGAGTAACCATAACGTTTGTTCCGTAAATTAGTTTCTTCATCGAAAGTGTTTAATACAATACTATATAGAGGTCGCGTTACATAAAGGCTCCAGCCTTGTGAATTGTCGTTATAAGTTTCACGTCTTTTTAGGCCGAAGTTGCAAGTAGGTTGAATATTCCATAAAAAAGGACTGCAGTTTCCATCAATATAAAAATCAGCGACATATTCTGTTTTATATTTCTTGGCGTTATTTGAGATATTATGTATTTTACTACGTTGTAAGCTTAAACCTATATCAAAGAAAGTATTATCATATGATGAAGTTTCTACATAAATATCCTCATCTTTAACTGTGCTAGCCATGAGTTGGAAACCGAAAGCTGAAGCTGCAATAAAGGTATCTATCGTATCGTCCTGTTCCCCGAAAATGAATTGATCTTGAGAGTTTAATAAGGGTATCGTTGTAATTAAAATTCCAGCTGTAATCCCTACGTTGGGTAATTCATTGTAGCGAACACCGGACATAATACGTGTATATTGTGAGTGATTTAAATTGCTGTTTTTACTTGTTTGTAACTCGCGGATATCCATTGATCCAATATCTATAAAAGCGTATTTTCCGTAATAATCGCCTTTAAAACTTGCAATTTTGGCATCAAGTAACCCTGTGTTTTCTTGCACTTCAAAAGTATTGCTGGTTTCATAATAGCTAATCGACAGCCCTGATTGTTTAAAGTTAGGATTGTTAGGATTTATTACAGTAGACTGGTGTCTAAGTAACCGAAATTTATTGCCTAAATTCCAAATATTGTTGAACTCTTCGGGAGTAATTGTATTTGAGAGTGAATAGGGTGTAATTAATACACTCATTAGTACAATTGTGAATCTTGAAGTCATATTTTTTATCATAAGTATTTATAAATATATTTATAACGCTATAAGTTGTTTTATATCCACCAAATAATCCGTTACGCCAATATCAATTCCTTGTTGCGATAACAAAGTGGATACCTGACCACGGTGGTGGGTTTGGTGATTAAATAAATGGGAAAGCACTTCACCAAAGTTCTTGTCATGGCTTTCGTCTTTCATGTTTTGGTAGGTGAAGGTGCTATCTAAATCGGTTTCAGTTAATTCTTCATTGATCCAATTCGTAATAATCACATCCAACGATAACCGTGCAGTTTTATATTCGTCAAAATCTGGATAAATAATTTGACCTAACCCGCTAATCTCAGGGAAATCGGATAATGTATTTAAGTGTTTGAATTTAGATTCTTGTCTAGGGTAGGCGGCAAAACGTCTCAGCCAAATTAAATCGCCCACCAATATGTGATTTAACGTACCGAGGATGGACTTAAAAAACGCGCCGCGATCTTCCATGAGTTGCTCGTGGGATAACTGAGAAGCAGCCGAAATCACTTGCTGATTCATGCGAGCGTTGTATTTGGCAAGGGTGCGGAAATGTTGCAGGCAGTTCATCTCGTTCCTTGAGAGCATAAAGTGTTCAAACTATAAGCTGTCCATTGGCTCAAATCAATGGCCTTTTTTGTCGCATTTATGTTTGAACGTTATTTCACAAAAAGGCTATAGAGGTGATGTGGATGACTACCCCGTCCATTTCAGCCATGGTAAGCTGTTATTTATCACTATCAGAAGGATAAGAACAATGGATAGCACATTAATTACTTGGGGTGTCATTATTGCTGCGGTGTTGTATGTGGTGATGATGTACAACCGTTTGGTCACGTTGCGTAACCGTCATAAAAACGCGTTTTCTCAAATTGATATTCAGCTACAGCGCCGTTATGACTTGATCCCTAATTTGGTAGAAACCGCTAAAGGTTATGCCAAGCATGAGCGCGAAACCTTAGAGGCGGTGATTACAGCTCGTAACGAAGCCAGTGCAATTTTGAAAGGCTTGCAAGCCACCAGTGGGAATGGACAATTAGATGTGAGCGCCTTAAATGGGGCGGAAGAAATGCTTGGTGGCATGATGAGTAAGTTGTTTGCACTAAGTGAATCCTATCCTGAATTAAAAGCCGATGCTCACTTCCAGCAATTAATGGAAGAGCTAAGCTCTACCGAAAACCGTATCGGGTTTGCCCGCCAAGCGTTTAATGATTCAGTGATGGATTACAATAATTACCGTGAGTCCTTCCCGAGTAATATGATCGCGAATGCTTTCACCTTTAAAGAGGCAAACTTATTAAAATTCAAAGACAAGGCCATTCAAAAGCCTGTTAGCGTAAACTTTAGCTAACTTGTCATATTTGGTGTTGTAATATGGATTTTTTTGAACATCAAGCTCAAGCAAAAGCAGCCAGTCAACGGCTGCTTTTGTTGTTTCTGCTTATCTGTTTTGTATTTGTCATTTTAGTGAATGGCTTATTATTTATTGTCTATGAATCTAATCACGCCGGACACTTTTACATGTCGGGCAAGATCACATTAGAAAATTTTGTTAATTGGCAATTAAGCTGGGCAGGATTTGTGACGAGCTTAGTTTCGGTTTTTATTATTAGCATTGGCTGCATTAGTCGCTGGTTTGAATTACGCAAGGGTGGTAATGGTTTAGCCATTAAAATAGGTGCCCGCTCTCTTGGGTTTGCATCTAAAGATGAAAAAGAGCAAAAGCTTATAAACGTTGTAGAAGAAATGGCCATTGCATCGGGCATCATGACGCCGAGTATTTATGTATTAGATAACGAATCCGCGATTAATGCATTTGTGGCAGGTTACACCATTGAAGACACCGCACTTGTTGTGACTCGTGGCTTAATAAATAGCATGAATCGGGAAGAGTTACAGGCGGTAGTTGGCCATGAGTTTAGTCATATTTTGCATGGTGACAATCAAGTTAACATTCGTTTGTTAGTGCTTATTGCAGGTTTTGTATGGGTATCAGAAATTGGTCGATTTATGATGACAGATCGGCATCGGCGCCATAAAGGGTATCCTACTAATAATCGTTTATTCTCTACAGAAAGACATGAGCCCATACCTAAGTTTGATTCGTTATCAGGCATAAGTCGTAAGCACCGTGAAACCATTGTGCCAGTTGTATTGATTGCCATCCCTATTTTTATTTTAGGTTATGTGGGTTCGTTATTTGGCAGTTTGATTCGAACCGCTATTAGCCGAAAACGTGAATATTTAGCCGATGCTTCTTCTGTACAATTTACCCGTAACCCGCAAGCACTGGCCAGTGCGTTAAATGTTATTTTCGAGAACTCACATCAAGGGCAATTGAGAAATTCAAGGGCTGATGAAATTAGCCATATGTGTATTAGTGGGACAAAAAAATATACATGGTTTGCCACTCACCCGCCGTTAGAAAAGCGCATTAACGCTATTGATGATACATTTTTAAAACGCATCAAGGTGCGAAAACGCAAAGAAGAACGCGAGGTCATTAAAAAACAAAGCGAGCCACAATTTTCACAAGTTATTCAAGGGGTGAGTGGTTTCCAGCAGGTTGCCACTGAAAACTTAAGTGAAGTGGTAGGGGAGTTTAACCCAGAAAATCTGGCTTATGCCATGTCCCTGCATAATGAAATGCCCCCTGAGTTTCGCAATGCCCTGTATGACCCTCATAAAACTCAAATCACATTATTGTTTTTATTGTTAGAGAATGATGCGGCCATAAAAAAAGCGCAATTGGCGTTTATTTTGAAGTATTTCCCTCAATCAAAAGACTTGTTAACGAATTTATTACTGATCAGTCAGGGCACACCTAAACGCTTGGCGTTACCACTGGTAGAACTTATGTTGCCAGTATTAAAAACTTTAGCCGATGACGAGAAGAAAAAGCTGCTGGCTGTGGTGCTAAAGTTAGCAAAATGGGATGGCAAGCTCACGCTATTTGAAATCAGCTTATATACATTGTTGAAGCAAAGTTTTGAAGGGGATTCATTTAAGCGCTCAGCACATTCTATTAAAAAAATGCAGCTAGTGGCCCATGAACTGAATATCGTAGTGTGTAGTTTAATTCATCACTCTGGCGGCGACGAAAGCGAGAAACAAGCCTTACAAGGCAGAATGCTGGATGTGTTAGGGCTTAAGCCTGCTGCGTGGTTAGAAAAAGATCAAATCAAAGCGAAAGACTTATACACAACACTTAAAAAGTTAAAGTCACTTGCGCCTATGCTTAAGCGTTCTTTAATGGATGTATGTGGTGATATCGTTTTGCACGATGGCATTGTTCATCATGGGGAATACGAAACATTAAGGCTTATGAGTTTGGTGATGGCGTGTCCTATGCCTTTATTACCAAAAGCCGTATAAAACGCCTGTGGTCGAAAACGCTGCGTTAAAAAAGCACTTCTAATGCAGATTTACTATTAATACACAGCGCGTATGAGTATTTCTTGTGTTGCGTTTTAAATGCGGTTTTTCATGACACTTGGTCAAAAAAAATTTCCCAATACCTCTTTGGTTATATGGAATCACTTGACTGTATTATCCAGAATGCTACAAATTGAAACATAAACATCGTTTCAGATTTATTGCTAAGGGGGTGTGGCATGGCCACACAGATGACACCAGTACAACTACGCCAACAGATTCGCAGTGGTGAGTTCGTTCAGAACACATCCGGCCTGTGTGCTGGGTTTGTGCAATGCAACGTGGCCATTTTGCCTAAAGCGTGGGCCCATGAGTTTTTGCAGTTTTGCCAGTTGAATCCCAAACCGTGTCCGGTGATTGCCATGGCAGCCAATCCTGGCGATACATTCCTTAGTGAAATTGCCTCAGACTTCGATATACGCAGCGATGTGCCTAAGTATCGTATCTGGCGTAATGGTGCTTTGGTAGAAGAAGTCACCGATATAACCAATATATGGCGCGATGACTTAGTGACGTTTTTATTAGGTTGCTCGTTTAGTTTTGAAGAGGCATTACTGGCCGATGGCTTAGAAGTAAGAAACATAAGCGAGCAAAAAAACGTACCCATGTATAACACGAATATTCCATGTAAACCGGCTGGACGTTTTAATGGAAATATGGTGGTGAGTATGCGTCCGTTCAGCCCCAAAGATGCCATTCGTATGATTCAAATTTGCAGTCGTTTTCCATCGGTACACGGTGCGCCTATTCACTTTGGTGATCCGGCGGCCATTGGCATTGACGATATTAATCAACCAGATTACGGCGATGCGGTTACGATTAAACAAGGTGAAGTGCCGGTATTTACCGCCTGTGGCGTGACACCGCAAGCGGCCATTATGTCTGCTCGTCCGGAATTTTGCATCACTCATTCTCCGGGCCATATGGTGGTTAGTGATATCCCTAATTCTAAATTGGCCATCTTCTAAGGAGTGAACATGCCGTTACTATTAAATTGTGACTTAGGCGAAAGTTTTGGCTCATGGAAAATGGGTCTCGACGAAGACGTGTTCCCACATATTGACCAAGCCAACATTGCTTGTGGCTTTCATGGGGGAGACCCAATGGTGATGATGCGCACCATCGCATTGGCTAAACAGCATAATGTGAGCATTGGTGCACATCCTGCGTACCCTGATTTAGTGGGGTTTGGTCGGCGTTCTATGAATTGCTCGCACGATGAAATTACCAGCTTTGTTTTATATCAAATGAGTGCATTGGATGGCATGGCAAAAAGCCAAGATGTCACCATGGAATATGTCAAACCCCATGGTGCACTGTATAACGACATGATGGCAAAAGCAGATGTGCGCCGAGCTATTATGCAAGCGGTCGCCATGTACCACCGCCCCGTCAAACTTATGCTGCAAGCCACACAAGAGGCACCTCTACATGAAACAGAAGCCAAACAGTTAGGTGTTGAATTAATATTTGAAGCCTTTGCAGACCGTTGTTATGACGATGATGGGAAATTGTTAGCTCGTTCTAAATCCGGTGCGGTACACACAAAAGAAAAAATGCTAGCACAGGTGAAGCAACTTAATGAGCAAGGAATGATTACAACCGTCAGTGGTAATACATTTAGTATAAAAGCGGACTCTTTATGTGTACATGGTGATAATTTAGAAGGTGTACAAGCCATCAGCGAAATCAAACGTTTGATCAAAGGCGAATAACATGCAAATTCATGTGGCCGGTGAAAATGCGTTGATTGTGTATTTTTCTGATTCAGTAAGTGAAGTGACCTCGGCGCGCATTCAGCACACCACAGAGCAACTCAAATCCTATATGGGTGAAACCATTATTGATTTAGTGCCAAGTTATGCATCTTTGCTGGTTATTTTTGACGCCTTAAAAACCGATCATTTATTTATCCGGCAACTTATTCGCCAAGCGTATATCACTGGCGAGAATGCCAGTATTGGCATTGAAGAAAATGTGGTGCGCATCCCTGTATATTATGGCGAAGAAGTTTCCCTTGATTTAAATGCCATTGCACAAAAAAATAATCTTACCACTGAGCAAGTTATTGAAATACACCAAGCACAAACCTATCAGGTATATGCCATTGGCTTTGCACCGGGTTTTGCATACTTAGGTGAAACCGATCAACGAATTGCCACACCTCGCTTAGCCACTCCTAGAAAAAAAGTACCTAAAGGGGCCGTCGCCATTGCCGATAGGCAAACAGCGGTCTACCCCGCCAGCAGCCCAGGCGGGTGGAATCTCATTGGCGCATGCCCAATTGCCATGTTTGATCCTAAAGGCGAGCCGACCATGCCGCTAAAAGCTGGGGACCGTGTTCAATTTTTTGCCATTTCTAAGCAAGATTTTTTAGAACTCAATGGGGACGTTTCAGCGTGGGAGGCATTGAAATGACGTCTACTATAGAGATCATTCAGTCGGGCATTTTAAGTTTGATTCAAGACGCTGGACGTTTTGGACAGCACCACATTGGTCTAACCACAGGAGGGCCTTTGGACCCTGTTGCGTTTAAGTGGGCTAATCGGTTAGTGGGTAATGATGAGTACGCCAGTGCCATTGAAACCACGGTGGGTGGCATTAAGTTTAGAACCTATTGTGATACACAGTTAGCGGTTACGGGCGCAAAAGTTGATGTAAAAGTGAATGGCAAAATTCAACCTCAATGGCAAACGTTAAACCTAAAAAAACAAGACATGGTTGAATTAGGTTATGCCACGCAAGGCTGTCGCATCTATTTAGCGTTTGCTTCGGGCTTAAAAATTGAGCCGCAGTTTTGCAGTACCAGTACCGTATTGAGAGAGGGCATTGGTGGTTTAAATGGTCAAGCTTTACAAGTTGGGGATATATTGCCGTTGCACGCTAGCTCAGTTAGCAATAACCGTTTTGCCTTACCTGAACATGCTCAGCCTATATATGAAACTCACGTAACACTGAGATTGATACCCGGATACCAAGAACATCACTTTTCTCGTCATCAGCAGCGCATGTTTTTTTATCATGAATATACTGTGAGTGATTTATGTGATCGCATGGGTTATCGCTTAACGGGCCCTAACATTCAGTGTGATATTGAAGGTATTTTATCGGAAGGCATTTGTCTTGGTGCGGTTCAAATTCCTAAAGACGGGCAACCTATTGTACTTATGAACGACAGGCAAACCATTGGTGGTTATCCAAAAATTGGTTCTGTATTGTCTTTGGATATTGCCAAGCTTGCACAGTTGAGTAGTGGTGGCAAAGTGAAGTTTGAACCCATCACCATCGATCATGCTCACAATCTATTAACGTTAGAAAAATATAAATACGCACAACAAACTTTAATTTCATTGACGTAAGTCGTTCATTCAAGGGTGGGTTATGCATGAAGAAAATGAGTCACAAACGTTAGCAGTCAGTAAAAAAATAGAAAACAAGCTGGTCGAGCAAAATTTGCGTGGCCTGAAAACCATGCAAGATGCGTTAGAGTCCGGCTACATACTGCGCGCGGCTCAATTGTTAAAAAACGTGCAAGGAGTTGTGCTAATTGGCACGGGCTTTCCTGTTTTGGATACGTTTGAAACAGATGGCCCTGTGGGAGCGATAGCATTGTACCAAGCGTGTGAGATACTGGGTGCGCAGCCTATTTTTGTATGTTGCGCGCCGTTAAGTCATGCCTTAGGGCGTAATTATCGAGTGCATGAAATAACAGTGGGTGATATATCCACTGCCGCACAAAACGCTAAAAAGACATTACAGCAATACAAGCCAGAGTTAATTATCTCCATCGAGTCCCCCGGTCAAGCAATTGATGGAAAGTACTACAACATGCGTGGTGAAAACATTAGTGAACGCGCTGCGTGTTTTGATGAGTTTTTAAAAAACAGTACCTGCCCAAGTATTGCCATTGGCGACGGCGGTAACGAAATTGGTATGGGCAATATTCAAATAGCCTTACAAGCTTTAGATATCCAAGCAAGCGCCACTCAATGTGATGAGCTAGTGGTCGCGGATGTTTCAAACTGGGCTGCATTGGGTTTGATTGCCATGGTTGATTATTTAACCGGTAGACAACTACTTGATCAAGTGGATGCTATGTTGATACTTAAGTATTTATCTGAACACGGCAGCGTAGACGGGGTGACAAGAGAAAACACCCTCACTGAAGATGGTTTGCCTGCTCAAGTGGGTATCGAGCTAAAACACGCATTACAAACTATTATTAAATAATGAGTCTGTGGCATGCAATTCATGCATCGAGGTGTACATGAGTATCGTATTTTTAAATGACCGCTATATGCCAATGGCCGAGGCCAAAATTTCCCCCATGGATCGAGGTTTTTTATTTGGCGATGGCATCTATGAGGTGATTCCATCATACAGTGGCCAGCTTATTGGTTTTGGCCCGCACATAGAGCGCATGAAAAATGGCTTACACGCCATTGGTATTGAATTTGATTGGGGGCAAGACGAATGGCGTGACGTTTGCCACCAACTGATTGAAAAAAATGGTAAGGGTAATCTTGGTCTTTATTTGCATGTGAGCCGTGGCGCGGACACTAAACGTTTTCATGCCTATCCAGAAAATGTAGCTCCCACCGTGTTCGCATACGCGTTTGACATTCCAGCGGCCAATGTGCCGGACAAGACAAAAGTGAAACCGTACAAAGTGGCTACCACGCAAGATCTACGCTGGCAGCGTTGTAATATTAAATCCACAGCACTGCTTGGTAACGTGATGCATTTTCAATTTGGTTATGCGCAAGGTTATAACGAAACCTTATTGTTTAATGATAAAAACCAACTGACCGAAGCGGGCGCGTGTAACGCGTACATCGTAAAAGATGGTGTGGTGATCACCCCACCATTAGATCATCAGATCCTTCCGGGTATTACCCGCTTTATGTTATTGGATATTCTACGTAAACATTCAGACATAAAGGTTGAAGAGCGAATCATTACTATGGACGAGGTATTCAACGCCGATGAAGTTTGGATCACCAGTTCATCCAAAGAAATTGCACCTGTGGTGCAAATCGATGGTAAAGCCGTTGGTGATGGTCATATTGGAGATGTATGGCTGGTTGCACAGGGCTTGTATACCCAGCATAAGGCTGGGTATTAGTTAATATTAAATAATACGATATTTATTTAAGAGGGTTGCCTATTCTCTTTAGATATTTATGAGCAATCATCGCAGCACCACTTGTGTTGAAATGGTTAGAGTTTCTATACACGATTGTATTATTTATAGATAGTTGACAGTGTTGCTCGTCACACATGACATCTTTAAAATCAATATAATTAATATTAGGGAATCTACGCTTCATTTCATTGATAATATGTGATGATTCATAGGGCGTATTTAAAATACGGGCCTCGAAGTCTTTCATAAAGAGTGTAGCACCACCCTTAACTAATTTAAGTTTGTGCAGGTGTTCTTTTGTGGTGGCAGGCAGGCTAATAATGACACTTACTTTTTTATTATGAGTTAATATTTCTTTAATTGTATTTAGCAGATATTCATAATTTAGGTTGTTAGGATTTGCGTAAAAATCCCAGTTAGCTGCAAGTATAATGTGATCAAACTGTAATGCATATTCGAGCCGATCATTTGCATACTTAGGTGGGTAGTCATACATATTAGGAGAATGCATTCGAGTAAGTATCGGGTGGCCACCAGATGTTGAGTCATGTATATACAAGTTGGCATCTTGTGCTAGAACATCAATAAAAGAAGCACTGTGGTTCGCAAAAGAGTCACCAATTAACATACCATCAAGCTTATCTTTTTTAACACCTAGCCAGCAATCATCAATATTGCCAATTAGGTCGGCATCAAAACATTGTTTTCTAACGGTACTTGGGTAATTTCTTTTCTTATCAAATTCAGACAAATCTTCAAAACGATTAGGAAAACCATTAGTACCATCTAACACACCATAAATTGTAGCCAGTACAAGGAATGACGGCAGCATAATTTTTTTCATGGCACTTGATAGGGTAGGTATGTTGGCATGACGTATAGGCTGCTCTATAAAACGCCAAGATAAGTACGCCAATATAAATACTAAAAGGATTGAAATAATTCTAATGGGGCCTTCAAAATCCATACCTAAGTATTGGATAAATACAAATACAGGCCAGTGCCATAGGTATAATGAATATGATATTAAGCCGATGAATACAATGGCTTTATGGCTAAGAATGGTATTAACAACCCCCATGTTACTTTTACCGCTAATAATTAACAGCACTGCGCCTAGGCATGGCCAAAAAGCATTAAATCCAGGAAATACACTTTTATTCGTAATAACAAAAGCAGGTATTAGAATTAGGAATAGGCCCGTTAGTGAAATAATGTGGTTTGTACGATGCTCGAATTTTGGTAGTTTTGAGTAATAAATAGCTAGAGTAGAGCCCATTAGCATTTCAAATGCTCTTGCAGGAATTAAATAATATGCAGAGTGAGCAGAGGTATTGGCTAAATAAACCGATAATGCAATTAATATAGTGCATAGAATTAGAAGTATGCTTGGTAAATGTTTCGTAGTAACTAATTTGTATAGGATTAAAAATAAAGCAGGCCAAATAAAATAATATTGCTCTTCAACCGCCAGTGACCAAGTGTGTAATAAAGGGAAAAAGTCAGTATTAGGTGAAAAATATCCTCCGGTATTCTGCCAAAGAAAAAAATTACTGGTACTTAAAAATGAGTGGATTAGATTTCGACCATAAATTTCAAAATCATCAGGAAATAAAAATAAATACGCGGGAATGGTTGTTAAAATAAGCAAGCCAACAAGCGCAGGGATGAGTCGCTTTATTCTTCTAAGGTAAAAATTCTTAAAACTGAATGTCTCATTTAATACTTCACGATGAATAATATATGTTATTAAAAAGCCAGATATTACAAAAAACACATCGACACCAATGAATCCACCGCTAACAGCACTGAATTTGGCGTGAAAAATAATCACAAGTATTACTGCGATGGCTCTAAGACCGTCTATATCGGCACGATATCGAAATGTATCAGACATAATTGAGTTCTTTATATTTTTATTAATCAGGCTAAATTTTGATAACCTGTTAATCATGGTAGTTTAAATACGATGATTATTTAATGGTAAGGATTTCTTTCTTTTGGATCTTCTTGGGTTTTAAAGCGACGGTGCAACCAATAATATTGCTCAGGGCATGTCGTTACGACGCTCTCTAACCATTGGTTATAAGCCAAGGCATCAGCTTCTTCGTTGTCGGTTTTTTCTAAAGCTGGATAAAATTCTAAAACGTATTCGTGGCAGTTAGGTTTTCTAAAAAAGCTAAACGGCACTACGCGGGCATTACCTAAACGGCTTAGGGAGGTTAAGCCTGTGACGGTAGCGGCTTGTTGGCCAAAAAACGGAACAAACACCGATTGTCTACGACCGTAATCTTGGTCCGGCGCATACCATAATACATTTCCGCCACGCAGACACTTCACAAATCCACGTACGTCTTTTTTTCCGTAAGTGCCTTTGGCATAACGCTCACGGCCGCGCATCATTACCGCGTTCATCAGTTTGTTATCCAGCGGACGATAGGTCAGGTGTACATCTAATACTAGGCTTACAAGGGAGCCTGCTAAATCTAGAATACTAAAGTGCCCACCCGCCATAATCACACCTTGGCCAGAGTCCAACACATTTTTCATGTGTTTGAGACCTCTAACTTCTAAAGTTGGCTCAAATTTTTCATAGTCACCAAACCAAGCGGTGGCGCTATCAAAATAGCCCTGAATACTTTCGTGAAAGATGTTTTTGATGAGTTGTCGCTTTTCGTTTTGCGGCATATTCGGGAAGCAAATATCTAAATTAACTTGTGCCACATGGCGACGACTTTTGGCTAAATGAAAGGCAAGCCAACCAAGGCCCTTGCTAATTTGCCACTGCCACTTGAATGGCAGTAAGTGTGCTAAATATAAAAAACCAATCAATAGCCAATAGCCGAAATACTTGGGGTGCAAGTATTCCAGTTTTAATAGGGAGTAATCTTGATCGACAATGCGTCTACTTTTGGCCATGGTACGTCTTGTTTTGTATATTTAGGGCAGCGAGTTAACTGTGGGCTTTAATGCTATTAATAATATTAGTGGTGCTGCATCCGTCTTCAAAGTTTAACACCTGAACTTCACCGCCATTGGCGATGACTTCTTTGCCCCCTGCGATGTCTTCAATTTTATAATCACCGCCTTTAACTAATATGTTTGGCAGTAATTTTGCGATAAGGCGTTGCGGAGTGTCTTCACTAAAGGGCACTACATAATCCACGCTTTCGAGTCCGGCGAGCACATCCATGCGGTGAACCGTTGGGTTAATGGGGCGGCCTTCTCCTTTTAAGCGGCGAACGGAGTCGTCGGTATTCACTGCAACAATGAGTCGATCTCCCAGTTTTTTGGCGTTTTTCAAATAGCTCACATGACCGGGGTGTAAAATATCAAAGCAGCCGTTGGTCATGACCAAGGTTTCCCCTTGGGCTTTTGCATCTTGGATGACGTCCAGTAGGGCATCTTCATCTAGGATGCCACCATGGGCGATTTCATCGGCTTTGGCTTCACGGCGTAACTCTGCAAGGCTGACAGTGGCGGTGCCCAGTTTTGCCACCACAAGGGCGGCAGCGGTATTGGCTAACGCAGTGGCTTCTGGCAATGAGCTGCCTGCCGCATAGGCCGCAGCCAATACACTAATGACGGTATCGCCAGCACCGGTGACGTCATACACTTCACGGGCGGTGGCCGCTAGATGTACAGGCTGTTCACCTTTTTGAAATAAGGTCATGCCTTTTTCACTGCGCGTCACCAGTAAGGCGTCTAGCCCTACGGTTTCTAATAATTCAAAACCTTTGCTAAGTAGTTCCGCTTCGTCTTTGCATGGGCCAACCACTTGCTCAAACTCGCTCATGTTTGGTGTAATCAAGGTGGCGCCACTGTAGCGATTAAAGTCACTGCCTTTGGGGTCAATAAAGATGGCTTTGCCAGCGGCTTTGGCCACGGCGATAAACGCTTCAATGTTATGCAAAGCGCCTTTGCCGTAATCACTTAAAATGACCACATCACAACTGCTTACGTGTTGTTCAAATGCGTTAAGCATTGAGCGGTTGTCTGCATCGGCAAACGACTCTTCAAAGTCTAAGCGAATAAGTTGCTGGTGGCGGCTTAATACACGCAGTTTAGTGATGGTTGGGTGGCTGGCAATGGCGGTAAATTGAGTGCTAATGTTGTGGTGGTTTAGGGTGTCTGTGAGCACTTGGGCGTTTTCATCTCGACCCACTAACCCCATTAATTGGGCATTGGCGGTTAAACTGGCTATATTTAATGCGACGTTACCTGCACCGCCAGCACGATCTTCAATTTCACTGACTTTTACCACAGGAACCGGTGCTTCTGGTGAAATACGTGAGGTTGGGCCGCTCCAATAACGATCTAACATCACATCCCCAACCACTAAAACACGGGCATTGGCAAAGTTAGGCAGGCGTAAAGTCATGAAATTTAAACCACATTATTTTAAAGCCTGCTATGGTAGCACAAGCTTGTCCGTTAGACGTGTTAGAATAATCCACTTTGATATGAATTTAGCCGCCATATGTCCCGTTTAATTTACACCTTGATATTTACCCTTTTAATGCCTGTGATTCTTGTGCGTTTGTTTGTGCGTGCACGTAAAGCGCCTGCCTATGGTAAAAACTGGTGGCAGCGTTTTGGTGTGTTTAACGGGCCGAAAAAGATTAATGGTAAACAAGGGGGAATTTGGTTTCATACGGTGAGCGTAGGGGAGTTTATTGCTGCGGCACCATTAATTGAGCAAACCATGCATGCTTTTCCAGATGAGCTTATTACAATAACCACCACGACCCCCACTGGCAGTGAACAAGTACGCCAGAGGTTTTCTCAGTATATAGGTAAGCAAGTGTTCCATGTGTATCTGCCTTATGATTTACCATGGTTTTTGTATGGCTTTTTATACAAGGTTCAGCCTAGATTATTGGTGATTTTAGAAACCGAGTTGTGGCCGAATTTGATTCACTGCGCCCATAAAATTGGCTGTTACACTATGCTGGTGAATGCGCGTTTAAGTGAGAAAAGCGCTAAAGGCTACGGCAAGGTCAGTGGCTTAACCTCTTCTATGCTTAACAAATTAGATGTGCTGGCGGTTCAAAACAAAACGGATGGCCAGCGGTTTTTAGGGTTAGGAATGAAAGAAGAGCGTATGTTGGTCACCGGTAGTATTAAATTTGATTTAACTATCTCTTCTGATTTAGTTGCCCAAGGTAAAGCCATTCGCCAAAGCTGGGGTGAGACACGGCCAGTGGTGATCGTAGCCAGTACTCATCATGGGGAAGATGTCATTGCCCTTGATGCTTATTCACAATTAAAGAAAACTCACCCCCAGCTATTGATGATATTAGTACCTCGCCACCCTGAGCGTTTTGATGGGGTAGCGGATTTAATTGAACAACAAAAATTTATGTTAGCACGCCGCTCATTACACAATACCTCAAGCGAAATAGACGTATTTTTATTAGATAGTATGGGGGAGTTAATGCCATTTTTAGCGGCTAGTGATGTGTGTGTAATGGGGGGCAGCTTTGTTGAAAATGGTGGGCACAACCCGTTGGAACCCGCTGCGCTTTCAATTCCAGTGCTGATGGGTAAAAGCCAAGTTAATTTTGCCTTAATATGTCAGCAACTTGAGCAGGCTGGTGGTTTAAAGACGGTGAGTGCTGAGGGGTTAGTTGATCAATTAGATATTTGGTTTAAACAACCGGAAATTGCACAAGCCGCAGGTCATGCTGCGCAACAAGTGGTGGCGCAAAACCGCGGAGCTAAACAAAAAGTGTTTGAACTGATTGAGGAAAAAATAAAAAAGGCTTAATAGCCTTTAATAGAATAATCGATTTCAAAGTCAATGCCTTCGACTCGCGACACTCCCGTATTCACCGTACCGTCGTCTTTTAATTCCAGCCAGCGATACCCTGGGCCTTGAGTGTCTACATCAAAGTCTTTCGAATTTGGAGTAAATTGAACGCAGGTTGATGGCGTGGAAATAAAGCGCACACCGTTTTCCATGATGTCACTGTCTTGGTGTACATGGCCCCACAGTACAACACGTACATTTTCAAATTGATTAATAATATTGAAGAATGCATTGCTGTTACGAATTTGCTGGGTATCAAGCCATTTACAGCCCATTGGACGGGGGTGGTGATGCATGGTGATAAGGGTATGGCTATTCGGGTCGGCCTCTAATGCGCGTTTTAATAGGCGTAATTGATCAATATGGAAATTCCCGAATACGCTGCCGGGTACTTGGCTATCGAGTAATATTAATTGCCATGGACCTTTTTTCACGACGCTGAGCATTTCTTGCTGCTCAGTGACGACTTTGAGCATGTTGTCCCGTTGGTCGTGGTTACCCGGAATCCAAAATTGCTCTTTGCCTTCGTTAGCGAGTAAGTCTTTTAGATATTGGTAGGACTCAATGCTGCCGTCTTGGCTTAAATCGCCGGTGCAGAGGTAAAAATCAAAAGCGGCTTGTTCTTTACGGATGTTATCCATAACCGCATGTAAGCTGGCCTGAGTGTCCATCCCAAGCAGCTTGCCTTCGTCTGTGGCAAATAAGTGGCAATCAGTAATCTGTATAAATCTTTGCATGACTTTTAAGGTCCATACCCTTCCGTAGGTCACGAATACAATAATGGCGCGCACTATACTGGTATTATCTTAGTCACTTCCAGTGCCAGAGTCACATTTTAGGGCCTTGGGCGTGAAATTTAATTCAATATTAGATTCGCCGTGATGTAAACAGTGTTCTAGCCAATCTGCCAAAAATTGATTGATTTGGTGCTTTTCATCTGGATGGCGCATTTGTGGATTGGGGTAATGATAAACCCCACTAAATTTATGGTTATTGTCAAATGTAACCACTTCAGCCATGCGTACATCGTGATAAAGGCGAACCTCCATGTGAGGTGGTTTTAGAAAATCCCCCAGCTCGCTAATCTGTTCTACACCAATAGTTAAGGTGTAAGGAAACTGCTCTGTGATCTCAAAGCGAATGCGAGTTTTACGCCCGATGCCTCCTGTAATGCTGAACTCACGGCCAGTGCCTTTATCCATATCAGGCAGCAAAGAGAGCAAGCGCATGTAATTGCTCTCGCACACTTTTGCAAAATTGGTGAGATCGGGCACATAGTGCTTGGCCATTTAACGGTGAGCTCCACTTATGATTGGGCTTTTAATAATCTTAATTCTAGCCATTGCAGGGCAATAATGGTGGCGGCGTTGGCAATAACCCCAGATTCTACCGCAGTAAAGGCATCTTTTGAGGAAACTTTGCAGATGCGAATGTCTTCACTTTCATGGTCTAACCCGTGTACACCGTCAATGGGGGTGCTGTCTATTTCCGTCATAAACACGTGTAGAACCTCGTTTGTGCCGCCAGAACTTGATAAATAGCGGCACACAGGGATTAACTTGCTTTCGTTTATTACGGTACCACTTTCTTCTAAGGTTTCTCTAACGGCTACCTCTTCTGGGGTTTGGCCTTGATCAATCATGCCTGCTACTACTTCATATTGCCATGGACTTGCTTCATCCAGTGCGCCTGCACGAAATTGTTCGGTTAGTACCACAACATCTAGTTTTGGGTCATAAAGTAGAACAGCAGTAGCATTGCCGCGCTCGAATATTTCACGGGTAAATTGCTCATTCCAATGACCGTTGAACAATTTATGCTGCAATGTGAGCTTACTCATGCGGAAGAAACCTTGGTAACAGGTCTCTTTTTTTAGCACTTTAGCATCAGTAGATTGGTACGTTGGCTTGATCATAGTGATAATTTTTCTTTTTAAGACTCGGTTGTGTGATTATTTGCAACAATGAGTTGTATTAGTAATTTCTAATATATGGTTCCATGATGACGATTATGTGGTTAGAATCCATGTAACCTTGTTCTTCTACAGGAAGCACCCATGAAAAAACTGGCAATTGCCTTATTTGCATTAAGCGCCACAGTAACATCTCAGGCCGCCGACCTTAAAAGTGTTTTTGAGCAAGCCCTAGTAAATGATCCGCAATTAGCGGCAGAGTTAGCGTTGGCCAATGCTAATGGTCAAAGCCAAGGCTTGGCAGGTCAAGCCATTATGCCAACGGTCACGTTAAGTGCGGATATTGGCAGTACTTCTATTGATGCGTATGGAGCCGTGCCTAAAACCGACACCGATACCACCTCTTATACGCTACAAGCGGTTCAGCCTATTATTGCGCCTCAAAGCTGGTATGGCTATGGCGCCGCTAAAGCCGCTAGTGATAGTGCCCAATTAGAATTAGCCAAAGCCCAGCAAAGCTTAGTGGTTAGAATTAGTGAAGCATATTTTAATGTACTACGTGCGAATGCGGGTTTGGCATCAGCTAAAGCTCAAGAAGCTGCCGTTAAGCGCCAGTTAGAGCAAACCCAACAGCGTTTTAAAGTGGGTTTAATTGCCATTACCGATGTACACGAAGCGCAAGCGGTTTACGATGGTGCAACAGTTGAACTGATCGCCGCTGAAAGCCAGTTAGATATTGCCTATGAAGCGTTAGCACTATTAACCGGCGAGCGTTACGATCGCATCAATCCGTTAAAAGAGACGATTCCCTTAGTTGGACCCGTACCGGCTGATCGTACTGCGTGGGAGCAAAAAGCCTTAGGACAAAATCTAGATGTACTAATTGCGGAAAAGTCTCAGTTATCGGCTCAGCGTAATCATAAGTCTAAAATTTCAGGTCACTTACCAACTGTCAATTTAGTGGGCCGCTATTCTTCTTCGGATCAACTTAGCCAAATGAACCCTGACCAAGATGATATTACTTCTACTTACGTGGGTGTTCAGGTTAGCCTTCCTATCTTCTCCGGTGGTGCCACTTGGGCTGGGCAAAAACAAGCTTACTATCAACGTCAAGCGGCTGAAAAAAGCTTAGAAGCGGCTCAGCGAGGGGCGACACTGAATATCCGTACTTTATACCGTCAACTTGAAGCGGATGTAGCGCGTATTAAAGCTCGAAAGCAAGCCATGACCTCAGCTAAAAGCGCCATGGAAGCCACACAAACCGGCTACGAAGTAGGTACGCGTAATATTGTTGAAGTGCTGCAGGCTCAGTTATCTGTATTCAGTGCGCAACGTGATTATGAGTTTTCTCGCTACGATTACGTGGTGGATTTATTGAAATTCCGTCAGGCAGCTGGTGAGTTATCGGTTGCGGATATCGACGAAATAAATGCCTGGCTACAAAAATAAATCCTGCATGATTGATCTGTCAAAACCCGCTTCGGCGGGTTTTTGCGTTAAGGGAAACCACTAGGCCTCGATAATACCTGAGCCTTTAAGGGGCTTAATGACCCAATTCAATGTCGAAAAAAGCCGTCGAGACGAAAATAGGATTAACACCTCCACTAAGATAAACACAAGGTTGCATCTGTGACGGCATAGTAGCAGCCTATAAATAGCAATGTATCTAATAAACATGTGATACATAGCTGTGTGCAAATAGACAGATATTAATGGGAGCATAGCGAATATCATTCTATGTATACGGAACTGACTTGCAGATTTGCCATAGCTGCTTGTATGCTAGCGCCAGATAACCAATAAGAATTCGCATCAATATGATTCCAGACACCCTGCGCTGCCTGTATTTACATGGCTTTCGAAGTGGCCCAAGCTCCACGAAAGCCCAGCAGACGCTCAGCTGGTTTGCACAACATGACGTTGCCCAGAATATACACATCCCTCAATTATCGGCTGATCCCACTGAAGCCATGGATCAAGCACAATTCCTGTATGAACAAATGGTTGATGAAGTAGGTACAGAAAACTGCTTTATAATAGGCTCTAGCTTGGGTGGCTATTATGCAAGCTACTTGGTAGAACGTTTTGGTGGGCGAGCAGTATTAATCAACCCAGCGGTTAGGCCGTATGAGTTGCTACAGGATTATTTAGGGGAGCTAGAGAATTTCTACAATGGTGAAAAATTCACCGTAACACAAGAGTATCTGGGTGCATTAAAGGCAATGGATACACCCTTGTTGCATCAGCCAGAGCATCACTTGTTATTGGTGCAAACCCATGATGAAACATTGGATGCTATGGAGGCGATAAGTAAGTATCGCAATAGTCCATGCATCATTGAATACGGTGGTGACCATAGCTATGTGGATTACCCTAAACGTTTACCCAGTATATTAAATTTCGCCACCCAGCCTTATTTGGTGGCTCAGCGACAAGAGCAATAAACAAGTATGAGTAACTATACTGCGCAATCCATCGAGGTATTAAGTGGTCTTGACCCAGTGCGTAAGCGCCCGGGCATGTACACTGAAACCAATCGACCAAACCATCTGGCCCAAGAAGTCATCGATAACTCAGTGGATGAAGCCCTAGCCGGTCACTGTAGTT
Source organism: Oceaniserpentilla sp. 4NH20-0058 (assembly GCF_040371755.1). Classification (NCBI taxonomy): domain Bacteria; kingdom Pseudomonadati; phylum Pseudomonadota; class Gammaproteobacteria; order Oceanospirillales; family Oceanospirillaceae; genus Oceaniserpentilla; species Oceaniserpentilla sp. 4NH20-0058. The sequence goes on from NZ_BAABWE010000008.1 coordinate 156,942, forward strand.
ATATCAAAATAGAGTTATTTGCTGATCAGTCATTATCAGTAACCGATGACGGACGGGGCATGCCCACGGACATTCATCCAGAACACGGCGTAAGCGGTGTGGAATTGATTCTAACCAAGCTACATGCAGGTGGTAAGTTCAGTAACGACAATTACCAATTCAGTGGTGGTTTACACGGTGTGGGTGTATCTGTTGTTAACGCATTATCTCAAGCCCTTGAAGTGACTATTCGTCGTGGCGGTGAAATATTCCGCATCGCGTTTAAAGACGGTTATAAAGCTCTAGAGCTTGAGAAAATTGGCGAAACCAAAAAGAAAAAAGATACCGGCACCACAGTACGTTTTTTGCCTGACCCTAAATATTTCGATAGTCACAAATTCTCAGTAACTCGTTTAAAGCATGTATTGCGTGCAAAAGCGGTGTTATGCCCAGGGCTTAAAATTGAATTCATCAACCACGGTAATACAGAAGATAATAGCGAATGGTATTACGAAGACGGTTTAGTGGATTACTTAACCGATGCCACCAAGGGTTATGAAGTCATGCCACTTGAGCCGTTTGTTGGATCAATGGCTGGTGAAAAAGAAGCGGTTGATTGGGCAGTGCAATGGTTGCCAGAAGGTGGCGACCAGTTAATGGAAAGTTATGTGAACCTTATTCCCACCGCACAAGGGGGCACACATGTTAATGGACTGCGTACTGGCTTATTAGAAGCATTGCGCGAGTTTTGTGAATTTCGTAGTTTACTGCCGCGCGGTGTGAAACTCACACCTGATGATGTGTGGGACAAACTTAGCTACGTGCTAAGTACGAAAATGGCTGATCCTCAATTCTCAGGACAAACCAAAGAACGTCTTTCCTCCCGAGAAGCCAGTGCGTTTGTTGGTGGTGTTGTTAAAGACAGTTTTAGCTTATGGCTAAATGAGCACTCAGCTATAGGTGAGCAAATTGCTGAAATGGTGATCAGCAATGCTCAGCGCAGAATGCGCAGCGCGAAAAAAGTCGTGCGTAAAAAAGTTACTCAAGGTCCAGCCTTACCCGGCAAGCTGGCGGATTGCTCTACCAGTGATCCAAGTTATTCAGAATTATTTTTAGTGGAAGGGGACTCGGCAGGCGGTTCAGCTAAACAAGCCCGTAACCGTGAAAACCAAGCCATCATGCCCTTGCGCGGTAAAATCCTAAACAGCTGGGAAGTGGAAAGCGGTGAGGTACTTGCCAGTCAAGAAATTCATGATATTTCCGTAGCGCTAGGTATCGACCCTGCATCCGATGATTTAACTAATTTACGTTACGGAAAAGTATGTATTCTTGCGGATGCGGATAGTGATGGGCTGCACATTGCCACACTATTATGCGCATTGTTTGTTCGTCACTTCCGTCCACTGGTGGAGCAAGGTCATGTGTATGTGGCCATGCCGCCACTGTATCGCATCGATGTGGGTAAAGAAGTGTATTACGCCTTAGACGAAGCTGAACGCCAAGGTGTATTGGAGCGCATCAAAGCCGAAAAGAAAAAAGGTAAAGTGGGCGTACAACGTTTTAAAGGTTTGGGTGAAATGAACCCTCTGCAACTACGTGAAACCACTATGGACCCAGATACTCGTCGCTTAGTACAGTTAACCCTTGAACCCGGTGATGGCACCAATGAAGTCATGGATATGTTGCTAGGTAAGAAGCGAGCAGGTGATCGTAAGAATTGGCTTGAAGAAAAAGGCAACATGGTTGAGCTTGAGGTGTAGGGTGCGTGAACGCACCTATTACGCTTGACGCTACGGCGTTAAAAAATGTTTTTGATGAGGGCGTTTAGTAAACTAAATAACTGAGTCAAAAACATTTTTTGCCTTGTATCGCCATCGCTCATAACGGTGCCACCTGAGACGCTGATTTAAAAGCTTTAAAAGCGTCATACTCAAGTTAATTGGGTATTCAGAAAGAATAGAAACGTTCAGAAATGTCATGCCCGACTTGATTGGGCATCCATAAAGAAGTTTATAAACTTAAAATTTTTTGAGTTTTAAAGAATTAAAATTTTGATTGGTTAAGGTTGTTATAAAAACGAATTATACGAAATGTCTTCGAGGCAAAAATTTTTTTAAATACTGGAATCTACAAGTCGTAAATGAGGATTTTAAAAATATTTTTAACAAAGAAGTCATGAATAGAAGCGTTTTTAGATAACCGCCCAATTGGGAGTTAAAATGAATGATATCGTAATCGGCGAAGACGGCATCGAACGTCAAAGCCTAAAAGACTACACAGAAAGCGCGTACTTGAACTATTCCATGTATGTAATTATGGACCGCGCATTGCCACACATTGGTGACGGATTAAAACCAGTGCAGCGCCGTATTACCTACGCCATGAGCGAACTGGGTTTAAAAGCGGGTGCTAAATATAAAAAATCGGCCCGTACCGTGGGTGACGTATTAGGTAAATTCCACCCACACGGTGATAGTGCTTGTTATGAAGCTATGGTGCTTATGGCACAGCCTTTCTCTTATCGTTATCCGCTGGTGGATGGTCAAGGTAACTGGGGTAGCCAAGACGATCCTAAATCGTTCGCAGCTATGCGTTATACCGAAAGTAAGTTAACCAAATACGCAGATGTTTTATTAAGTGAATTGGGGCAAGGCACGGTTGATTGGCAGCCAAACTTTGATGGCTCTTTAGATGAGCCGGTGACGTTACCTGCCCGCTTACCCAATATTTTATTAAACGGCACCACGGGTATTGCTGTAGGCATGGCTACGGATATTCCGCCACATAACTTACGTGAAGTGGCTAATGCGTGTATTCATGTGTTAGATAACCCAAAAGCCACCACGCAAGAACTCATTCAGTTTGTGCCCGGGCCAGACTTCCCTACCAATGCTGAGATCATCACGCCAAAAGCCGACATGCAAAAAATGTATGAAACCGGACGTGGTAGCGTAAAAATGCGTGCGGTATACACCATGGAAGACGGTGATATTGTGATCACCGATCTACCACACCAATGTTCAGGCAATAAGGTATTAGAACAAATTGCCGATCAAATGCAGAAGAAAAAACTGCCTATGGTAACCGATTTGCGTGATGAGTCTGATCACGAGAATCCAACCCGCTTAGTTATTACACCTAAATCGAATCGCGTAGATGTGAATCAACTAATGAATCACCTATTTGCTACTACGGATTTAGAGAAAAGCTATCGTGTGAATATGAACATGATCGGCATTGATGGTTTACCTCAGGTGAAAACCCTAAGTACCATTGTCAGCGAATGGCTAACTTACCGTACCGAAACCGTACGCCGCCGTTTGCAGCATCGTTTAGAGAAAGTATTGGCGCGTTTACATATTTTAGATGGTTTGTTAGTAGCGTTCTTGAATATCGACGAAGTGATTGAAATTATTCGCACCGAAGACAAACCCAAGCAAGTATTTATCGAACGTTTTGGTTTGTCAGACATTCAAGCTGAAGCCATTCTTGAATTAAAACTACGTCACTTAGCCAAACTTGAAGAAATGCGCATACGTGGCGAGCAAGACGAACTACAAAAAGAACGCGAGGGCCTAGAAAAAACCCTAGGTTCAGAGCGCCGCATGAAAACCCTAGTAAAAAAAGAAATCACTCAAGACGCAGAAACCTATGGTGATGAACGCCGCAGCCCTATGGTGACACGTCAAGAAGCACAAGCCTTATCAGAAACTGATTTAATGGGCGCAGACCCTGTAACAGTTGTACTTTCAGAAAAAGGCTGGATTCGTGCTGCCAAGGGACACGATATAGACGGCCCTACGTTAGCGTATAAGTCGGGGGATAAATTCCTAATACAAGCCAATGCTAAAACCAATCAACAAGCGGCCTTCATTGATAGCAAAGGGCGCAGTTATAGTATCAATATTCATGGCTTGCCGGGAGCTCGGGGTTATGGCGAGCCTGTTTCAGGCTCGATTAGCTTACAAAGTGGAGCAACACTTAGCGCTATGTTGGTCGGTCAAAATAAAGATCAATACCTATTAGCTAGCGAATCTGGCTATGGGTTTATCACCACCTTTGAAGAAATGTTATCGAAAAACAAAGCCGGTAAAGCCTTGTTAAATAAACCAGAAGACAAGAAATTACATCAACCGATTAGAGTACAAGATTTATCAAAAGACTGGGTGGTAGCCGTCAGCAATGAAGGCCGTTTATTAACCTTCCCTGTTGCGGATTTACCGGTGATGTCTAAAGGTAAGGGTAATAAAATTATTAACTTAGGCACAGGTGGTACGGAAAACCTAATTGGTTTATCACTGATGAAAGAAGGGGATATGCTGGTAGTGAACTCAGGTAAACGTCATGTGAAAATGAAGTTTAAAGACTTAGAGCATTATCAGGGTGAACGTGGTCGTCGTGGTAATAAATTACCGCGCGGCTTCCAAAATGTTTCTAGTATTGAAGTAATACGTAAAGACGAAGAGTAAATATATTTCAAATGTAAGGTGGGTTAGATTGAGCGCAGCGAGGTCATAACCCACAACTCAGTCTAAAAAATAATAAAAATATAAACGGATTACACCATGAAAAAATTATATGAAGCTGAAAACGGACTCGAAGCCCATATGATCGTGAATCTGCTTGAACAAGCCCACTTAAATGCTCGTGTAGACGGTGAATTTTTGCAAGGGGCAGTGGGCGAAATACAAGCATCTGGGGTTGTTCGGGTCATGGTGGATGAAGGGGATTACGATGCAGCCAAAGAACTCATTAAGAAGTGGGATGCGGAGCCGCCAATAACGAGCTCAAGCTTAGAGCGACACAGGAATAACCCAATATTTTATTATGTTATTGTATTGATGATTGGTGCGTTTATTGGCGCTAGCTTAATTCAATACATGTAGTTAATACTGGAGATTTATGCAAAAAAAATTCACCTATTTACTGCGGGTTCGCTATAGCGAATGCGATGCGCAAAAAGTGGTGTTTAATGGCCGCTATTCTGATTATGTCGATATTGCCGTTAGTGAATTTATACGTGCTATTTGGGGCGATTATAACGATTTGTTGCAAGCGGGTTTTGATAATCAAGTGGTGAGTTATTCAATTAATTGGCAGGGACCTGCACATTTTGATGAGGTACTAGCTTGTGAAGTGAGTGCTAAGCATGTTGGTAATAGCTCGTTCTCATTTGAGGTTAATTTTAAAAATTATCATTCTAATACTGCTGTGGCACAAGCTGAAATAGTGTATGTGATGGTCGATGCCCAGAGTCATAGTAAAATACCTATTCCAGATCATATGAAAATTACATTGAAGCAAGGGGCCAAAGACACATTGGTAAACCATGCCGGTGTAATCAATGATTAATAAGCCAATCGTTGACCCTTTGCTTTGTCCTTTGTGTCAGCAACAAAATAAGTGTGCTAATTTAGATGTAGCTGATACCGAAAACCCTTGCTGGTGTGAAGATTCAAACATCCAATTCCCTAACGAACTGTTAGCACAGGTGCCTATCCCTAAAAGAGGAAAGGCGTGTATATGCCAATCTTGTGCTCAGAATTTTGCACAAACTGGTACTGTTAATATGTTTGATCCAAAAAAGTCATAAACATATTAAATTTTTCTAAAAATCACATTCCTAATTCACTTAAGCTTGGGTGGTCGGCAGGTCGTGGGCCTTGGGGCCATAAAAATTTACGTTCACTTTCTAAAATGGCCACGTCATTGATACTTGCATGACGTTCCGTCATGAGCCCCTTTTCATTAAAGGCCCAGTTTTCATTGCCGTGACTGCGAAACCAGTTTCCGTTTTTATTGTGCCATTCATAAACATAGCGTACGGCAATGCGATTTTTTTCATAAGCCCATAGTTCTTTAATTAAACGGTACTCCAATTCTTTATTCCATTTATCACTCAAGAATTGAATGATTTGGTCTCGACCATTCACAAATTCATCGCGATTACGCCATTGGCTATTAAGGCTATATGCAGTGGCAATTTTTTCAGGATTTTTATTATTCCATGCATCTTCGGCGATGCGCACTTTCAAGATGGCGTCTTCTTTACTGAATTCTGGTAGAGGGTAGCGAGTGTCTTCAAATTTAATATCCAAATTCATTATCTTAATCTTTTTTAATTGGGGTTCATTTGTAGAGCAAAATCTATGCCCTATAACTAAAGTAATAAACTTTGGTGTTTTTGGCCTGTATATGGATAAATGTTCAAGGAGAGCTCATTTTTTGGGGCATGAGTCTTTATCTATGCCTTATTCGATGCATTAACATTTTTTAGGTGTTTATATATATTCATCCTGAGCATGATAGTGAATGCATGAATAGAATTGGAAACAATAGAATGTGTATGGTTTTATAATTTCATGTATTGATATCTTAAGGAGATATACGTGAATTCATTTAAAAAGGATTTTAAACTTTTAGCTCGAACCAGCCCGTTTACCGATATGATTGGCCCTATTTATCAGAAAAAAGGTAAAACAGGTTTGGTGGTGGGTTTATTAGTGGAAGATAAGCATTGTAATGCACGTGGTACCGTTCATGGCGGTATATACGGAACCCTTGCAGATATTGCCATGGGTTATAGCGTTGCTTTTTCTACAAATCCGCCTACACCCGTGGTAACAGTAAGCCAAACCATTGATTATGTGGGTAAAGCTCAAGTAGGTGATTGGTTAGAAGTGCATACAGATATACAAAAAGTAGGGCGAAGATTGTCCTTTGCTAATTGTTATTTTGTAGTGAATGAACAGCGGATTGCTCGATCCAGTGGGGTTTTTAGTGTGACGGATGGCTAATTTTAGATAATGAATATAGTTCGAGATTGGAGCTGTCTTAAAAACCGTTTACTCAATGAGAGTAAACGATTTTTTATCAAGCTGAAGCTAAATTATTGTGCTGTAAATCCACCATCTACAGGTAATGCTAAGCCTGTGGTGAATGTTGCTTTACTAGATAAATATAGAACTGCTTCAGCTACTTCCTCAGCCTGACCTACTCGACCAATTGGGTGCATACTTTTAGTAATTTCAAAACGTTTTGGATCTTTTTCAGCTGAGCGGCGAACCATTTCAGTTTCAATAACTGCTGGACAAACTGCATTTACGCGAATGCCTTTACGGCCGTATTCAACGGCTACTGATTTAGTTAAACCTACGACTGCGTGTTTACTTGCAGAATATGCTGCCATTTTAGGGGCTGCAAATAATCCCGCTACTGATGCGGTATTAACAATTGAACCGCCGTTACCGGATTCCAACATAACAGGAATTTGATGTTTCATACATAACCAAACCCCTTTTACGTTCACGTCGATTACTTTATCAAACACGCTGGTTTCGCAGTGTTCGATTTTGTTGTTTTCAATTTCGATACCCGCATTGTTAAAAGCAATATCTAATCGACCATATTTTTCTACGGTGCCCTTCACAAGAGCAATTACTTGATCTTCTTGTGTTACATCACAGGCTATAAAGCAGGCCTCACCACCGTTGTCAGAAATTTCATTGGCTGTGGCTTGGCCAAGCTCTAAATTCACGTCTGCGACAACAACCTTAGCACCTTGAGCTCCAAAGGCTTTTGCGGTGGCTTTGCCAATACCTGTGCTGGCTCCTGTGATTAGAGCAACTTTGTTTTCAAATTCTAACATTGGGATATCCTATTTTCTCTGTAGGTGTAGGTTAGACTTAAATGCTTTCAAATTGAAATAGATGTTCTGCATAGTTGGATATGAATTCAGTCTATAGCTGACATGGTAATGGTTAAGGTATGCATTGAGGTGGTTATGTATAAATCCGATTTTAAGAATATTTCATTATGAGGGTAATATGGTTTTCGAATCATTTTTATATATTACCTTTTATTCGGTTTGTATCTTTTTCTTAAGATTAGTTAAGTCATGTTATCGGCTATGGTAATTTTAAATTTAATGAAAGGTGTATGTGATTCATTTCTGCGAGGGTTTATTGAGTATTGAGTATTGAGTATTGAGTATTGGTGTTACGCGACGGACTAAACAGCGTTCCAGAGTTATTACTATTTTTGTGGCTTGGTATTATGTTTTTGAATTATTGGTTGCTATAACGGTTAAAAGTACTTCTAGTTTGTTAGAAGAACATTTAGGGTTTTGGTTACTCTCAGTATTCAGCGTTCATGAATGACTGAGTTTCTAACAAGGATAAAAAAAGCGAGCAATGCTCGCCTTTTTTATGCTTGTAAAACGATTACTGAACGCGAAGCTGGTAATCGTTTGCTCCTGAGTTATAAATATTGGAAGCGGTTACTTCAATCACATACGTACCTGGTTGTAATGTGGTTGTGATTTGAGAGTTCACACCATTCCCACTATCATCATCTGCAGCAATATTGCCGCTTAGATCATCAGGGGTATGCAAAATTAGGTAAGTATCAAAGAAGTTTCCTGTCCCATAGTTGGCTCCATCCAAATCTGGCGAACCTAAATCAATAGTGACGGTGCTTTCTTCAGCTACATATAAAGTGTAATAGTCGGCGTAACAATCGCCATCAATTACGCCGCGACCACTGTCTGAGTTTAGTGAGCAGGTCTGTGATTGACTGCGTTCATCATTTGACTCTAAAGAGCCAGAAGTCGTATCACCTACTAATAAATCTGCTAGGCTGGCATCATTTTGTTCTATGCCATCGTATAAAGATTCAAGTGTTTGAATACGATTTTTAACGACTTCAAGTTCTGTAACTAAGGTCGATAAGCTTGTATTTAATCCATCAAGTTCATTGTTCAGTTGAGTGTTATCGATTTGAATCAAGGTAATGCTATTTGTATTAGCCATTACGGTTGCCAATAAACCCGCTACTTGTGTTGTTAATGGGTTAATAGAGGCTGTATTGTCGCTAACTTGTGTTTGAAGGTCAGCAATTAAAGTATTGATTTGAACAATTAAGCCGGAGTTAGTACTAATTAGGCCACGAAGGTCTGTGTCTAATTGTGCAAGAGCCGTTTCTAATTCAGCGCGAAGTTGAACTGTGTCTGCAATGGCGGCAGTTAGTGCGGCTTCTAATGTGACAATATCAGATGAATTACTAGCGACTTGCGCTAAAAGCGCTGCTATTTGTGCCTCGTTTGAGTCCACTTGGTCTGATAAGGCTGCTATGTTTGCTTGTGTGTCAGCTAATTCAGATATCAAAGTGTCAACTTCTGAATTCAAGCTTTCAATACTAGCTGTGTTTGCTTGAATTAAAGCTTGGTTTTCTTCTATTAGTGCTAGTAGTGCTTTAAAAGGCTTACCTCTAGGAGTCTTTTTTTTGTCTGCTAGTGCAGGTGCTGCCATTATGCTTAACGCAAGTGGGACGAATAGAAAATTTCGTAATTTCATAACTAACCTTGATGGGAGTTGAATTAACTGCATAAAACGTGGTTTGAAAAGTGATCTAATTATATGTGAACTGGTTGGTGTTTTAATATAGACAATGTTCAAATTGGAAGGCCGTGTCTGGTATTTTAGTATTAGTTGTGTATTAAAAGTGATCACAATACCAAAAAAGTAGCATATTATTTTTTAATAACAATAGTTCGCATTTAATATTAAGAATTAAAACCCCAAAAGCTCATGGGTAATCAAATTATGAATTCTCTTCTATTTATATGCTGTGTACTCTCTTTAAGCCGTGAAGCTACTCAGTGATCTTCTGACAAGTTTTGTTATAGGTTTCTCTAATAGTACTCAGAGTCCTTTGCGTGGAAATTGGCAGATATTATGCCATGGGTGTTTTTGTTTTATACGAGGGTAACCATATCTTCGATATATGGGCTTAAATACCCTAATGGAAGTACCCTGCTGACAGAGATTACATCGCCGATAGTGTAAACAACTGAATACTTCGTAAGTCATATTTAGTATTGCTAGTGGCTGCTTTTGTCTTGGCTAATGTATTGGGTTAAATCAACTAAGCGATTTGCGTACCCCCATTCGTTATCATACCAACTAACCAGTTTTATAAATTGATCATTCAGTACAATGCACGCACTAGCATCAAAAATACTGCTATGGGCATCGTGTATGAAGTCACTGCTTACAACAGGGTCATGTGTATAAGCCATTATTCCTTTCATTTCTTGTTCGCTTGCGCGCATTATTTCATTACAAATACCTTGAAAAGGCGCCGGTTTTTTTAAGCGTACGGTTAAATCTACTACTGATACATCTGTGGTTGGCACCCTAAATGCCATACCAGTTAATTTTCCGCTTAAATCAGGAATGACTTTACCAACGGCTTTCGCGGCACCGGTCGAACTGGGTATGATGTTGTTACCCATGGATCTGGCGCCACGCCAATCACCTTCTATGGCTCCATCAACGGTTCGCTGAGACGCTGTAGCTGCATGGATGGTAGTCATTAGGCCTTCTGAAATACCCCATTTATCGTTGATGATTTTTGCTAAAGGCGCTAAACAGTTTGTCGTGCAACTTGCGTTTGAAATGACGCTTTCTTGATTTTGATAGTTATGATGGTTTACCCCCATCACATACATAGGGGCATCAGGGGGGGAGCACTGATAATGACTTTTTTAGCTCCCGCTTGTAAGTGTTCGCTTGCAGCGGCTAATTCAGTGAATAACCCAGTGCACTCTAATACGACATCACACTGATATTTCCCCCAAGCACAGTCAGTAGGTTTTTTTTTGGTGGGTAATTTGAATGCTTTTTGATTCTATGGTTAATGTATCTTGTTGATGAGAGATAGGTTTTTTTAATTGTCCGTGGGTAGAATCATATTGAAGCAAATAAGCCATATATTCTGTGCTCATTAAATCATTAATTGCTACAACAGTTATTTTTTCATTTTCAAGGCAGGCTCTTAATGCTAATCGACCGATTCTTCCAAAGCCATTTATTCCTACTTTTATACTCATAATGTAATCCTTTAATAGCTTGTCAAAGTTGTGACGTATTCAAAAAAATATTCATGTTATTTATTAATAATGAATATTTAATTTTTAAAAATAATCATATTGAGATGAGTGTGCATAAAAAAGGCCAACTATTTAATGAAAAAAATATTGTCTGCTTTTGTGTAAATTAAAAAAAATAGTCATCAATTAGGCATGACACGTCTAAAAAAACCATGGAAAACCTCATTTCATTTCTACTGTTTTTCAATTGCGTTGCTATACTCAAGTAACAATAACTATAAAATCCAAATCAGCCTGAGGGGGTCCCATGAACCGATTGGGAATTTCAGCTGTATCCGCTTTACTTCTATTAATTAGTCATTCTGCGCTAGCACAGTGGAATCTAAATTTACCGGAAGGTGTTACAACAATAAGCCAAAATGTTCACGAACTTCACATGACGATATTTTATATCTGTGTGGCGATCGCTGTGGTTGTATTTGGTGTCATGCTTTATAGCATTATCTATCATCGAAAAAGTCGTGGCGCAAAAGCGGCAAACTTTCATGAAAGCACAGCGGTCGAAATTCTATGGACCATTATCCCATTATTGATTTTGGTTGTGATGGCAATACCGGCCACTCAAACACTCATAGAAATGTACGACACAAAAGAAGCAGAAATTGATATTCAAGTAACCGGATATCAGTGGAAGTGGCGATACACCTATTTGAACGAAGATGTTGATTTCTTTTCCATTTTGTCAACACCACAAGAGCAAATTGACAATACTCAAACCAAGAGCGAAAACTACTTACTTGAAGTAGATAAGCCATTAGTCGTGCCTATTAATACAAAAATCCGATTTTTATTAACAGCTAAAGACGTTATTCATTCTTGGTGGGTGCCAGAGCTTGCCGTTAAAAAAGACACCATACCGGGTTTTATTAATGAGTCGTGGACAATAATTGATAAGCCCGGTATTTACCGCGGGCAATGTACAGAGTTATGCGGTAAGGGTCATGGATTTATGCCTATTGTGGTTAAAGCAGTTTCTAAAGATGAATACCAAGCTTGGATAACCAAGGAGTCAAAACTACAAGCTGCTGCACGAGAAGTAAAAGACATGAGTTTTGATGAGCTTATGGTGCAAGGTGAAAAAATATATAAATCCAATTGTGCCGCTTGTCATCAGGTGAATGGCTCAGGTATGCCACCTGTATTCCCTGCATTAAAAGGTAGCGCCATAGCATTGGGGGATATTAAAGCGCACATCGATATTGTGCTTAATGGTAAAAAAGGCACCTCGATGTCCGCATTCGCAGAGCAGCTGAGTGTTAGTGATGTTGCGGCAGTTGTTACTTATGAGCGAAATGCTTGGGGGAATAATAAAGGTGACATGGCGACACCTAAGCAAGTCAAACAACAAAAAGAATCGGGCAAATAGGGGAGTGAGAACATGTCGCACGCAATAGATTCACACGAACATCACGGCCCAGATAAAGGCATCTTACGTTGGTTGTATACCACCAATCATAAAGATATTGGAACCATGTATTTAATACTGGCGCTTAGCTCTTTGCTGATTGGCGGTATTATGGCATTTGTGATTCGCGCTGAATTATTTCAGCCGGGTCTACAGTTAGTTGACCCTAACTTTTTTAACCAAATGACCACGATGCACGGTTTAATTATGGTATTTGGTGCCATTATGCCAGCGTTTGTGGGGCTGGCTAATTGGTTAGTGCCCATGATGGTGGGCGCCCCTGATATGGCATTGCCGCGCATAAATAACTGGTCGTTTTGGTTACTGCCATTTGCATTTGGCATGTTAATTAGCACGCTGTTTATGGAAGGTGGTGCGCCTAATTTTGGCTGGACTTTTTATGCTCCGCTTTCAACCGATTATGCACCACCTAGTGTAACGTTTTTTATCTTCAGTGTTCATCTTATGGGGATAAGCTCAATCATGGGTGCAGTAAACGTTATTGTGACGATTTTTAATATGCGCGCACCCGGCATGACGTTTATGAAAATGCCATTATTTGTTTGGACATGGTTAATCACGGCTTTTTTATTAATTGCAGTGATGCCTGTTTTGGCAGGTGTCGTTACCATGATGTTGATGGACATTCACTTTGGCACATCATTTTTTAATGCAGCAGGCGGTGGTGACCCTGTTATGTTTCAGCATGTTTTCTGGTTTTTTGGGCATCCAGAAGTGTACATTATGATTTTACCTGCCTTTGGTATTGTCTCTCATATTATTTCTACATTTTCACGTAAACCTTTGTTTGGTTACACCTCTATGGTGTGGGCAACTGCATCCATTGCCTTACTAAGTTTTATTGTATGGGCGCATCATATGTTTACTGTGGGTATGCCATTAGTAGGGGAGTTATTCTTTATGTACAGCACCATGTTAATTGCAGTACCAACAGGTGTAAAAGTGTTTAACTGGGTAACCACGATGTTTCGAGGTTCTATGACATTCGAAACACCCATGTTATTTGCAATTGCCTTTGTTGTTTTGTTCACCATCGGTGGATTAAGTGGATTAATGCTCGCCATAGCACCGGCTGATTTTCAATATCACGATACCTACTTTGTTGTGGCCCATTTCCATTATGTATTAGTACCAGGTGCATTGTTTAGTATTTTGGCTGGGGTGTATTACTGGTTACCAAAATGGTGTGGACGCATGTATAGCGAAACCTTAGGTAAGTGGCATTTCTGGTTAAGTTTTGTGGGTGTAAATATTACGTTTTTCCCTATGCACTTTATTGGTTTAGCAGGTATGCCGCGTCGAATTCCGGATTACGCTCTTCAGTTTGCTGACTTTAATGCCATTGTTTCAGTGGGCGCATTTATTTTTGGTATGAGTCAGCTGATCTTTATTTACAACGTCTGGCGTACAACTATTGGTGGTAAAGGCGAAAAAGCCACTGATAAGGTTTGGGAGCAACCTGAGGGATTAGAGTGGGAGATACCAAGTCCGGCCCCGTATCACACGTTTCAAGAACCCCCTGTAGTGAAATAAATAAACTGAGGTGAGTATGAAAAAAATGTCACCGTGGAAATTATCATTAATACCTCTAGCTATGTTTGGCTTCGGCTTTGCGCTAGTGCCTTTATATGATGTGTTCTGCGCAGTGACAGGTTTGAATGGTAAAAATTTTCAGGTTTTAAGTGTGGATGAAGCAAGTCGGCAAGATTTAAATCATGCGCAGAGGGCAAACTTACAGTTTTTAGCCGATGCGGATTCAAGAGATCTTTGGCAGTTTAAACCTGAAAATAAAACCTTAGAACTACAGGCGGGGAAACTCATTACCACTTATTATGAGTTAACTAATCCATATGATTATCCTGTAACCATTCAGGCTGTGCCCAGTGTGGCACCTGGTGTATGGGCAGAGTATTTAGTCAAAATTGAATGTTTTTGTTTTACCCAACAAGTTGTTCCAGCTAAGACTAAGGTGAAGTTACCATTGCAGGTTACCTTAAGTGCCAAAGCTCCAGAGGAAGTGAATCACTTATCGCTTTCCTATCGCCTTTATCAAAGTGAAACCCTAGGAGGTACATTTTGAACACACCTAAATATTATGTTCCCGCTCGAAGTCACTGGCCGATTTTTGGTGCGGTGGCGGTTTTTTTAACCATTTATTCCATGGCTTCAATAATACATGAAAGCAGTCAGGGCCATGTGGGTACAGGCTCTGTGATATTAGCGTTTATAGCAGCATTTTTGATGCTATATATGTTGTTTGGTTGGTTTGGAGAGGTAATTAGCGAAGGCTTACGCGGTTTAAATAGCGATCAACTTAAACGCTCATTTCGCATCAGCATGGCTTGGTTTATTTTTTCAGAGGTCATGTTTTTTGCGGCATTCTTTGGCGCGCTATTTTATGCGCGAATGTTCGCAGTGCCGTGGTTAGGTGGTGAAGGGGCAAAAGGCGAAGCTAATATGTTATGGCAAGGGTTTAGTGCTCATTGGCCACTATTGAAAACACCAGACATGTCCACATTTCCTGGGGCAATGGGGGTTATTGATGCTTGGAAATTACCTTTTGTTAACACGGTATTGCTGATTATTTCTAGCTTGACTCTAACCTTGGCCCATCACTGTCTAAGAGAGCAAGACAAGAAAGGCACGCTAATGTGGATGGGCATCACCTTGGCTTTAGGTGTGGCATTTATATGCGTTCAGATTTACGAATATGGTCATGCAATGAATGACTTAAATTTGACACTTAACAGCGGTATCTACGGTTCTACTTTCTTTTTATTGACCGGTTTTCATGGTGTGCATGTGACTTTGGGCGGTATTTTAATTTTTGTCATGTATTGGCGAGTAAAAAATGACCACTTTAAGCCGGATGACCATTTTGGCTTTGAAGCAGCCGCTTGGTACTGGCATTTTGTCGATGTGGTCTGGTTAATGCTATTTACTTTTGTGTACGTCTTTTAATTGTCGCTTTTTACTTTTTAAGTGTATTGACTAAGAAAAAAGTATAAACCAATTAAGACAATGGTACAGGCAGCAAATATTACTCGATATTTTAAGCCTTTAAATGTTTTTTCTGAACTTTTAGGGGCGCTGACTAAATGATACAAACCATAAAAAAGTGCAACGATACTACAGAATAAAAAAAATAAAATGAGAGCCTTTAACATGTCGAATCCTTTGATTTTAAATGTGAATCGAAATTGGCACTTTGAAATAAAGCCACTTTACAGTCTGGTTATGCTAATTGGAGTATCCATTTGTTTGCTGGCTGCTGGATGGCAGTATAGCAAGTCTTATCAATTTAAAGCTGTGGTTTATGAAAAAATTATTATCACTGGCCGATTTTTGAATGAATACAGTTTGTTTCTCGACAACCAAACCAGATCGGGTCGTGCGGGTTATGCGGTTATTACGCCATTTTCTAGTAATGATAAAACTTATTTAGTGAATCGTGGCTTTGTACCATATGAAACCCGTAATGTATTGCCAAAAATTGAAGATGCTCACGGAGGGATTGAGATATCAGGCATAATAAAACCCTATAAAACACCTGTTCAATTCAGTACTCAAATTGAAGATTCAATACCTAATCGTATCCAATCTATTAACTTTGAGGACTTTTCAAAAACGCTTAATTATCCATTATCAGATGAAATTTTCATTCAGCAATCCGGTAAAGGAATGTTAGCCAAGCAAGACATTAAAGCTCCGTATTTAAGTTTTCATCGGCATCAAGGCTATGCGTTGCAATGGTTTTTATTAGCAATTTGTGGCCTGCTAATTTTATTGGCAGCTAGTTTAAAGAGGGATAATTAAATGAAAAAACTTCCCCTAATCGTTATGTTGTTAGTCTTAGTGGCACCCTTTGCTGTGTCATTAATGCTGTTAGATGATAAGCAAAAAGTAGCCGATAAGGCTCGTGGTGAATGGCTTAATACAACTAACTATATAGATAAGATACAAGATAATAATTGGCAAATTGTTTGGCGTAATCAAGATTGTAATAGTCAGTGTGATCAGTGGGAAAATCTATTGTTAAGAGTGAAAATGGCGCTAGGAAAAAATCAAAATAAAGTAAGTGTCACACATAACACGGTACAGTCACTTAACCATATGGATCACGGATTGTTCATCGCAAATCATAAAGGCTTGGTGCTATTGTCTTATCAAGCGAATGAAAGTGGTGCTTATAATTTATTAAAAGATTTAAAGGTTTTACTAAAACATAACGGAAAATAAAAATAATAAAGTTGAGGTAAGCATGCAACGCTTTGCCCTTTTTAACATTCTACTTACACTGCTTGTGATAACGCTCGGTGCGCTCACTCGCTTATTAGATGCAGGACTTGGCTGCCCTGATTGGCCTGTTTGTTATGGACACCCATTCCCAATTTCAAATGAAGCGGCTATCGAATTTACCCAATGGCAATTCGACTCTGGTAAAGCATGGATGGAAATGATTCATCGCTACGCAGCAAGTGCTTTGGGGCTCAGCATTTTAATTCAGGCGGCTTTGATTTGGCCCCGTTACTTAGGTGCGCTACGTTGGTTGGCGGTGTTTCTTTGTGTTTGGGTGGTTTTGCAGGGCCTGTTTGGCATGTGGACCGTCACATTACGTCTTTGGCCTCCCGTGGTCAGTGCGCATCTTCTTGGTGGTGCGGTTACTTTAGGCGCACAGTTTTTAATATGGCGTGTGATAACCAGTAACCGAGAACCTCAATGGCGTTCTTGGTGGAGTGCATTTGCGCTAATTATTATTTTTCAAATGGCTCTGGGTGCATGGACATCTAGCCATTACGCTGGACTGGCTTGTCCAGACTTCCCAACTTGTCAGGGTAATTGGTGGGTTGAAATCAACGCTGAAATATTACATTCACCCATGGTGGAGGGCGATGAATATTTAGGCGGAATTGGCTCAAATCATCAGCGTATGGCCATTCAATGGGTTCATCGATTAGGTGCTTTAGCTGTCTTGTTATTGTTTATTCTCTTGGTGTTTAAATATCCATTACAAAAACGCAGATTAGCATTCTGTGGGTCAATTCTGTTTATACAAATTAGTTTAGGCATTCTAAATGCTGTGTGGTTATTACCCTTAAGTTTGGCCTTGTTACACAACACATTTGCCATGCTGTTATGGCTAGGTGCACTGAATGGATTATTAGCAATGGATGAATTAAGCGACGAAAAATACTTTGCTAAAGAACTTTTAGCTTAACCAATAAAAAGGTAGGGCATGATGGAAAGAATTAGTGTTTGGCAAAGTACAGAAAAGTACACAGGAACTATCAAAGATTATTTTGCATTAACCAAATTTAAAGTAGTGGCAGTCATGTTATTTACTGTCATGGTGGGTTTTTTACTGGCCAGTGATACTAATATTGCATTTCTGAAATTGTTTTATACCTTGGTTGGTGTGGGGGCTTGCGCAATGAGCGGGGCTGTATTAAATCATTTGGTTGATCGCTATCGCGATACAAAAATGCAACGTACGAAACGCCGTCCCGTTGCCACTGGTAAAGTCAGTGCCGAATCAGCCTTTATATTTTCCATGGCATTATTGCTGTTTGGTGCGGCATTACTATATTGGCAGCTTAACTTGTTAACCAGCGTGTTGTCTGTTGCATCTATGTTCGCTTATGGTGTCATTTATAGTTTATGGCTTAAGCCTGCAACACCGCAAAATATTACTGTAGGTGGTTTAGCGGGAGCGATGCCTCCACTTTTAGGATACTGTGCTGTTACCGGACAAGTTGGGCCAGAGGCATTGCTTTGGGTGTTGATTATTTTTACATGGACACCACCGCATTTTTGGGCGTTGGCTATTTATAAACGCGATGATTATGCCAAGGCTGGTGTTCCCATGTTGCCAGTCACTCATGGAATTGAGTTCACTGCATTTCAAGCATGGTTATATTGCTTGTTGTTGTGTGTTGTCAGTATTGGTCCTGTATTGATTGGAACACAAGGTTTGATTTATTTATCCATTGTCACTGTTATCAATGCCAAATTTACGTGGCTAACATATCGCATGTGGTGTCATCCAACTGACCCAAATGCACGTAAAACCTTTAAATTCTCTATTGTTTATATTCTATGGTTATTTGCGGCGCTGTTATTGGATCATTATGTGCAGTTAATTGCATTTTAATAGCTCGTTAACCATTATTTATGTCAGTGTATAAGACAGAAGGAGGTATAAATTTTCTGTCGACCATGAAGTCTAATCATTAGATTAGGCTATTCGAAATGAGCGAAGGAGTTTCCTAAGTCGTACGCTTAACTGAACAAAAACAACCAGCCAAATTAGGGGAAGGTTATGTATTTACAACACATGTTCGGATTGCTTTATCATCCAAGGGCGGAATGGGATTCTATCAAAAAAGAAAACCACTCCTTAGGACACATCTATTTAACGCACTTACTTTTTCTTGCTGCAATACCGCCGTTTGCACTGCTTGTGGGTGTTACGCAGGTTGGGTGGAGCTTTGTAGGAACTGAGTTTTACTTTCTCAGTTTTGAGTCAGCCTTGCCTCTGGCGGGGGCGTTTTACTTAGC
The DNA here is from genome assembly GCF_040371755.1 of Oceaniserpentilla sp. 4NH20-0058. Taxonomy (NCBI): domain Bacteria; kingdom Pseudomonadati; phylum Pseudomonadota; class Gammaproteobacteria; order Oceanospirillales; family Oceanospirillaceae; genus Oceaniserpentilla; species Oceaniserpentilla sp. 4NH20-0058. The sequence goes on from NZ_BAABWE010000008.1 coordinate 175,856, forward strand.
ATTGCTCGCGGGTATGTTTTTTATGGCATATACCACGTATTGGATGGAGCGAACGTTTGGAGCTGAGGCCAGCTTAGAGCGTTGCCTGCTATTTACCACGTTTACATCTACACCACTGTTTTTATCGGGTTTAGCTGGATTGGTACCTATCTTATGGTTAGATGTATTTATTGTATTGGCAGCAGTCTCTTATACGGTTTACTTATTGTATTCAGGTGTGCCCATTTTTATGAATATACCTGAAGAGCGCGGTTTCATTTTTGCCAGCTCTATTTTAACCGTAGGCCTATGTGCGCTAGTGGGAATGATGGCTGCTACCGTTATTATCTGGGGAATGGGTTTTGCCCCGCAGATTATGCAGACTCAATAACCGTAATTTGAATATATATACAGTGAAAGCCCGGCAATAGTCGGGCTTTTTTATGGATTTTTTTTCAAAAGTTCATCGCGTTTGTGTTTATACGTTTCATAATCTTCAATGTCATTACACTGAATGCGCCCAGTCTTTTCTAAGCACTGGTTACTTTTCATTGCGTTATAAGCCCCTTGTGAAGAGCATGCACTAAGAATCGATAGGCTGGTTATTAGAAAACTGGCTTTAGTGAAGTTCATCATTAATCATCAATCCTGTTCAAAAGCATCTACACTTAAAATAACATTGTACGTGGATGTGTTGTGCATGGAAGGACAAAGCGCCGACTTTTTAGACTTAAAACTTAGCCCTGGTCAATTGCTGCAATTGCAATTTGAAGGTTATACAGACGTGCGCGAGAAATCTATTCTGGTAGGTTATCGGCGCAATGCTTCAATTATCGTCACTATGCCTACTGGAATGGGGATCAAAGTGGGTGAGAAGATTAACGTGCGCTTTTTTTACGGACGTAAAAGTAGCGCTTGTGCTTTTCAAACAGAAGTAATTCATATCAGTACGGCACCGTTTTCTCATATGCATCTGAAAATGCCTGATGAAGTTTTGATAGGTGAGGTGCGTCAAAATGTACGTGCTGATGTGGAGGTGATCTCTCGAGTGGAGTTTGAAGAAGAAGGTAATGCACAGACAACCTCGGCTAAAATTGTGGATTTAAGCTTAAATGGAGCCCGTATTATTGGGCGCAAATTTGACTTTGAAGTGGGGAGTGAAATACACCTGATATTTAAATTGGTCGTAACGGAAATTGAATATGAGTTATCTGTTCCTGCCACGGCCCGTTCAAAGCAAGAAATAGAAAACGGCTGCTCCGTGGGCTTGCAGTTCCATGATTTACCCGCAAATGACAAAATTGCTCTGCAGGCCTTCGTCTTGACCCATATAAATGATCTATAAATGCCTAGCTAACTGGCTCTAAGCCTATTTTTGACGGTTTTCACCCAGAGCATAAACAGGTATAATTTGCCCCCTTTTTTAGCTCTTTAACACAGGATTTGCCATGCGCTGTCCGTTTTGCGGTGAACAAGACACAAAAGTGATCGATTCGCGCCTAGTGGCCGAGGGTGAACAAGTTCGCCGTCGTCGCCAATGTCAGGCCTGTGATGAGCGCTTCACCACGTTTGAATCCGCAGAATTACTCATGCCCAAGTTGGTTAAGAGCAATGGCACCCGTGTTCCTTTCGATGAGCAAAAGCTTCGTGCTGGTATGCAGCGTTCCTTAGAAAAGCGCCCTGTGAGTGTTGAAGATGTCGAAGCGTCTATATTGCACATTATGGCCAGATTACGCGCCACCGGTGAGCGCGAAGTGAAAAGCCGCCTTGTAGGTGAGTTGGTCATGGACGAACTACGCAAGCTTGACCAAGTAGCTTATGTTCGATTCGCCTCTGTTTACCGTAAATTTCAAGATATCGATGAATTTCGCCAAGAGATTGATCGTATTCGTCATGACAACCGTAAGAACGATGCACAGTTAGATATTCTTGAAGAAAGCGATTCTGAGTTGCCATCATGAGCCATCATCAATATATGGCCAGAGCCATTGCCCTTGCTAAAAGGGGCCTATACACCGCAGACCCGAACCCAAGAGTAGGCTGTGTGATTGTTAAAAGCGGGCAAATTATTGGCGAAGGTTACCATCGCAAAGCTGGTGAAGGTCACGCTGAGGTGAATGCCTTGGCAATGGCAGGTGAGAAAGCAAAAGATGCCACTGCTTATGTGACTTTGGAGCCATGCAGCCATTTTGGCCGTACTCCACCTTGCAGTGAAGGTTTGATTGCAGCGGGTGTGCGCCATGTGGTGTGCGCCATGAAAGACCCAAACCCTCAAGTAAGTGGTCGTGGATTTGCCAAGTTAAAGTCTGCAGGTATCGATGTCACAGTGGGCATTTTAGAAGAGCAAGCACGTGAATTAAACCCTGGTTTTATTAAACGTATGGAAGCCGGTATGCCTTTTGTGCGTTTAAAAATGGCAACCAGCTTAGATGGCCGTACCGCCATGCAAAGCGGAGAAAGCCAGTGGATAACGGGGCCGCAAGCCCGTCAGGATGTACAGCGCTTAAGGGCTAGAAGCTCTGCCATAGTAACGGGCATTGGAAGTATCAAATTGGACGACTCTTCATTAACGGTTCGTGCGGATGAGTTAGGTTTGGATGATGAATGGGCCAAAGAAGCGGCAGCGCAGCAGCCAATTCGAGTGGTGCTTGATAGCCAAGGGCAAATTTCAGCGGATGCCAAAATTTTGAAGCAGTCAGGGGAAACACTACTGGCAGTGACAAAAGGTGTTGAGTTAGAGGCAGGCATTGAGGCTATACAACTGGATCAAGCCGCGAACGGGCTAGACTTAACTCAGTTACTCAAAATCTTAGCCGAAAAACAATGTAACGAAGTCCTAGTTGAAACCGGAGCCACGTTAGCAGGAGAGTTTGTCCGACAAGGCTTAGTTGACGAAATGGTGCTCTACATGGCTCCTTGTTTTATGGGTAGCGACGCTCGACCATTATTGCAGTGGCCCATGACACAGATGGCTGAAAAACAGAATTTAAAGATCATCGAAAACCGCATGGTAGGCAATGACATTCGCCTAACCTTAGTGTTTGAAGAACAAAGTAATTAGAGGCACCCATGTTCACAGGCATCATCGAAGCCACCGGAAAGGTGTTAGTTAAGCAGGCCAAAGGCGGTGATTTAAGTGTCACCATAGAAACGGGTGCATTAGATTTATCCGATGTGAAGCTCGGCGACAGTATTGCTGTAAACGGCGTGTGTTTGACCGTTATTACCCTGCAAGCCTCGGGCTTTAGTGCTGACATCAGTAATGAGACATTAGCTCACACGCGCTGGTCAGAGATTAACATCGGCGATCAAGTGAATTTAGAAAAAGCCCTGACACCTACTACTCGTTTAGGTGGGCATTTGGTTAGTGGTCATGTAGATGGCGTAGGCCAAGTAATCGAGCGCCAAGAAGACGCTCGCTCAATTCGTTTACATATACAAGCACCAGCTGAATTAGGGCGATACATTGCTCATAAAGGTTCCATTACAGTAGATGGTGTTAGCCTTACGGTTAATGCTGTTACTGGTCATGTATTTGAATTGAATATAGTGCCTCATACCGCCAAGGAAACCACCTTGTACGGATGTGCACCTGGGCAAAAGGTGCATTTAGAAGTGGATTTAATTGCCCGTTATTTAGAGCGACTAATAACAGGACAAGCTAAAACAAACGAAAGTAACCTAAGTGCGGGCTTTTTAGCTGAACACGGTTTCGTTTAAACCTGAATTTAAAATAGCAGAGTGTGATCATGGCGTTAAACAGCATTGAAGAAATCATCGCAGACATTCGCGACGGCAAAATGGTTATTCTCATGGATGATGAAGACCGCGAAAACGAAGGTGACATTATTGTTGCCGCTGAAAAAGTCACACCTGAAATTATTAATTTCATGGCCAGTAAAGCGCGCGGTTTAATTTGCTTAACCTTAACACCAGAGCGTTGCGATTATTTGGGTTTACCTTCAATGGTGGCAGGTAATGGCTCTAAATTTTCTACGCCGTTTACCGTATCTATTGAAGCGGCTGAAGGGGTGACAACCGGTATCAGTGCTGCTGACCGTGCAGTGACGGTACAAGCAGCTGTTAACCCAATGGGTAAACCAGATGACATAGTGCAACCTGGGCATATATTCCCATTACGTGCAAAAGCTGCCGGTGTATTAACCCGTGCAGGTCACACTGAAGCAGGTTGTGACCTTGCCCGTTTAGCGGGTTTACAACCAGCAGGTTGTATTGTTGAAATTATGAATGAAGACGGCACCATGGCTCGTCGTCCAGAACTAGAAGTATTTGCCCAAGAGCATGATTTAAAAATAGGCACTATTGCCGATTTAATTCAATACCGCATGGCTAACGAACAAACCATCGAAAAACTCAGCAACGATACCATCAACACTGAGCATGGCGAATTTGAATTAAACGTATACCGTGACACCATTAATGGCGACTCTCACTTGGCCATCACAAAAGGGGATGTTGCGGCTTCACAAGCTCCGTTGATTCGTGTTCAAGAAGCAGAAACATTACGTGATGTTATTGGCGCATTAATGGCAAATAGTAAAAGCTGGTCAATAAGTAACGCATTAGAAGCCATTGCAAAAGAAGAAGCCGGCGCACTCGTTATTTTAAATGCGGGCGAACGTGAAGACGTATTAGCTTCTATCGAAACATTTTTCGGGCGACAAAAACCGCAACGTACTACAGATGTGGACAGTTCTGGCGCGTACGTAACTATAGGTACTGGGTCGCAAATTTTAAGGGATTTAGGGGTAACGCAAATGCGTTTATTAAGTAGCCCAATGAAATTCACTGGTATATCTGGATTCAATTTAGAAGTAGTGGAATACATTCCATTCAAAAATAATTAATCACTAATTATAGAAATATTTTAAAATTTTAAAGGTAATAAATATGAAAACAATCGCAGGAAGCTTCACCCCAATGCAAGCCAAGTTTGCCATTGTACAAACCACTTGGAATGAATTTGTTGTCGACAAATTAGTTGACGGTGCCATACGTGGTTTAACTCGTCATGGTATCAGTGAAGACAACATCACATTAATTCATTGCCCAGGTGCATTTGAAGTGCCATTGGTAGTTAAAAAATTAGCTGAAAGTGGTCAATACGATGCGGTAATTGCCCTGGGTGCTGTGATTCGTGGTTCAACCCCGCACTTTGATTATGTGGCTGGTGAAGCGGCAAAAGGTCTTGGACAGATTGCACTTAATACAGGTATTCCTGTGTCATTTGGCATTTTAACTGTTGATACTATTGAACAAGCCATTGAGCGTGCTGGTACAAAAGCCGGAAACAAAGGTGAAGAGTCTGCATTAAGCGCTTACGAAATGGTAAGCCTGCTTAAGCAGCTGGAGGCTTAATGAGCGACAACCCCATTCCAAGAAAAGACAATATGGCAGGGCGACCGAATCCGGCTGCCCGTCGTAAGGCGCGTCATTATGCCATGCAAGCGCTATATCAATGGGAAATGGCTGGTGCGAGTTTAAGCGCCATTGAAGCTGAGTTTCTAGTTGATAACGACATGACCCATGTTGATACAGAATATTTTCGAGATATTCTGCGTGGTGTGCCAAAAAGCCTAAGCGAATTAGATGCCATGTTAATCCCATGTTTAAGTCGTGGTATTGAGGAAGTAACACCTGTTGAGAAAGCCATTTTACGTTTGGCAGCATTTGAATTAGCGCATCGTATTGATGTGCCATATCGAGTGGTTATCAATGAAAGCGTGGAACTCTCCAAAAAGTTCGGTGCGACAGAAAGCCATAAATTTATTAATGGTGCATTGGATAAACTTGCCCAACAAGTGCGAGTGGTAGAGATAAAAAAATAAGTGTTACAAAGTGTGAACTCATTAACTAGAGAGAACCGGTGAACGAATTTCAGCTCATTAAGCAGTATTTCCAACAAACCGCTTTAGCCTTTAGTAATGAGTATGCCTCGCAAGGGATAGGGGACGACTGCGCCTCTATCCTTATCCCATCTGATTATGAACTCCAGTTTTCAATCGATACTCTAGTTGAAGGCGTACACTTCCCTAAAAACGCTAATCCGTTTGATATAGCTACCCGTGCAGTAGCGGTTAGCATTAGCGATTTAGCAGCTATGGCCGCCACTCCAATTGGTTTTACGCTTGCTATAACATTACCTGAACTAAATGAAGTGTGGCTGAAATCGTTTAGTGAAGGATTAACTCAAGCCGCTCAGTTTTACCAGTGCCCATTGATGGGTGGTGATACCACAAAAGGCCCAAATCTTGTCATTTCATTGCAGGTGCATGGTGTGACTAAAAAAGGCGAAAGCTTAAAACGTAGTGGCGCAAAAACAGGGGATAACGTCTATGTTTCTGGCCCACTAGGTGATGGCGCAGGTGCCTTGTCATTAGTGTTAGAAAATCCACGTTTAAATACAGGTTTAGCCAAACAATTTTATTCGCCTCTTGCTCAAGTTGAATTTGCACAAACCATTAAAACCTATGCAACCAGTTGCTTGGATATTAGCGACGGCTTAGTGCAAGACTTAAATCATTTATGCACTTCAGGTACTGTAGGTATGAAAATTAATCCTGCTGATATTCCTTTGTCTGATTTATTGGTGGCAACCTATGGTAAAGAACAAGCACTACAATATGCACTTGAAGGTGGAGACGATTATCAATTAGCCTATACTGCAAAACATTGTGAGCATGGAATCTGTATTGGGGAAGTACTTAAAGGCAATGTTGTGCAAGTGAATGGGATGGAAGTTAAAGCGGGAGGTTATCAGCACTTTTAATAAGTATGAGCGTGATGGTACGTTTTATTGAATGAAATCCGATCAGTATCAATTTTCTAAGTATAATTATTTCTTATCTTTTACTAATATGGTCATTTAATCCTATTGATTTTCCAAGCTATGCCCAGTAGTTTTTAGTCTTAATAGATTACTTACGCAGATTATTGCATAACACCTTAAACTTTGAAGCCGAAATGAGTTATTTTTCGGGTGGAATGAAAAATTGATTTGGCATTAGGGCCTAATTAATATACGTTCATATTTAGTAAAAGTTTTTGTTGACTAGGTTGACTGGTTTTATTTTTCATCTACTTAATCAAGTAAAGGTTTTTGGCCTCGAAGCAGTCAAGTTTGAAAAGATATTATTATCCTAAAAATAACACAATCATTGGTTAATGATATACCGCAAGCGCAGACAATACATAAAGCGTTAAATAGAATATAGGATTCAAATTAACTGTTGACGATAAGTTAGTATGAATTATTTGGCCTGTAGTGTTGTTTAATTCAGAGTCACCTTAATACCTTGTGAACTCTTTTTAATGACTGCATTCTGATAACGACTAAAAAGTAAGTCGGTAGGCAATTATCGAACTTATGTATATTAAGGCTTTAGATGTTTAGCGTTATTTGTCGATATTGCATATTCGGATTTGTACTAAGCCGAACTGACGTTTGAATAGATAAAATGATGCACAATTCAGCAAAAAAAGCGCAAGACGACTACACTCACTATATAGATGGCCGTGTTGTAGCTAGGGATAAAATGCATTTTCGTGTGAACACTTGTTTGCTGATTAATATTGAGGTTATGACATGCTGGCTTTAATAGGTTCACTGATTGTGAGCTTGCTTTGGACGAGTGCTCATGCCAGCCCAGACCATCAAAACAAAATCAATGAACCTAGTGTGTTTATTGAATCCCCCGTTAATCAATTTCTAGGTAAGACGCTTTATACCTTTCCTGATGGGGATAAAACTTGGCAAGAACTCTCTAGTCTGCCCATAACAGATGGTGTACAGAGCAAAGCGGACTTTTATAATGCAGATGCTTTCAAGCTGCCAATATGGGTCCGAACTGACTTAACAACGGGCCAGATAGATCCAAATGATTTATGGCTAATGGGATTGGGCAGTGGATTTGCGGGAGATGTGGAACTGTATCTGGTTGCAGATGGCAAGCTGATCTCCCATCAAAAAAACTCACCTTATAAAACCTTTGATTCTCGTGAATTTGACTATCGATTACTGCACTTTGCCTTAGACCTCCCTTCTCACGCTAATGTCCAATTGTTATTAAAAATCAATTTTAGCCCGATACCTCATTATAAGCCCACAATTACGACTGAGGAGCTTATGGAGGATGAAGAAATCTACTGGATGGCATGGATGGGTTTCGGCATAGGCTTTTTAGTGGCGATAGGATTATTTCATTTGACTTTGGCAAGCGCCACTTATGATAAAGTCTATGTGTACTACTTTTTATATGTGTTTGGCAGTGGACTCTGGTTTATAGAAACCCATGGTTTATTGTTTAAATATATATGGCCAAATAACCCAGAATTTATGCTGTATTTTTCTGGATTTATGTATTATTCCCCGATTATTTTTGCCTACTTCTTTGTAATTACTTTTTTGCAGCTCCCAAAAATATCTAAAAAGTTTACGAATTACTTTTATTTTTTGGCCGCATTATTAGTACTAGTAATTGTTGGGAAAGTTTTTGTACCTAGTATTAGTTTAAATTTGGCCGGCTTGATTGTTATGATTTCAGCCTTGTCCTTTATTTATGCGGGTTTTTACGCAAGAAGGAAAGGCGTTTATTATGCTAAATACTATATTGTTGCATGGACCCTATACTGCTCATCCATTCTGAATATGATGCTCTATGTGGGTGGCGCATCGTCTTTCATGCCTAATTATACTTATTGGGTTTTGGTCATCGTATTTGATATTCAAGTCATGTTATTGGCATTTGCATTGGCTCATCGTATTCGGATTATTCGCCAATCAAAAATTGAAGCCGAGGCTGATAACCGAGCTCAAAGCGAGTTTTTAGCTAGAATGAGCCATGAGATTCGCACACCCATAAATGGTGTATTGGGAATGGCAGAGCTTATGGTTGATCGCTTGAAAGATGAAACCGATATTTATTATATGAATATAATCCGCTCTTCAGGCAGTTCATTGCTTACTATTATCAATGACATATTAGATTACTCAAAATTCACATCAGGAAAAATGGAGCTTGAGAGCATTCCTTTTAATCTCCAGCGCTTAGCGGTAGAAAGTTTTGATATCTTTAAAATTAAGGCAGCTGAAAAAAATATTGAGTTAATAACGGATATTGATTTTGATTTACCTGAAGCTGTACTGGGTGACCCTACTCGTATTAAACAAATAATGCTTAATTTCATTAGTAATGCCATCAAGTTTACAGATGAAGGGCAGGTGGTTTTAAGAGTGTATCGAGAAACTGAGAATGATCGAATCAAAATATCAGTGGTAGATTCCGGTGAAGGCATCAGCAAGTCGGGACAAGAAAAATTATTTAATGCGTTTTCGCAGGCCAGTACCTCAACTTCTCGCAAGCATGGTGGTACAGGCTTAGGGTTGTCTATTTGTAAGCAACTAACCCTTATGATGGGAGGAGAAATTGGTTTAGACAGTGAAGTGGGGAAGGGATCTACTTTTTGGATAAGTGTCAATTTACCTGTGAGTACGGACTTTATACAAGAAGATAAGATTGAAGATGTTAGCTTAGAAGGCTACAACCTACTGATAGTTGAAGATAATTATACCTTTGCCGAACTACTGTTTAACCAAGCAAGCTTATGGGGTATGAAGTGCCAAGTTGCTACAAATGGTAAAGAGGCACTGGCTTTATTAAGGCAGAACTATCAAGTAGGAATTCAGTTTGATTTAATTAGTTTAGATTTAATTATGCCTAAAATGGACGGAATAGAGACCAGCAAACACATTTTTGCTGATGAACGTTTTAGGGATATACCGATGTTACTTCTTACATCAGCTACGAATTTCCCATCTAAAACGGCTTTGGCATCGTCCGGTATTATGCGAGTTATTGAGAAGCCCACATTACCTGCTGATATTAAGCGAACTTATAAAGAGCTTTTAATTAAGCAAGAAGTCAACTCAGTCCCAGCTCTTTCACCATCGGAAGATGAGATATCATTGCCTAGCCTGTCAATTCTAGTGGCAGAGGATAATAAAGTGAATCAACTGGTTATGAAAGGTATCTTGAAGCGCCTTAAGCAATCGGCAGTCATAGTAGATGATGGTGAGCTGGCTTTACGTGCTGTGAAGGAGTCCCCAGATCAGTTTGATTTGATATTAATGGATTATGATATGCCGAATATGAACGGTATCACATCCACTGTTGAGATTAGGAAATGGGAAAAGGCTGAAAGCCAAACCCCATGCAAAATAGTGGCACTTACTGCTCATGCCGTACAATCCTACATCGATGAATGCATGGAGGCAGGAATGGATGAGTATTTATCTAAACCTATAGATGTCAAAAAACTAGAAGCCCTGCTAAGAAGCATGTTTTTATAGTCATTACTTGTAAATTATTATTGGTAATAGGCTGATTATAAAAAGAGCTTCACACTAGTTCGCCATAGCCTTTTTTGGCTTTCACCGTTTAAAAATATCACAAGTTATAGCGCACTAACTTATCCTGAGCCTTGTACGCTTGAGCAACGTTAGATATAAAAAAAGGCCCAGCTATTACTAGCTGAGCCTTTTTGAATAGAAAAGCGGATTAGGCTTATTTATTCATATTGGCAATTTCGCGAGCTAACTCATCTTGAGCTTTGTCAGCTTGGCAACTTAACAGTGCCATAAACGTAAATATATTAGATATAAAAAAGGCCCAGCTATTACTAGCTGAGCCTTTTTGAATAGAAAAGCGGATTAGGCTTATTTATTCATATTGGCAATGTCGCGTGCTAACTCATCTTGAGCTTTGTTAGCTTGGGCAACTTAACAGTGCCATAAACGTAAATATATTAGATATAAAAAAGGCCCAGCTATTACTAGCTGAGCCTTTGAATAGAAAAGCGAGTTAGGCTTATTTATTCATATTGGCAATGTCGCGAGCTAGCTCATCTGGAGCTTTGTAAGCTTGGGCAACTTAACAGTGCCATAAACGTAAATATGTTAGATATAAAAAAAGGCCCAGCTATTACTAGCTGAGCCTTTGAATAGAAAAGCGGGTTAGGCTTATTTATTCATATTGGCAATGTCGCGAGCTAGCTCATCTTGAGCTTTGTTAGCTTGGAATTTCTGCCACAACGCCTTCTCATTGTTCATAGAGGTTTTAAGCGCAGTCTCATGGATTAGGCCAGCTGCCTGATCATCTAAGCCAACCAACACATATAGAGTACCGTTAGGGCTGGTTTTAGACTTATACATACGTGTACCCACTAGGGTTTCGTTTGTAATTTGCTTAGTAACAGACGTGTTTACTTTATCAACGGTTTCGCTGTCGCCAACACCTGTGGTTTCAGCAAACTGCTTGACCAAGTTTTGTACTTGAACTTTCATCATTTGTGCAAGTTGTACACGGGCTGCTGCCGTGGCTTGTTGCTTCATGAAATTCATACCAGCGCCTGATTTATCAGCACTACCCACAGCGGATACTGCAAGGCCCGGTACAGGCTCGTCACATACCCAGCCAGGGGCTGCAGTTTGTGGCGCATCAGGGAAAGTACAATCTAATACAGGCTTGGTTTCACCACCACCACCGAAACAGGCAGTTAATGAAAGTGTTAAAGCACTGATACCTAGAGCACGAGTTAAGACCATCTTCTTCTCCTTGAAGGAATTTGGGTTTAGGATGGTGTAACCTTAACTAATAACATTGAATCTCGCCAGACTTTCCCATGATAAAAGCCATAAAAAAACCGTTATTTTTGAGCAATATTTTAATCGGAGTCGCGTTGTTAGCGTCTTGTGCTACATCGCCGACGTCAGATCCCCCTGATTGGGTCAGCTCACCTGAACACCATCAAGTGGTAGCTAATTGCGAAAGCCATGCACTGGGCAAATATAAACAGCAAGAATGTGCTGTTACGCGGGCTCGTTTAGAGTTGGCTGCGCGCAAAGGTATTGAGATTAAATCGGTTTCTGTGATGACAGAAAGTGCAAATAGCTTACGCAGTAATAGCACCTTAAATGGCAAGACAGTACAAGAAGTAAACAGTAAAATTAAAACCCGTTTGGTGGAAACCTACCATGATGTGCAGCGGGATATTTTGTGGGTGTTGGTGGAAGAGAATTAGGTTTTTGTGTCGTGATGGGTGGAAGATTAGAGATGAGAGGTGAGAGATGAGAGGTGAGAGATGAGAGATGCAGCTAAAGATTTCGTTTCAGATTTGTTGCGAAGATTATTGCTCTGTCATCCCGGACGTGAGGCACGAGCGAGCCGGAATCCATTTTATAAATTAAATTTAAATGTTGCTATAGATGCTCAAAATAATTAAAGCCATTTTTCTGGTCGCATCCATTTTGTTTTTGCTATTTTCTATTTGGGAATTGCTCTTGGGTAAGGTCTATGTGTGGTTTTGCCATAGAGGATTGGATAACTGCTATGTTTGGATCACACCAGATATCACTTTAGAATTTTTCTCTCAATTGTTTATTCATTTTGGTACTGCTGTAATATTCATGAGAGCGGGTATTACCGATGAACTTAAAGAAAATAAAACATATAAGAATCATATTTGGCGTAATAAGCTATACAAGAATCGAAAATAGAGAAGAAGATAATACTCTGTAGGATGGGTTAGCACGAGCCTTGGCGAGAGCGTAACCCATCGTTAATTGAATGTTTATTTAATGGGTTACGATTTCGCTGCGCTTAATCTAATCTATCTTACGAGTTTTGAAAACTGATTTTATACGAGACCACCCCGTGGCCGATAGCCATGTCGCGCACGGCACCCAAAGGGCATAAAGGTGCACTCGTACAGATTGAAAAATGATTGATTTCAGGTAGTGAGGAACAAGCAAGTAAGAATAACAAAAGAAAATCTTTTGACTAAAACGTGGCGAGAACTTTAGCTGCGTCTCCCGTCTCCCGTCTCCCGTCTCCCGCTAAGCCTCTTCGGCATCCGCTTGTTCTTTGTCAGCTTTACTTTTCTCAACCATGCGCCCAAAAAAGATGCCAATTTCAAATAACAAATACATGGGCAAAGCTAGAATGGTTTGGCTAATCACATCCGGTGGTGTCACTAACATACCAATAACAAAACAGCCTACAAAGATGTAAGGGCGCTTTTCCGTCAAACTGGTCACATTGGTGATGCCGGTCATGATCATTAGAATAGTGGCGATGGGGATTTCAAAAGCGATGCCAAAGGCGAAAAATATTTTCAAAATAAAGTTCAAAATATTGTTAATGTCGGGCAGGAAATTAACCCCTTCAGGGGTCATTAACGTAAAAAAGCTAAATGCCAGTGGTAATACCACAAAATAGGCAAAACAAATTCCGGCATAAAATAAAACGATGCTGCTTAATAATAAAGGAACCGCAAAGCGCTTTTCATGGTTGTATAAACCAGGTGAAATAAATGACCAAGCTTGATGCAGTATAAATGGAATACAAAGAAATATGGCTGTAAACAAGGTGAGCTTAAACGGTACTAAAAAAGGCGAAGCAACCCCTGTGGCGATCATGCTTGAGCCTTCAGGTAATAAAATCTCTAATGGCTTTGATACCCATAGATAAATATCATTAGAGAAACTATAAAGCCCAGCAAACACCACTAATATTAATAGAAGGGCTTTAAGTAGACGATTGCGCAGTTCAATTAAGTGCGCAATTAATGGTTGCTGTTGGTGCAGCTGCTCCATTTCGGCTTTGGTTTTTTTTGCCATCTATGGAGCCTCTTTTTTGTTTGGATCTGGCTCGGCTTTTGGCGGGGCGATGCTGTTTTCATCCATAGGTTGAGTTTGAGGGAAGTCTTCGTGTTCTTGTGCCATCTGCTCTTTGGCAAGTTGTTCGGCTTGTTCTTCTGGGCTCATGAAACTGTATTGTTCATCTTTGAGCTTTTCTTGTAGTTCTTGGGTGCGAACTTCGCGCTCAATTTCTTGTTGAATACCACTCATGGTACGACGAACTTTCCCGACTAATAAGCCAAGGGTGCGGGCCGCTTTGGGTAAGCGTTCTGGGCCAAGAATAATTAGCCCTAGTACACCCACCACAAGCAATTCGGCAAAACCAATATCAAACATAATGACTTCTTAAGGGGTTACTTTGTTTTGTCTTCGTCTTTGGCTTTTTCAGAAAACTGAGCGTCTGCTTGTTGGTTTTCAAGCTTTTCTGCTTCTTGTTTCTTTTCGTCTTCGTTAAGGGCTTTTTTGAAGCCTTTCACTGCGTCGCCTAAATCTCCCCCTAGGGTGCGAAGTTTTTTTGTGCCGAAAATTAAAATCACAACAACCAAAATAATCAACAATTGCCAAACGCTAATGCCACCAAACATGATGAACTCCTTAATTGGGTTAAAGGCTTAAAAGCCTGTTAATTTTGAACCAGCCAAGACATGCCAGTGCATGTGGAAAACTTCTTGGCCGCCTTTTTCTCCGTTATTGCTGATCACTCGAAAGCCTTCTAGGTTTTCCTGTGCAGCAACTTTGTTAATACTTTGCAGCACTTTTGTGACGATAGGCCATTCATCTTCTGTGGTGGCACTTAGGTTCACTATATGTTGCTTGGGTATCACTAATATATGGGTGTCGGCTTTTGGGGCTATGTCATGAAAGGCAAGTACGTGCTCGTCTTCGTATACCTTATTACAAGGTATGTCCCCTTGAATGATTTTGCAAAAAATACAATCGCTCATGCTGTACCCCTTATTTACTGCGGTTGGCTTTTTCTTCAAGACCAGAAAGGTTAAAGCGGCGCTTTAGCTCTTCTAAAACCACTTGTGGGTCTTCGCCTAAATCTGACAGCATTACCATGGTATGAAACCACAGGTCGGCGGTTTCGTAGATGACATCTTTGTTGTCCCCAGAGGTTTTTGCATCTTTGGCGGCAATGATAGCTTCGGTGGCTTCTTCGCCGACTTTTTCCAATATTTTGTTGAGGCCCTTGGCGTACAGGCTGGCCACATATGAGCTATCAGCGGCAGCGGATTTGCGCTCTTCAAGAATTTTGCCCAATTGGCTGATGACATCACTCATGTATTATTCCTCTTAGTGGGCGGCATGATACCTTATTCGCCACACTCTCAGTATATCTGGTTTGCGGTTTTTAGCCCCGCGTCACGATCCACGCTAAACCCAAGGCGATTAATGCCATGGATGCTTGGTATCCCCACAGAAATGGGCTGTGTAATCCAATTAGGCCTAAGGCGCTGACAATGGCCCCTAGGGTGCGGTGTTTACTGCGGCGCTGCTGCTGAAGCATTTGTTCTTCAATGGCGTCTAGTTTGTCCCGAACTTGTTGTTGCTGTTGAGGGTATTGGCCAAGTGTAATTAAGGTGTTGCGTATGGTTTCTGGCATGTGAGGCGCGTGTTGAATCCATGCAGGTGCTTGGCGTTTTAATTCTTTCCAGATGGCTTTTGGCCCCATGCGGGTATGCATCCATTGCTCTAGGTAGGGCTTGGCGGTGGTCCATAAGTCTAATTGTGGATAAAGCTGGCGACCAAGGCCTTCGATGTTGAGCAAGGTTTTTTGCAGTAATACCAGTTGCGGTTGCACCACCATGTTAAAGCGACGGGCGGTTTGAAATAAGCGCAGTAGCAATAGGCCAAAGCTGATTTCTTCTAGGGGTTTTTCAAATATCGGTTCACACACACTGCGAATAGCCGCTTCAAACTCGTTGATTTTGGTTTCTTGGCCCACCCAGCCCGACTCCACATGTAAGCGCGCTACTTCATGGTAGTCTTGGTTAAAAAAGGCCAATAAATTACGGGCTAAATAATCTTGATCGGTATCACTCAGTGTGCCCACAATGCCGCAATCAATGGCGATATATTGTGGGCTTTGTGGATCGTTATGGGCCACAAAAATGTTGCCCGGGTGCATATCAGCATGAAAGAAGCTGTCTTTAAATACTTGGCGAAAGAATATCTCGACACCCCGTTCGGCCAGTACCTTCATGTTGGTGCCACGGGCTTCAAGTTGTTCAATGTCGCCGATTGGAGTGCCGTATATACGCTCCATGACCATGACATTAGGGCGGCAGTAATCCCAGTGCACTTCGGGTATATAAAGCAGTGGGCTATCGGCAAAGTTGCGGCGTAATTGGGAGGCGTTGGCTGCTTCGCTCATTAAGTCTAATTCACCAAAAATGGTGTGACGGTAATCTTCAACCACTTCAACAGGGCGTAGGCGTTTGCCATCTTTGGCGTAACGCTGCATTAAACGGGCGGCCATCATCATCACGGAAATGTCTTTGTTGATGGTGGTTTCTAAGTTAGGGCGAATGACTTTTATCACGACATCTTCACCACTGGTTAGCTTGGCGCAATGAACTTGTGCGATAGAAGCGGAGGCCAGTGCCTCGCTTTCAAATTCACTGAATACAGTGTCGACACTTTCACCCAATGCTTTTTCAATAATGCGTCTGGCAGTCTTGGCTTTAAATGGCGGTACTTGGTCTTGCAGTTGGGCAAGCTCTTGGGCTAAATCGGGGGGCAATAAGTCTTTGCGGGTTGAAAGCAATTGGCCAAATTTAATGTAAATGGGCCCCAGCTCAACAAGGGCAAGACGCAAACGTTTGGCTTTAGGTGTGCGTTTAGCTAGGGAGTTTAACCGCCAAGGGGCTAAAAAGAACGCTAAGCGTAAATACCAAGGCAATAGGTGTGTGGGTATAAACACATCTAAACGGTATTTGCTGAACACATAAAGTAGGGTGAATAAGCGTCTTAGTTGCTGCATGTTAGGGTTTCGCTTGATTCAGTTTGGTGGCTAAACGATTAATGCGTGCTTCTAAGCGCTCGCCGTCTAATTTCAATTTATGGATGGCGGTAAACTGAGATTCCCCTTCTAATTTATGCGGGGCTAGTTTTAGCTCATCGCGCACGTATTCTACGGAGTCTTGTTTCACTTTCGTGGTGGTATTTTTAAACCAGCCACCCAGTTTGCGTAAATTGTTACCAATCACATGGGCCACCACTGGGCCGGTGAGTTCGCTGATCATGGCTTCAAAGTCGATGTCTAAATCGTCCATGGCATCAGCAAGGCCCATGGCTAATTGACTAGAGCCTTGAATTTGAATGTCGCTTTTCATTAATGCGGCGTGTTTGTCTTTGTGGGTGGCCAGATTAATAAAGGCTTTAAGCTCCCCTGAGAGTTTAGCGTGTGGCTCATCTTCAAGATTAGACATTAAGCTGAGGGTCTCACCAAAGCGCACATAAATGCGCAGCGCAGGCTGCTCAATTTCAATGGCTAACACTTTAGGCCCAAGGGCGGCGAGCTTTTGTGAGGTGGCGGGATCATAGCGCAAGGCTTGGTTGATGATGCCTTCTGCGCTGACTAATGCCGCTTGAATCAGGGTTTGGTCCATGCTCATCCTTACGGCTTAATGCCTTTGTGCAAGGCCACAATACCACCTGTTAAATTGTGATAATCACAATTGGCAAACCCTGCCTCTTCAAACATGGTTTTTAATTCTTCTTGCCCTGGGTGCATACGAATAGACTCGGCTAAATAGCGATAGCTTTCTGAATCATTGGTAATGAGTTTGCCCATAAATGGTAAGGCACTGAAGCTGTATAAGTCGTAGGCTTTTTTAAGCAAAGGGTTATTGGTTTTAGAGAATTCTAACACCAGTAGGCGGCCACCGGGTTTTAATACACGGTTAAATTCTGCTAAGGCTTTGTCTTTATTGGTGACGTTTCTAAGGCCAAACGCCATGGTTACCACATTAAAGCTGTTGTCTTCAAACGGTAGGCATTCGGCATTGGCTTGCACGCATTCGATGTTACCACTGTAGCCTTTGTCTAATAAACGATCACGGCCTACTTTCAACATGGAGTCGTTAATATCCGCTAACACCACTTTACCCTCAGGGCCTACTAGGTCTGCGAATTTCATGGTGAGATCACCGGTGCCACCGGCGATGTCCAGAACCGTATCCCCTTTGCGCGCACCGGTAAATTCCATGGTGAAGCGCTTCCAAAGTCGATGAACACCAAATGACATTAGGTCGTTCATTAGGTCGTATTTGGCGGCAACACTGTGGAAAACTTCCGCTACCTTGCCTTGCTTTTCTTCTTCTGCAACGGTTTGGTAGCCAAAGTGGGTGGTTTTCTGTTCGGACATGGCTGGGGGCCTGATTCTTAATCGGTAAATTGGGTCTATTCTAACGGGCTTACGGACAGATGTCTTGATGTTAGTCTACTGACTTAAACGCAATTTGTGCGCTTTCGCGGCTTTTGCCCGCTGCGGCCAGTTTATCTAGGTAGGCTTGCCAAAATTGGTCTTTATTGGCACATAGCTCTTGTAAATAAGGCCAGTTATACAAGCCTGAGTCATGGCCGTCATCAAAGGTGATTTTAAGAGCATAGTTGCCCACAGGCTCAAGTTTTAAAATGCGCACGTCTTTTTTAGCAAATTGCAGTACTTCATTGCCTTTGCCGTGACCACGTACTTCTGCACTGGGGCTCAGTACGCGCAGCATCTCAGCACTAAGCTGATTTGATACATCGGCCCATGCCAGTTCCAATAACTGAGATTGTTTATGAAACTTAATAACCGAGGGCACTTGGCTCATAACTTAACCGTTTAATATTTGCTGTGGGCTTAAATTCGGGCTGCCGTTACCGGATTGCTCGGCCTGTTTGACTAGGCGAATTAAGCGCTGGTTCATTGGGGTTTCAATATTAACACGTTTTCCTAATTTCACGATTTCCCCAGAGATATAATCCACCTCTACAGGGCGTTGGTTTTGCAAGTCCTCCCACATGCTGGAGCGGGCTTTTGGATCAATGGCGAGCATTTTTTTAGCAAGGAGTTTAAACAGAAAATTTGGCAAAGATAGTATTTTAACGGCTGTTTGTATGGGTACCGCAGCCACTTGTCCGGGCTTAATATTGGCGGCTTTTAAAACCGCTAAGCCTTCTTTTAGGCAAGCCACATAAATTTTGCGGTAGGCGCGGTTTTCAATTTGTTGTTTTAATGGGATACCCGACAGGGCATTTACAGGGTTGTTTAAATTCAGTAAAAGTTTGCCCCATAAAATACTCTGCATATGGTGTTTTAATTCGAAGCCTAATTTGGCCGTGTCGGCGGCGTCTTTCAATAACAAGGCTTTGTGGTGTTGCTGACAATATAAGTGCCCTTGAGTACCGCAGTGAAAGTGTCCATTGGCTTGAGAGACCACATTGTACGGTACCATAACAGGTAATACGGTGTGATTAGGCAAAATCTGATGAATGGTGTTGGTGTTACTTACCCCATTTTGAAACGAGAAAACCGTAGCGTGTTGATTGCCGCTGTTTAATATAGTGTTGGCCATGGCTTGCGTGTCTTTGCTTTTGACGCAAATCAGAATGAGATCCGCATCTTTTAAAATAGACGGGTCGGTACTCATGTGCAGTTGGTCAGGGGAAAGTTGGGTGCTGCGGCCAGTCCAGTCAGTTAAATGCAGGCCATGTGCGTCTATTTTATTTTTCATGGATTGCCGAGCTAAAAAACGCACATTGGCACCACCACTGACCAGCATGCCGCCGATGTAACAACCGATACTGCCTGCACCTGCAATGACAATTTTAATGTGGTCTGCATTCATAATGTGTACTTTAAATGGTTTAGCCTAAATAGTAGTACATAAAATTATTTTAAAACAAACAATAAAAATAACTCACCGCTTTTGGGATCTCGCCAGCTATCTTTTTCTGCAAATTGTGAGAAGTCTATGGTTGTCTTGATTTGTAGAATTTAGCTTATCAGTAAAAGCCGTATTGTGTTCATGTTATGAAACTATAGCTAAGAGGTATACGAATATTTGAAAGGTAGGTGAGGAAAAGCAGACAACAAAGGTTCAGCTTGAGCCTTTGTTGTCGAGAAAGGTTTAAAGAATAAAGCGGCTTAAATCTTCATCCTGTGCGATTTCACCTAGGTGCTCAGTAACAAATGGGCCATTTATTTGTAATGGCTGCTCACTGTATTGAGTGGCTAGGCTTTCTGCATCAAAACTGACTTTTTCTAACAGGCGTTCCATCATAGTGTGCAGGCGACGAGCACCGATGTTTTCAGTGGTTTCGTTTACCTTAAATGCCGTTTGTGCAAGTTGTTCAATGCCGTCTTCGGTGAACTCAACGTTCAAGCCTTCTGTCGATAGTAGGGCTTTATATTGCTCGGTTAAAGAGGCGCTTGGCTCGGTTAAGATGCGTTTGAAATCATCCGGTGTCAGTGCTTGTAACTCTACGCGAATTGGTAAACGGCCTTGCAGTTCAGGAATTAAGTCCGAAGGCTTGCTTAGATGGAATGCACCCGATGCTACAAACAAAATGTGATCGGTTTTTAGCATGCCGTATTTGGTTGAAACCGTGCAGCCTTCAATTAATGGTAATAGATCACGCTGTACACCTTCACGGCTCACGTCACCGCCGCCACCTGACTCTTGGCGCTTGGCCACTTTGTCGATTTCATCAATAAACACGATGCCATTTTGTTCAACGGCTTCGACGGCTTTAGCTTTTAGCTCGTCCATGTTGATTAGGTTGCCAGCTTCTTCATCTTGAATTTGCTTAAGTGCGTCTTTTACTTTCATCTTACGTTTGTTGCTTTTGCCTTGGCCTAAGCTGCTAAACATATTTTGAATTTGGCTGGTCATATCTTCCATGCCCGGAGGGGCCATGATTTCAACGCCTACTTGTGGGGCGGCCACGTCAATTTCAATTTCTTTTTCGTCCATGTCGCCGTTTGTCACTTTTTTGCGGAATAATACGCGGGTGGCGCTGTCTTCTGGTTTGTCTGCTTGGCTTTCGTATTCGTTACGCGCTGGTGTTAATAAAACATCTAATACACGCTCAATGGCTGCGTTTTTTGCGCTTTCTTGTACGGCTTCCATTTCTTGTTCGCGTAGCATTTTAAAGCCGGTTTCCACTAGATCGCGAATAATGGTTTCCACATCGCGGCCCACATAACCTACTTCGGTAAATTTAGTGGCTTCGACTTTTATAAATGGCGCGTTAGATAGCTTGGCTAAACGACGGGCAATTTCAGTTTTACCCACACCGGTTGGGCCAATCATTAAAATATTTTTAGGGGTGATTTCGTTACGCATTTCTTGTGGTAACTGCATGCGACGCCAGCGGTTTCTAAGCGCGATGGCGACACTACGTTTGGCTTCGCTTTGGCCAACAATATGGCGATCTAGCTCTGTTACGATTTGAGCTGGGGTTAGGCTGTTTTCAATATTGGTTTGCAACATGTTTTTTCTCTTTACTTAAAATCAAATGTAAAACGTGAACACTATTTTTCGATTTTAAGGGTTTCTATGGTGAAATTATGATTGGTGAATACGCAGATATCACCGGCTATGGTTAAACCTTTTTCCACAATGTCACGGGCACCTAAGTCTGTGTTTTCAAATAAAGCTTTTGCCGCAGCTAGTGCATAGTTTCCACCACTGCCTACAGAGATAACGCCGTTTTCTGGTTCTAACACATCGCCGTTCCCCGTGATGGTTAAGGTGGCGGTTTCATCGGCCACGATTAAAATGGCTTCAAGTTTTCTAAGGGCGCGGTCACTGCGCCATTCTTTGGCCAACTCAACCGCTGAGCGCGTCAGTTGCCCTGAATGTTTTTGTAGGTGAGCCTCAAATTTTTCAAATAAGGTGAAGGCATCAGCGGTGGCACCAGCAAAACCTGCAATGACTTTGTCGTTGTATAAGCGGCGCACTTTACGAGCGTTGCCTTTCATTACGGTATTGCCAAGGCTAACTTGGCCATCACCGCCCATTACTACTTCGTCTTCTCGGCGCACACTTAATATGGTTGTCATAGCTTAAATCTGTATCTGATGAATTTCTACAATTCACCGTTATGGGGGTGGTTCCGCTAACTTCAAGTTTTATCGGGAAATTGGCACGGATATCTTTACACAAGGTGTTTGAATTAGACATGTGATTAAATATTAATCAGGCATTGTCCAGATTACGAATAAAGTACAAGTTGACCAATTTTGCGGTGTTATATTAAACGATCGACCCCGAATGGGTTGATTTAGGAAGGTTTACGCCATGGAATTGAAGTCATCACTGCCCATTAAGTCTTATATCAATGAGGGGCTTGATTATTATTATTTAACCCAAGCCTGTCCGTGTATTGATGTACTTGCAACGCCATTGCACGGGGATGCACGCTTAGAGTTGGCCGTGGTGGATTTTGGTCCAATGCTGATAATGAAGCGCCTTAATCAGGGGGCAGCCATTGAAGAGTACCGCTTTGCCGAGCATTTAGTGGCAATTCAGTTACCTACCTCTAGCGGCGATAATATTGATGCCTTCCAGTGTGCCTTAGGAGGTGCGCAACATAGTCCATTTTTATTACCCGGCGCAAAAGCTCAGTGGATAGTGCCAGACAATACTGAATTATATCAATTACATATTGATGGACGCTGGCTAACTAAGGTGCTGGGTCCATCGGCTATGGAAGATTATTTTGAGTTATCAACCGTGCCAAGCCGTAAAGCATACGACAAAGAAGCCTTACTTTTAGTGGCTACGGCCTGCGAACAAGCACTATCTCAAGGTCTGGCAGCAAATGCTAAGGGCATGACATTAGCTGTTGATGTGGTCGAGTCATTAATTAAAGATATCTTATTGCCGTGCATTAACGCTGAATTAATAGATGTAAAACCGACACCTAGGCAAAAGATTTTAGGCAAAGCACTGGATTATATTCACGCCCATTATGCTCAGCCTATTTCTTTAGATGGCTTGGCAGATGTGACGGCGACGTCTGTGCGCAACTTGCAGCTGGTGTTTAAGCATGAGCTGGGGATTAGTCCGGGCAGTTATATTCAGCAGTTTCGTTTGCACCGTTTTCGACACATGTTATCGACGGCCAGCAGTGTGACAGAGGCAGCGTATGCTTGTGGAATTAAACATTTAGGGCGTTTAACTGAGCGTTATGCGCAGGTATTTAAGCAAAAGCCATCATCCCACTTGTCTAGCCCTAGGCCACAACCTTTGGAAATGGGTGACCCCCATTCATTGCATTGGATGGTTAGTTAGAGGTTAAGATTGATTCCAATAATCGCTGGCTGCTTAGATACAATCCATATTGTTGCTTAATCAGTTTAGAGAGTTTGGCTTGGTGGCTAGAGATGGCGCGTACGATGAGTTGTTGGCGTTTTGTTTCTTCAATAAATCCGCTGGGATTGAGCAGTGTCATCAACTGATCGCCGTACTCCTGATACATTTCTTTCATTTGCCGCTTAAGACGGGTCATGTTTACTTTTAGATCCACATGATAATTTACGCGCATGGCGGCTTCATGTTGTTGGTTGTTTAGCTCTTGCTTGTAGCACTGACTCAATGAATATTGCAGACACAAGCTTTCAATGTGCATTAGCCATAACAACCAAAGATCGCGACTGTCTTCGATGAGTTCGTAATTACGAAAGCTTTTGGTGAGGTAGAGCTGAATAAAGCGCATTTTGAAAATCATGGCGTGTTCAAGTTCAACCACTTTGACGGCGTGAGAGTTGCTGCCTTTTTGAGGTTGCTCCCCTTGATAACTTACATGGCGACCATTTTGGTAATGCTCAATGATTACTTGATCACATACTTCTAAGCGGTAGTAACCATCAAGGGATTGTTGCTGAATGACATGACTGATGAGTTCCCCTAGGGTGCTGTTATCTGGGTGGCTCATAATGCGATGACAACTGTTTAGCAGTGTGCATAGAAGGTCGTCATAGCGTATTCCTTGCCATGAGTACTCATAATCATAAAACGAACTCGGCTGAGCCATAAATTGGCCTTTTAGCTAAATGAGACGAGTTATTATTATAGCCTTAAGACGTATGCTCACTATCCGGATTACGCCATTATTCTAACATTGTTAAAAATGGTGACCTATTCCAAAAGCAAACCTTTGTGTGGTATCACCACTAGTCAACGGGCTACTCTCAAATTCCTTTCCATGTTTATAATAGCGCCACATGGCAACAATTGACCAGTTTTCATTTAGATCGTATACCGCTAACAGTTCTATTTCCTGAGTCCATTCACTTCTTGGGGCGTAATTATCCGTCCCAACATAATAATCCATGAGCTTTTCGCTTTGATACTGGGCGGCTAAGGTTGTCACAAGGCGTAAGTCTTCAAATACAAAGCGTTTATAAATAGCCGCTTCAAATTCTTGTGCATCGTGCTTGCCGCTGATGTCTTGAAACAGACTAAACTGGGAAACGTAACCTTGGCCTAACGGCACAGAAAATTGTGGGCCAACTTCAATAGCGCGCTCTCTGTCTTGGTTGGTCAAGTTGGTGTCTGAGGCCTCTAAGTATTGATGGGTACGTAGCTGGCCAATGGCTGATAAGTTGCCAAACCCAAAGCGTTTGATAGGGTAGCCAATTCGGTTACCCTCTATGAAGGCATCGCCTAGGCGACCAAAAATTAATAAGCTAGGTTGTGTTTTGGTGTTTACTTGCTGATAAGGCAGGTCATCTGAGCCAATGGCTGGGGCAATTAGACCGTTAAATTCCGGTAGTTGCCAGTCGTGGGCAAAAAGTAGTGGGCTAACCGTTAATAACAGCGCGATAAGTGGAATGTGTTTCATATTTGCCCCTATGTGAATGACACTTAGGGGCAAGTTGTATAGAAAAGTTCCTGACTATTCTTTTGGCAGGGTTTGTTTAATTTCTACCGAGTTAATGCCCATTTGCACAAGTTGGTCTTGCGCTTTGTTCATTTGTGAACGGTTTGCAAAAGGTCCAGTAAAAACTCGATACCAAGTTTTACCATTAACATCCACGCTTTCAACTTGGGTATTAAAACCATTGAGGGTGAGCTGTGCTTTTAAGCGGTCAGCACGCTCTAGTTCGGCAAACGCGCCGGTTTTTAAGCGGTATTGAATTTTGTTGCCTTTATCATCAAACCCTTTTGGGGTGGATTTGTATTCAGGCACTTCTTCAACTTGTATCTCTTTATTTTCTAAAATTTCAAAAAACTCGTAGTTTTCAACGGCTTTTTTAACGGTTTCAGAATCGGGTAGTTTTTCTTTAATGGCTTTTTGTACCTCGGCATTCAAGCTTTGTTTGGCTTGATTGCTAAGGTTTTCTTTTACGGCTTTTGCGTTTTGCATGATGCCATCGGTAATTTTATCGATGTCATCACCTGCTGGCACTGTGGTTAAGTACAGCAAAAATCCGGCAAAACTAACCGCCACTAACGGGGTGAATATCCATACCCAACGAGGCGTCCCTGATGCCATGTTACATTTCCTCTGGAGCGCTGATGCCCATTAAATCCAAACCGTTTACCAGTACTTGGCGCACCGCTTGGGTAAGGGTGATGCGGGCATCACGTAAGTTAGCATCGTCCACAATTGTTTTGTGAGCATTGTAGTAGCCGTGAAATTCACTGGCTAATTCATGCAAATAATTGGCTATCATGTGTGGCGCGCTGGCCGTGCCTGCGGCTTTTACAAATTCTGGGAAACGGGCTAACTTATTGGCCAATAATTTTTCTTGGTCTTCGGTGAGTAAGTCCAGCTTGGCAAGGCCGTTGGCTTGATCCCATGTCAGGTCTTGCTCATTAAGTTTGCGTAAAATGCTGCAAATACGGGCGTGGGCATATTGAATGTAATACACAGGGTTATCGTTTGATTGGCTAAGGGCCAAATCAATATCGAATGTGAGCTGTGAGCTTGGAGCGCGGGCTGCTAAGAAATAAC
This sequence comes from Oceaniserpentilla sp. 4NH20-0058, assembly GCF_040371755.1. Taxonomy (NCBI): domain Bacteria; kingdom Pseudomonadati; phylum Pseudomonadota; class Gammaproteobacteria; order Oceanospirillales; family Oceanospirillaceae; genus Oceaniserpentilla; species Oceaniserpentilla sp. 4NH20-0058. The sequence continues at coordinate 201,513 of NZ_BAABWE010000008.1, forward strand.
GGGTAGCGTCTAAACCTACTTGGTCGATCAAATCGCGCAAGGTCACGTAGCTACCGGCACGTTTGGAAATTTTCACCTCTTCGCCGCCTTTCATCACGGTAACCATTTGGTGCAATACGTAGTCCGGCCAGCCTTCAGGGATGTCCATGTTTAACGCTTGCAGGCCAGCGCGCACACGGGTGATGGTTGAGTGGTGGTCTGCACCTTGTTCGTTCACTACGCGGTTAAAGCCACGCTGCCATTTGTCTAGGTGGTAGGCCACGTCGGGTACAAAGTAGGTGTAGCCGCCATCGGTTTTGCGCATGACGCGGTCTTTGTCGTCACCGAATTCGGTGGTTTTTAACCATAATGCGCCGCCGTCTTCATAGGTGAAGCCGTTTTTAATTAAGGTTTGTACGGCGTGTTCTACTTTGCCTTCGCTGTATAAGGAGCTTTCTAAGAAATATACGTCGAAGTCTACTTCAAATGCTTTTAAGTCTAGATCTTGCTCGCGGCGCAGGTAAGCAACCGCAAAATGACGAATGCCATCTAGGTCGTCAGCGTCTTTGGTGCCAGTAAAACTTTGATCGGCGGACTCAACGGTATCCCCTTTCATGAAGCTGTCAGCCAGCTCAATAATGTAATGACCTTGGTAGCCGTTTTCTGGCCAGCTGTCATCGCCCGGGCCAAAGCCTTTACAGCGTGCTTGAACCGATAGTGCTAGGTTATCAATTTGCGCACCAGCATCGTTGTAGTAAAACTCGCGAGTAGTGTCCCAGCCGTTGGCGCTTAATAAACGGCTAATGCAATCACCTACTGCGGCCCCTCGACCATGGCCTACATGTAATGGGCCCGTTGGGTTGGCGGATACAAATTCAACTTGTACCTTTTGACCCTTGCCGGAATCATTGTGGCCAAACTTATCGCCTTGCTCGAAAATGGTATTCACAATGGAAAGGCTGGCGGCTTCTGTTACAAAAAAGTTAATAAAGCCCGGTCCGGCAATTTCTGCTTTGTTCAAAATAGGGCTAACAGGTAATGCGTTGATAATTTCTTGCGCCCAATCGCGGGGTTTCATGCCTGCTAGTTTGGCGCTGGCCATGGCAATGTTAGAAGCATAATCACCGTGAGCTTTGTCTTTGGTGTTTTCGACCATGATTTTAGGTGCTGCATCGGCAGGGAGTTTTCCTGCGTCTTTTAAAGCACAAAGGGTGTCTTCAATAAGGCTAATAAGCTGTTGTTTCATAGGTACCTTGAATTCAGAGCAAGAGCCACCCGTTTAAACGGGGTACTCAAGATGCAGATGCACAAAATTTGCGCGGCATTATCCCAGTTTGTGCCAATTTTTTCCACAAACCAAGGTTTCTTTTATGGTCATATGCTTAGTGATCCTCGGAAAGCTTGTATATCTGATTTTCCATATATATGATTAGACGTATATATAATGGGTAATCTATATGACACCTCTATCTTTATTTAAATGCCTAGGGGATGAAACCCGCCTATTCATCATGGTACTTATTCAAAATCAAGGTGAGTTAAACGTGGGCGAGCTGGTGGATGCGTTGCAATTAAGTCAGCCAAAAGTCAGCCGGCACTTATCCACCTTGCGGGAATGCCAATTGCTAGATATTCGCAAGTCAGGGCAATGGGTGTTTTATCGGGTACATGACGGTTTACCCCAGTGGGCCAATGAAATCGTGTGTCAGGCGGTGATTGCCAATGAGGCAAAGTTACCAGAATTAATCGAACGCCTTGTACTGGTAGATGAACCCCAGCGTAAAGTGGCGTGTTGCTAGGAATTAAACCTTAGACATATTACTGCAACACAAACGTTATATTTTTGAAACGTACGTTCATGGGCAGGCAGCCCAGTTCAAAATATAACGGAGGGCGTGAGTCCGTGAAAATATTATTTGTGTGTTCGCAAAACCGCTGTGCCAGCATCCTATCTGAGGCTATCGCTAACTACGCTGATGACCCAAGATTACAAGCGGCCAGTGTGGCCAGTGAGATGATTACAGAAGTGGACCCGATGTCACTGCAATATCTGCAAGAAAGTGGCATTCCCACAACTGATTTAAAAAGCAAAAGCTGGGACGAGCTACAAAGCTTTCATCCAGATGTGGTAGTCAGCGTTGGCGAAGACAAACAAGCCAGCTACCCACAATGGTTAGCAAACAGCATTAAATTACATTGGGGATTGGATGACCCATCAGCAAAACAAGGAACTGCCGAGCAAATTAAAGCGTCGTTGTTGTATTGCTTAAACGACATAATTTGCCGCACACACCAAATTTTAGATTTGGATTTAGACAATTTAACCCCAGTAGCGCTTAAACAGGAATTTTTAAAACTGGGCGCTCATGGGTAAATACCACCTATAGAGGCTTGCGCAGTCTATGAAAATTTTATTCATTTGTACCCATAACCGTTGTCGTAGCATTTTATCGGAGGCCATTGCCAATCATGCAGGTGATGGCCGACTACAAGCCGCCAGTGCAGGCAGTCAACCGGTTGGGGAAGTGCATCCTCTATCCATTAAATATTTACAAGAACAAGGCATCGCAATCGATGGCCTTAAAAGCCAAAGCTGGGATGAGCTAGAAAGCTTTGCACCGGACGTGGTGGTGACTGTTTGTGATAGTGCTGCCGGTGAAACTTGTCCTGCATGGTTTGGCAAAAGCATCAAGTTGCATTGGGGCTTAGAAGACCCATCAAAAGTTGAAGGCAGCGATGATCAAATTAAAGCCGCCTTCTTAACCTGCATTAACGAAATTAAATTTCGCATTCACAAGATTCTTGAATTGGACTTAGACAACCTAACCGGCGACGCCCTAAAAGCGGAACTGGTAAAACTGGGCGCACAAGGTTAATTCTTAATATTCGTAGGATGGGTTAGAGCGAGCTTTAGCGAGGTCGTAACCCATCGTTTAATTGATGGGTTACACTGTTCGTTGCACTCACAGCTAACCTATCCTACTTATCCAAAAGTTAAATCAGCAAAACAAACGAGCAAAAAATTATGGGTATTTTCGAACGTTACCTTTCCGTGTGGGTAGGTTTAGGCATTGTGGCCGGTGTGATACTGGGCAGCATTATGCCCGGTGTATTTGAAGTGATCGCAGGGTGGGAAATCGCCCATGTGAATATTTTAATCGCTGTTTTAATTTGGTTAATGGTGTACCCAATGATGGTACAAGTGGATTTTTCATCCATCAAAGACGTGGGTAAAAAACCAAAAGGCTTGGTTTTAACCTTAGTGATTAACTGGCTTATTAAACCGTTCACTATGGCCCTATTGGGTTGGTTGTTTTTTAAAATATTTTTTGCCGACATGGTGGACCCACAAACCGCCAACGAATACATCGCCGGTATGATTCTATTGGGTGTCGCCCCGTGTACCGCCATGGTATTTGTGTGGTCGCAACTGACAAAAGGTGATCCAAACTACACCTTGGTGCAGGTAAGTGTGAACGATGTGATCATGGTGTTTGCCTTTGCACCCATCACTGCATTCTTGTTAGGCATGACCGACATCACCGTACCTTGGGAAACTTTATTATTGTCTGTGGTGTTGTATGTGTTGTTGCCATTAGTGGCAGGCATTATCACCCGTAAAAAATTAGATAAACGTGATGACCACTCGAAACTTGAAAGCTTTTTAGCCACTGTTAAACCTTGGTCTATTGTGGGTTTAATCTCTACGGTTGTCTTGCTATTCGCCTTTCAAGCACAAACTATTTTAGATAAACCAGAAGCCATTGTGATGATTGCCATACCACTTTTGATTCAAACTTATGGCATTTTCTTCATTGCTTACGGATTGGCAAAATATCTTAAGCTGCCACACAACGTTGCGGCCCCAGCGTGCATGATTGGCACCAGTAACTTTTTTGAGTTGGCGGTTGCAGTAGCTATTAGTTTGTTTGGTTTACATTCTGGTGCCGCACTGGCTACGGTGGTGGGGGTTTTAGTGGAAGTGCCGGTGATGTTGTCATTGGTCTGGTTTGCCAATAGGACTCGTCATTGGTTCTAGAAACTATCTGCGTTGCCAATACGGCGTGAAAAAAATTCGAAATATTGTCACTTATAAAAGCATAAGCTCCGCAATTTCGAATCTTTTTGCCTTGTCTTGACGGCCTCGATGACGTTTCTAGGGAATAGTTGAAGCTAGCTCGGCTTTGGCATCCTGCGTCGCTCTACTGGCTACATCCATGTAGCCATGCGTTGTTGATGCGGCGTTATAAAATCGTTTAAGTTCGTTACATAGGCGAGCTATGCGCCTCACTTAAACGATTTTATGCCTTGCCTGAACGGCCTCGCTGACGCTTCTGGGTATGTTAATAACTGGAACTAACCATGGAAGAAAAAGATAAAATCATTAAGTATCCACTATGGTGGTTTGGCATCATAATGTTAGTGATGTTAATAGGCTTAAATTATTTTTTATTTAAGCACTATGTTTGGGAATTCAATCAATTTGTTGCTGATATGGACAAGGGTCAAGCCATTAATTTTTATCAAGTTGGATTAAAAAAGTTTGCTTGGTATATAGGATTTAATTTCTTGATTTTGTTGGCAATGTTTCTAGGTGTGACATATAAATTGAAAGTAGCAATAAAGTGGATTAGAGATAACTAGAGTGATTTTTGTACTATGCGTTGATTAAAGTGTGAGGTACCAACATGGTTATTCGGCCCTAGAAACTCTATCTAGCCAAAAGGCGCTCCGCTTATCCA
>NZ_BAABWE010000009.1:0-186229 GCF_040371755.1 Oceaniserpentilla sp. 4NH20-0058
GTTTCAAATTCATTTTCACTCGAGGCGTTCTATAGATTAGAAGAGGTTTTAGCTTGTGCAAGCCGGTTAGGCAAAAAACGTAAAATAAATGCAATGGTAATTAATAGTGTCATGCTACTGGCCAATAAGAAGCCCGCGCGAACTTGCCACCACAGGTGAATCAATACAAGTATTGCTACCGGATAAACTAACAGATGTAGTGTTTTCCACTTTTGCTTTAGCCTGCGTTGCCAGCCTTTAGTTGAGGTAATTGCCATGGGCAACATAAGCAAAATGGAAAGCGTGCCTACTAATATATAGGGGCGTTTTTGAATTTCGCTTGCCAGCTCGTGCCACTGAAACCCCAATATCAATGCGATATATGCAAGTAGATGCAGCACGGCGTAAAAAAATGCAGATAGGCCAAGCCGCCTGCGCATCGGTATAAGGTTGAGCGGCGTATATTTTTTAAGATGCCGAGTAGCTAACACTAAAAATAAGAAAGCCATAGCCCATAAACCCAGAGTATGCACAACGGCTTTGGCTGGCTCTGGTCCGTAATAGAAAATATCCCCCGCATATTGTACCTGATAAAAGCCGTACCCAAGCTGGAACATAGGTAAAACTACTAGTCCCCATAGTAGTATGTTCAATGCTTGTTTATTCATTAATAAAATCGCTTCAAGTCCATGCCTTTATACATATAAGCTACTTGCTCACCGTAGCCATTGAACATTTGCGTGGGGATTTTTTTAATATTAAAGAAGCTGGTTGGTAGGCGACGCTCGCTGGCTTGGCTCCATCTTGGATGATCCACCTGCGGGTTAACATTGGCATAGAAGCCATATTCATTGGAGGCGATGTCATTCCATGTGGTGGCTGGCATCTCTTCTACAAAGCGAATTTTGACAATGGATTTAATACTTTTAAAACCATATTTCCATGGCACCACTAAACGAATCGGCGCGCCATTTTGATTAGGTAGGGTTTTGCCATACAAGCCTGTTGCCATAAATGATAATTCATTCATGGCTTCATCCATGCGTAGCCCTTCACGGTACGGCCAATCTATGGTGGAAAATAAGCTACCTTGAGCTTTTAGATTTTTTGGATCGTGAATGGAAATAAACTCAACGTACTTTGCTTTAGAAGTAGGCTTAAATTGCTTAAGCATGTCCGCCAATGAAAACCCAACCCATGGAATCACCATAGACCATGCCTCAACACAACGCAGACGATAGATGCGTTCTTCTAGTTGCTGGTTTTTAATAATATCCTGTAGATCAAATTTACCAGTTTTTTCTGCATGCCCTTCAACTTCTATAGTCCAACCTTCTGTTTTAAGCTGCGCAGCATTGTTGGCAGGATCATCTTTGCCGGTGCCTAACTCATAAAAGTTGTTGTAGGTGGTGACTGCCTCTTCCGGTGTTAAGGAGTCTTGTTTACCGTAAGCGGTTTTGGCGTAGTCGAGTTTTTTAGCCCACAACGAAGGAGACATAGACGCCATTAAGCCACCCGCCAAAGCAAACATACCTTGCTTCATGAATTTACGACGGTCGTTGTATATAGATTCTGGGGTGACATCTGACTCAGTGAGCAGATGGCTTGATTTGAATTCGTGGGGTTTAATGATCATGTCTGGTCTCCTGACAATGGAAGATTAGACCAGACATGCTTAGAAAGTTCGATCTAATTACTGCTTAGCACGTGCAGCTTTACGCTTTTTCAGTTTTCTCAGTATCGTAACCACAGGGCCAGACATACCATAAGCTAAGAAAATCGCTAATAAGATCAATGGAGGATCAATCGCAATGACTGCAAACACACCTACAATTGCAAGCATGGCCACAAATGGTACTTTACCTTTAAGGTCTATGCCTTTAAAGCTGTGATACAGCACGTTACTTACCATTAATATACCGGTCGCACCAACTACCACTGCCATTAAAATAGAAACCTCAGTACCGGTTACGCCGTAATCATTCAAAGCCCAAACGGTCCCAGCGACAATTGCCGCCGCTGCTGGACTGGCTAATCCCGTAAAATAATTTTTATCCGCTTTATCTATTTGAGTATTAAAGCGCGCCAAGCGTAAAGCTGCACCGGCTACATATATAAATGCAGCAATCCAACCTGCTTGTCCTAAAGACTGCAATGACCAACTAAAAGCAACCAGTGCTGGCGCCACACCAAAGCTCACCATATCAGCTAAGGAGTCGTATTCCGCGCCGAATTCGCTTTGAGTATTAGTCATACGGGCCACACGACCGTCTAGACCGTCTAGGATCATGGCAATAAATATAGCAATGGCTGCTTTATCAAAATGTCCGTTCATTGATGCTACAACAGCATAAAAGCCTGAAAACAATGCGCCAGTGGTAAATAAGTTAGGCAGTAAATAAATGCCTTTGCTGCGCAATTTTGTTTTAGCCGCTACGGGCTCTTCTTCTTGATTCAATGAAACGACCTTATTTTCGTCAGCTTGAGACATGCGAGACCTGTTTATTATTAAAAGCATGTGGATTCTACTTGGAATCATCAACGCTTCATAGAGTCATAACTTACCTGAGTCTGGCATCTAATCACATTATAGCTTAAGCAGTGTGCTGTTATTGTTTCAACCAGTCTTCACTTACTTGCCAAAAGGCTTTAACTAAACCGTTATTCATATGTTGATTCACCACGCACAGGCCTACGGAGAATGGCTCTAGCTCTGGCGTGACATTTAGGGTTCTGACTTTTTCAGCGATTGGGCTATTGGTCAGTACAAGTTCGGGCACCACACCCACGCCAAAACCAAGAGCCACCATAGCAACTATGGCCTCATGCCCAGAGACTTGTGCGTATATATTAGGCTTGGCCCCTTGTTGCTTAAACCAACGCTCGACCCTCACACGAGCCAAGCCTTGTTCAGATAAAATCATGGGTACGTTTTGCCAATCCACCTGCTTTTGTGCAAGCGCATCTGCCACAGGCCCAGCTTGATTAGGAACCACAAACGCCAGTGGCACTTGGGTAATTGGCTTAAAAGCTAAGCGGGATGATAGTTGGTCTGGCCTTGCCGCAATGGCAATATCCACCTCGCCATTTAAGGCCATATCTACTGCTTGAGCGGCATCTCCAGTGCGCAGGCGAATATCCACTTTAGGGTGACGCTCACGAAAGACCCTTAATAAGTCGGATAAAAAGCTGTAACTGGCCGTCACCGAACAATACAAACTTAGCTCACCATGTAGCTCACTGGTTTGAGTATTCAATTGCCGTTGAAACTGCTGGTATTGCTCCAGCGTACGCACAGAGAACTCTTTAAACTCCATACCAGCTTGGGTTAAACGCACATCACGGCGGTCCCGTTCAAATAGTTGCTGGCCAATTTCCTCTTCTAAACGCTGCACCACACGGGAAATAGTGGACGCAGATGTATGACACTTTTGTGCCGCATGGCCATAATGCAGGGTTTCAGCCAGCACAAGAAATTGAGATAAGTCTTTGAAATCCATACGTGTACGTACCTATTTCATTAATTAGAAATACATATAGGGTATTATATTGCATTTACTGCAATAAGCTATTTCATATATCGCGTTTTACGCAACAGTGATTTTCACCTACACTGCACGGGATTTTGAATGATTTATCAAATGTAAGTGACTTGAGGAAGCGTAAGCGACGCAGTCATAGCAAGACAAAAAGTGTCGAGGCTTAGGAGTTTACACCGAGTAAATGACTGAGCAGAGGCACTTTTAACGCCGCTAGGACAAGTAAGCTAGCTTATCTCACGTTACAACGCTTATCTAAAGAGGATAACTATTATGTCTCAGAATTATTTTAATACGCTAAATTTACGCGAGCAGTTAGACCAACTTGGTCGTTGTCGTTTCATGGACCGCAGCGAATTCGCTAACGGTTGTGAAGCCCTTAAAGGCAAAAAAGTTGTGATCATTGGTTGTGGTGCACAAGGTCTTAACCAAGGTCTAAACATGCGCGACTCTGGTCTTGATGTTTCTTACGCATTGCGTGAAGCCGCTATCACTGAAAAACGCCAGTCTTGGAAAAACGCCACTGACAACGGTTTCACGGTTGGTACTTATCAAGAATTAGTGCCTACTGCTGACCTAGTATGTAACCTAACTCCTGACAAGCAGCACACTGATGCGGTTACCACTGTTATGCCACTTATGAAACAAGGCGCAACACTTGGTTATTCTCACGGTTTCAACATTGTTGAAGAAGGCATGCAAATCCGTGAAGATTTAACCGTCATCATGGTTGCACCTAAGTGCCCTGGTTCTGAAGTACGTGAAGAATACAAGCGTGGCTTCGGTGTACCAACACTTATGGCTGTTCACCCAGAAAACGACCCTCAAGGCATTGGCCATGAACAAGCTAAAGCTTGGGCGTCTGCTACTGGTGGCGACCGTGCTGGTGTTCTTGAATCTTCTTTCGTTGCAGAAGTTAAATCTGACCTTATGGGCGAGCAAACTATCCTTTGCGGTATGTTGCAAACGGGTGCCATCCTAGGCTACGAAAAAATGGTTGCTGACGGCATCGACGGCCCATATGCCGCTAAACTGATTCAATTCGGTTGGGAAACGGTAACTGAAGCACTAAAAATCGGCGGCATCACTAACATGATGGATCGTCTATCTAACCCAGCTAAAATCAAAGCATTCGATATGGCTGACGATCTTAAAGTGCTAATGCGTCCATTGTTCCGCAAGCACCAAGACGACATCATGACTGGCCACTTCTCTAAAACCATGATGGAAGACTGGGCGAACGATGATGCGAACCTGCTAAAATGGCGTGAAGAAACAGCGGAAACCGGTTTCGAAAAAGAAGCCGCATCTGATGTTGAAATCGACGAGCAAGAGTTTTTCGACAAAGGCATCATGCTTGTTGCTTTGGTTAAAGCAGGCGTTGAGCTTGCATTCGAAACCATGGTTGAATCTGGTATCGTTGAAGAGTCTGCTTATTACGAATCTCTACACGAAACACCACTAATCGCTAACACTATTGCACGTAAGAAACTTTACGAAATGAACGTGGTTATTTCTGACACAGCTGAATACGGTTGTTACTTGTTCTCTCACGCTGCGGTTCCATTGCTACGTGAAGAGTTCATGCCTAACATCACCACTGAAGTGATTGGTAAAGGTCTAAACCTTAAATCTAACTCTGTCGACAACGCGCGTTTAGTTGATGTTAACGAAGAAATTCGTGAGCACCCAGTTGAGTGGGTTGGTCAAGAACTTCGTGGTTACATGACTGACATGAAGCGTATCGTAGAAGCATCTAAATAATTAAAAATTAGATAGCTAATACACAAAAAGCCCAAGCAGAAATGCTGGGCTTTTTTTTGTTTCCCTATGATCAAGAGCAAAGTGGCTACATGACACTATCTGGACAAGCTTGAAACGTATCGTAGAAGCATCTAAATAATTAAAAATTAGATAGCTAATACACAAAAAGCCCAAGCAGAAATGTTTGGGCTTTTTTTGTTTTTAGATGGCGAAGAAACACTGGCTATATGACACTATTTAGACAAGCTTGAAACCCATCGTAGAAGCATCTAAATAATTAAAAATTAGATAGCTAATACACAAAAAGCCCAAGCAGAAATGTTTGGGCTTTTTTTTGTTTTTAGATGGCGAAGAAACACTGGCTATATGACACTATTTAGACAAGCTTGAAACGCACCGTAGAAGCATCTAAATAATTAAAAATTAGATAGCTAATACACAAAAAGCCCAAGCAGAAATGTTTGGGCTTTTTTTGTTTTTAGATGGCGAAGAAACACTGGCTATATGACACTATTTAGACAAGCTTGAAACGCACCGTAGAAGCATCTAAATAATTAAAAATTAGATAGCTAATACCCAGAAAGCCCAAGCAGAAATGCTGGGCTTTTTTTGTTTTCCTATTGGCTTTTATTTAAACACCTACATATTAATTTAAGCCAATTTACGCCAAGTTCACTTCTTTAGCCTTTTCCTACATGTTTCTAGATTTGAAAACATATACTATTTGGCATAACCAAATCAAATATCAACAGCATCATCAGGTATGCCAGTAATCAAAACCTGTAAACGCCTTTGACTGTATACATATACTAGAAATTACGTAAATCACTGACTAACACAGCTCAAATCAAAAATAACACCGAGCTAAAGGATTGATATGCAAATCATAACGCCACTGTGCTTTATCATAACTCTATTCACCATGGCTTCTGCTCATGGGGAGGCAGGCCAATTAAAACAAAGTTTAGAGGTAGCAGAAAAAACCCAGAAAATGGGACAACACAGCCAGAAAATCGTCAATAAACTAGCCAATCAACAGCAACAGTTACTAGAAAAATACCAAAAGCTATTACGTACTACGGAATATCAAAAAGAATACAATCAAGAGCTCCGTATATTAAAAGAAGAACAAAAAGAAAACATTGCGATACTCCAACAGAAAATTGAAGATGTTAAGTGGACCAAACAGCAAATATTGCCCTTGTTACGTGAGATGACTAAAACACTAGAACAATTCATTCGATTAGACCTGCCATTTCACAGAGAAAACCGCTTGCTAGGCGTTAATGAATTAAAAACTTTATTAAGCCGAAGCAGTATTACCGTCACAGAAAAATTTCGGCGGGTTATGGCTTTTTATCAAGCAGAAAATGATTACAACTATGACCTTGAGGTCTATCGAGACAATGTCGAATTAAACTCCGAGTTGCTTTCAGTGCAAATACTGCGTGTAGGTAGAAATGCTCTATATGTGCAAACCCTTGATAGAAAATTAAGTGCCATATGGAATAAACATTCACAAGAATGGCAAATACTGAGCAATGAGTTCAACCGACCTATCCAGCAAGCCATGAGGGTAGCTGGGAAAAAAACAGCGCCTAATTTATTGACTCTCCCCTATCTAACAATGCTTGATCAGCCATCACTAGAATCAAATAAAGGAGCGAAATAATGTTACGTTATTTAACTCGGTATACTGCTCTTTGTCTTGTATTCATGGTGGCTCATAGTGTTTATGGGGATATCTTAGAAGACAACAAAATTAAAACTTTAGATGAACTGTTAATAACCACACAGGAGCATCAAAAGAAAGAACAAATACTCTATAAAGAACGAGAATCTCGTTTCTTAGAAGAGAAAAAGCAACAACAAAAACTAGTCGATGTGGCTGAAGGCGAATGGAACAAACAGCAAGCTATTGGTAACCCCCTATTAAAAGAAACACAAAAACAGAAAAAAACACTAGATAAGCTTCAAAAAGAACTAGACAAACATGTCAATGAATTAGGTGATATTCATAGTTTATATAATCAATTTAGTGGCGATTTCATTGCACGCCTTCAAGACTCGCTAGTCCACGCACAAATGCCTGATCGTCAAAATGCCTTCACTATATTACAAGAGAATCAATCACTCGCTAGCATAAAAGACATGAGAGAGTTATGGCTTTGGGTTGTAGCAGAAATGACACAAGCCGGAAAAAATACAACATTTCAAGCCACTGTTGTAACCCCAGAAGGTAAAAGTAATCAGCAAGAAGTCATTCGCATGGGTACATTCAGTGCCTTCTCTGAAGGGCACTTTTTGCGATTCATACCTCAAAATCAAGAGCTACTGGTCATAGGTGATCAGCCAAGTGAACACAGCATAATGAATACTTTTAGTTTGCAGGCGCTAAGCAACGAAGATAACAAGCAAAGCGCTGAGCCAGTTTTAAGTGTTATTGACCCTACTCGAGGTGAATTACTCGCACTTCTTGGGCAAAGCCCAAGTTTGTATGAACGCTTATTACAAGGCAAAGAAGTTGGTTACTCTATTGTTATTCTAGGCGTTATCGGATTTTTAATTATTCTATATCGTTTAGCTTTCCTGAGTATCGTTTGGAAAAAAACCAAGCAACAACTTAAAAATCTAAAACAACCATCCAATGACAACCCATTGGGCCGCATATTTTTACAAGTTCAAAGTATGACACCAAAGCAGCGTCAAGATGATGAAAACCTGCAAATCATATTAGATGAAGCCATTATCAAAGAGCTGCCAAAGTTAGAACAAGGTCATAGTTTAATTAAATTATTATCTGCCATTGCTCCCTTGCTTGGACTACTTGGTACCGTTATCGGAATGATTGCTACTTTCCAAAGTATCAGTTTATTTGGTAGTGGCGACCCCAAGTTAATGGCGTCCGGTATTTCCCAAGCTCTAGTCACAACAGTCTTAGGGTTACTGGTTGCTATACCTTTATTGCTAGGCCACAACGCGCTTGTTTCATTTAGTAAAATATTATTACAAATCCTTGATGAACAAAGTGCCGGAATATTAGCAAGAGAACGAGAGTCATCCGAATCAATCAGCGAAGAAAAGCAGAAAAATAATGCTTAACGAATCGATGATAGCGCTATTTCAACAATTCTTTGATCAAGGTGGGAAAGTCATTCCTGCCTTGTTTGTGCTTGCGCTTATTTTGTGGTCACTCATTATTGAGCGCTTTTATTTTATTAAAGTCACGTATCCAAAACTATCACAACGTCAAATTGATCACTGGTCACAAAGAAAGGATAAAAGATCTTGGAATGCTCATAAGATTCGAGAGCTACTTATTTCAAAAAATAATGCTCGATTAAATCTCTGGTTATCCAGTATAAGAGTGTTAATTGCTATTTGTCCGCTATTAGGCTTACTCGGAACGGTCAGTGGTATGGTAGCGGTATTTGATGTTATTGCAGTTACCGGCAACAGTGATGCAAAAGCCATGAGTGCCGGTATATATAAGGCCACCCTTCCTACTATGGTCGGTTTATGTTTAGCATTATCCGCATTGTATTTCAGCCATAGCATCAAGCAATTAGTTCTAAAATATAGTGCGCAATTTGAAGATAGATTAACTATTAGATCAAATATACACCAGCATCCTCAGGGGGTTTTATGACCACTCGCCGCCATCAAGTTCAGCAAGATGATAGTGAATTAGATATTACACCTATGCTGGATATAGTATTTATCATGTTGATCTTTTTTATTGTTACGACGTCTTTTGTGAAAGAGTCTGGTATTGAGGTTAATTCACCTTCCGCAGCCACATCTGTCAATCAAGATAAGGCCAGCATACTCATTGCAATTAACGAAAATTCTGAAGTTTGGATAGATAAACGACAAGTAGATATCACCACAGTACGAGCGATCATTGCACGACTTCATACTAGTAATCCAGAAGGCTCCGTTGTAATACAAGCTGATAAGCTTGTATCTGCCGATCAACTTATGACTGTCATGGATCAAGTTAGGCAAGCAGGTGTTCTTAATATTGCTCTGGCAGCGCAGAAAAAATAATGCGTATATTACTCTCCTTCTTCATATCTGCTTTTATCGTCGTGTCATTATTTTATATGATCATTGGTTTGATTCATCAAGATACTCCCCCTCTAGAAATGGAGGAGAAAATAGTACAAGTAAATATTGAAAACGTGAAAAAAGAAGCGCCAGAGCAAGAAGCCAAATCTAGAAAAAAGAAAATAAACGAACCAGATCCTAACTTAATACATAAAATTCAACCAACTATCAATCATGATTTAAATAACCTAAATCAACCATTAATTAATATGAGCATGACACCAACGGAGTTTAAATTTAAATCTAGCAATATTCCTAAGCTACAAGAAAACTGGATTCAACCTACCGCGCCCTCACAAATAGATGCACAAGCATTGGGAGAGCAAATCGGCAGCAAACCCAAAACATTGCGAAAAATTACTCCAATGACGACACGTAAACCGCAAATACCAAAAATTGCATGGGAAAATAAAATAAATGGTTGGGTAACGGTATCGATTGAAGTCACACCTTCAGGTTTTACAGAAAATATACAGGTCATAGACGCATCTCCTAGAGGGGTTTTTGAAGATGAAGCTGTAGCCACCGTAAAACATTGGCGGTATCAATCACAAGACGGAGAAAACCGTAAGCTATTACAAAAAATAGAATTTCAATGGAAAGATTACCCATATAACTGGGAATAAACTTATGATGATACCTTCTTGTGCCCCCTTATTATTTAAATTACTTATGGTTCTAGCCCTTTTTAATATTGGTAATGGTTACGCTGAACAATATAAAAGCTTCCAATTAGTTGCTCCAAAAGGAAAGACAACAAAGGAAGTAAAAAAAACCATTTCAGAATTAGAAAAAGAGCTTAATACACTCAAAGATGAATACACCCGTGACAGTACCACCCGTTTTCTGGCCCGTCACTACGCTCAATTAAATGGCGAAGGTAATATTGAAAAGGCGCTGATTTATTACAATCAAGCACTTTCAGGAAATGGCTTATCCAACATTGCTAAACAAGAAATGTTAATTGAAATTATTGATATTCAATACTTTTTAAATGAATACGCTTTGGTTAAGCAATTCATCAAACAGTTTCAAGATTATGGAGGGAAACTCTCCATTGATCTTCAATTAAAATTAGCCTTTAGCCAATACCATTTAAAACAACCCCAAGCTGCCCTTTTAACAGCTGAAAAATTATATGATTTTGTCACTACAACAATATTTAATCATGCCATTGACCCTTACGTTTATCCAAAATTAGATATGAGTACTAGCCAACTCACCCAGCTTCTGTTCATTTTCTTTGAGAATAAGCGCTACAACACAAGTATTGAATTACAAACTATCATTTTAGAAAGTGACCATTTGGACGCTGATCACTGGATACGGCTTAGTCAAATTTACTTAGTTGATGGTCAGTCAGAAAAAGCAGCTAACACGTTATTATTAGCTGCACAAAAAGGCATAGAACTGAATAAAGACCATATATTATTACTCAGTGATTTAATGGTAAAAAATAACAACCCATATATTGCCGCTCGTTTTCTTAAACAAATGATCAATGAGTTTCATATAACAGCCGAATTCACCCACTACGAAAAATTATTTTCATACTGGTATCTTGCCCATGAGATAGACAAGGCCATTGAAGTAGCCAACATTATGGTTAAGCTACTTCCAAGTATTGATCGACGACTTGATATCGCAGAATTATATTATCAAACGCGAAGTTGGAATCTGATGAAAACCACTATTTTAGAAGCCTGTGATATTGGCTTAGGTGGCCAGCATGTGGGTCGAGCCAACTACCTATTAGGAATAAGCGAATTAAAACTGAATAATATTGAGGATGCTGCACGAGCTTTTAACAATGCATCACTAATTGGAGGGTATGCTACAGAAGCCTCTCGGTATTTAGACTATATAAATGTAAAAAACAAATCCCATAGCTCCACCTATGGTAACAGCTATAGGCAAAAGCATGAAGGACCGTGTGGCGAAGAAGATAGCGAAACTCGCGGAGCGCCCAACATAAACATAAGTGATTACAATTAATACTTGCTCAGGCTACTCACTGCGTAAGGCTTTGTTTTAACTTTATTATAGGTAATGGTTAGGCGGCCAAAATACTAGGCTCATGAAAAAACACGACTTTTAAGCCGTGTTTTTTCAGCACATCGAAGCAATTTTCAATTAACGCCTCATCTTAGTTTTCAAATAAACCTTTCACCGGCCAAATATTTTCAAACTCTGCTTGGGATTTAGTCGCTTTTGCGGCAAAGGTTTTCATCATATCGTTAGGGCGAAACATACCCGCTTGCCAGGTAGCCATATATTTCAAGCTGTCTTCGACAGAATGATCCCGAGAGTAATTAAGCATTTCTTTACAACCTACAACCGCCAGCGGCGAGTTTTGAGCAATAGACTGAGCAATGGCCATCACCCCTTCTAGCAGAGCCTCATGGCTTTCGAATACTTGATTCACAAAACCCAACTCTTTAGCCTCTTGGGCAGAGAAATTACGCCCAGTATAGGCCAGCTCCCGCACAACCCCTTGAGGTAACAACTTGGGTAAACGCTGTAAT
The DNA here is from genome assembly GCF_040371755.1 of Oceaniserpentilla sp. 4NH20-0058. Lineage (NCBI taxonomy): Bacteria > Pseudomonadati > Pseudomonadota > Gammaproteobacteria > Oceanospirillales > Oceanospirillaceae > Oceaniserpentilla > Oceaniserpentilla sp. 4NH20-0058. Next base: position 11,918 of record NZ_BAABWE010000009.1, read on the forward strand.
GTGCCCACGTCGGCGGTCATGCCTAGTTCTGTTTCTTTTATTGTAAAATATGCATCTTGAGAGCAATAACGACTATCGCTGGCGCACACCATATCTAACGCGCCGCCGATACAGCCACCTTGAATGGCGGTTAATACTGGAATTCGCACTTCTTCCAAAGCACTTAACGATGCCTGTAACTGCATTACAACCCGTCGAAGGTTTTCCCCCATACGACCGGGGTCCCCTGTCATGGGAGTTGATTTAGGATCACTGAACACACTTAAGTCCATACCTGCACTGAAGTGTTTACCTTTTGAAGAAATAACAATAACCCTTGCTTCACCTTGAGCATCTAAGGCCTTTACGCATTGAGGTAACTCTAGCCAGAAATCCATATTCATAGCATTTAACGACTCAGGGCGGTTCATTATTACATGGGCTATATGGTTACTTACTTCTACGCTAAAGCTTTTAAACTGCATATTTCAACCCTATTTTGTGGCTTAATATTAAATAGACAACGTCAAGATAAGCATTTATATAGACAGCGTCAAGATATGGTTTAGACTGCAATAAAACACCACCACGAACTGGCTATGTCACAAACACCTCCTATCGACTCACTGGAAACCAGTGCCAACCAGCCATACCACCATGGCAACCTACGCTTGGCGTTGATCAATGCCAGCGTGGATATTATTCGGGCACAGGGTGTGGCTGGATTATCGCTTAGAAAGCTGGCCGACGCGGTGGGAGTTTCACGTACGGCGCCGTATCATCATTTTAAAGACAAAGACGCTTTATTAGCGGCGGTGGCCAGTGAAGGGTTTAGTGTATTGCACAAATTGCTTGACCAAGTTTCTATTGAACCAAATGACCCACTGAATAAAATTTTAGAACGCTCAGTAATGGATTACTTAAACTTTGCCATAAAACACCCCACAGAATACGAACTCATGTTTGGAGCCGCCCTTTGGCAAGACAAGCAACAAGCAGAGTTTCAGCGCACTGCAAAAGATTGCTTTCGCCAATACGTGATTTTATTTGAAAAACTGCAAAGCAGCTCGAAAATTAACACTCAAGAGTCCCCATTACGCCTAGCGCAAATCACTTGGGCAACTCTTCATGGTTTAGCTCGCCTAGCCAGCGATGGCGTATTCGCCCAAAAAGAAGACATCCACAGTATTGCACAAACGGCCATTTCTCAATTAGTCATTACCCTACGGGTCTGATATCACTCAGCATTGATGAACTATTGTTTTTAAACTGGCATAGTATTGTCACATTAATTTTCATCTGAGTCCTATGGATCATTTAAGCACCTCTTTACAACAATATTTTGGCTTTGATCAATTTCGTAGTGGACAGCAGCAGACTATTTCTCAACTGCTCAATGGCCATAGTTCTTTGGCTATATTTCCTACGGGCTCGGGCAAGTCGCTGTGTTATCAATTTACCGCATTACAACTGCCTGAATTAACCTTAGTGGTATCCCCATTACTAGCGTTGATGAAAGATCAAATCGAATTTTTACGCAGTAAAAATATCCCGTCAGCCAGCTTAGACTCAAGCCTAAGCAGTGATGAGTATCGCCAAGTCATTCAAGATGTACGAAATAAAAAAGTAAAGATTTTAATGATCAGCGTTGAACGCTTTAAAAACGAGCGTTTTCGCGACTTCATACAAACCATTCCTATCTCTATGTTAGTAGTGGATGAAGCTCACTGTATCTCGGAATGGGGGCACAATTTTAGACCCGATTATTTAAAGCTTCCCCAATACAAACAGGCATTAAATATTCCACTCACACTTTTATTAACTGCCACTGCCACAAAAAAAGTAAAGCACGACATGGCCGTCAAGTTTCATATTCAGCCGGAGAACATCGTACAAACCGGCTTTTATCGCGCCAACTTAGACCTCAGTGTTTTACCTGTTAGTAACGATCAAAAAAATACAATGCTAATTAAAAGCATCCAACAGCAACAGGGTGCCGGCATTGTGTATGTGACGTTACAACACACCGCCGAAATAGTAGCCGCCTATTTACAGCAATCTGGTATCAATGCAGTGGCGTATCATGCAGGCTTTGATAGCAACAAACGACAGGCTATTCAAAATGACTTCATGACTGGCAAGATACAAGTAATAGTCGCCACCATCGCTTTTGGTATGGGCATAGATAAAAGCGATATCCGCTTTGTTATTCACTACGACTTACCTAAATCCATTGAAAACTACAGCCAAGAAATTGGCCGCGCTGGCCGCGACGGGGAAAACTCCAACTGCATCACCCTCGCAAACTTAGACGGATTAAATACCGTTGAAAACTTTGTATACGCAGACACTCCCGAGCATAAAGATATTGAAACCCTCATCAGTCATATACTACAAGCCCAAAACAAGGGGCAATGGGAAATGCAAATCCTTGCGTTATCCAAGTTATGTAATATTCGAGCGTTGCCGTTAAAAACCTTATTGGTTCAACTAGAAATACAAGACGCCATAACCCCTGCCTATAGTTACTACGCTGAATATCGCTTTAAGCTTTTACAAGACAAACAAGCAGTAATAAATCAATTTGATCCTCGTCGCCAAGTATTTTTACAAAACATATTTGAGCACACCAAATTTAATAAAATTTGGGCCGTACCAGATATTCAAGCCTGTTACGAAAAAAGCCAACTAGAACGAGCAAAAGTATTAGCCGCATTAGAATACTTGCACGATCAACACCTCATAGAACTCGAAAGCAAACAAATGACAGAGGTATACAAAATCAACCAAGCAGCCCTTGCTCAACCGGATCTAATCGACGCTTTGTATCGTTACTTTAAAGACAGTGAACAAAAAGAAGTTAAGCGCATTGCCGCCTTGGTACGTTTTTTTGAACTGGATAAATGTTTAAGCAGCATGCTAGCTAAATACTTTGATGACCAACATGCTCCTGAACATTGCGGGCACTGCTCGGTATGTCGTGGCCAAGTGGCTAAACTCAGTTACTCCCAAGCACCTATTGCCCCTCAACAAGCTGACATTCAGCTGGCACTGGAAGCACTCAGTACAAGATTACAAGAACACGATTTTGAACCCCCAAGCCTAGATGCAAAAACACGCTTTTTGGCAGGTATGAGCACACCACGGCTTACGCAAATAAAAGCCAAAAGCATTCAAGGTTACGGAATATGTGAACAACTTAGATATGAAGAGATAAAAAGCCTGATTTAAAGACCCCATAAGATTATCCCAAAGCGAGACAATCTTATATAAAAGACGGATTATGAAAGAGCCTTCTTATTAAAGGCATGTCACTCCGACTATTTAACTGGGGTTTTATAAAAGTGCTCTTTTGGTAAGGTTCCTGTAACCCCTTGTACCAACATAACCCAATCCGCCAGAAAGCTATACAAGGGGTATTTAAACGTCGCCGGTTTATTATGCTCATAAAAAAAGTGCCCAACCCACGCAAATCCATATCCAATAACTGGCAACAACCAAAGCAAGCCATACTGAGACGTGGCAAAGGTATAAGCCATTATGCACAAAACCAACGAGCTACCAATATAATGCAAAACACGGCACACCTTATTACTGTGCTGTGATAGATAAAATGGATAAAACGCTTTAAAACTGGTGAACCGTTGCTCGCCCATACTACCCTCTCAATGATCTTCTAGGTACTACATCATTATGGACTACTGAGAGTAAATTCCATTTGCATTTTAGGACGTCAGGTTCACCTTCAGGGACAACTCAAGTGGGGTTTTCTGAACCATTGATCGAAATTATAGATATAAACTAGCAAAAATTTACGATTTTTTATCGATAGGTTTGAGGTTAACCTACATACTCGAGAAAGTTAATTAACTGGGTACCCTATGCAAACATACCTTTCATCACAAAAAGTCCTACATTGGATAAGCGCCCTGCTCATTTTGGGCTTATTTGGCTTAGGTGTTTGGATGCGCACATTAGGTTATTACGACTCTTGGTACCAAATCGCGCCACATTGGCATAAGCAAATAGGCATTTTACTTTTGTTAATAATGGTGACTCGCCTTGTTTGGCGCATTATAAAGGGAACCCCTTCGCCACTTCCCACTCATAAACCTTGGGAAGTGAACCTAGGCCATGCCATTCACACCGGATTGTACTTGGGAATCTTCATTATCATGGTAAGCGGCTATTTAATTGCCACCGCCGATAATCGAGGCATTGAAGTACTCAATGTTCTCACATTACCTGTATTGTTCACCCCTTTTGAGGGCCAAGAAGACATAGCAGGAGACATCCATGAATGGGGCGCATATCTACTAATGGCCATGGTCGCATTACACGTATTGGGTGCAATCAAACATCACGTAATAGACAAAGACACCACCTTAAAACGCATGCTTTAACTAACAACAAACTTAAACAAGAGGAAACAACCATGAAAAGCACCATCAAAGCACTAGGCGCAGGCCTTATTTTATCACTTAGCTCACAAGCATTTTCCGCTGAGAACTACGTAATTGACACAAAAGGCATGCACGCCTTTATTGAATTTAAAATCAAACACCTTGGTTACAGCTGGTTAAAAGGTCGTTTTAATGATTTTAAAGGCGACTTCACCTTCGATGAAAAAAATCCAGCCAAATCCAGCATTAATGTAACCATTAAAACCACCAGTGTGGATTCAAACCATGCCGAGCGTGACAAGCACTTACGCAGCCCTGACTTCTTAAACGTAAGCAAGTACCCAACTGCTACCTTCAAAAGCACAAAAGTTGTCAGCACAGAAAAAGGCGAAGCGAAAATCCATGGTGATTTCACCCTAAACGGTGTGACCAAAAACATCGTGATTGAAGCACAAGAAATTGGTGCCGGTAACGACCCTTGGGGCGGTTTCCGTCGTGGCTTTGAAGGCACTACTGAAATTGCATTAAAAGACTACAACATTAACTTTAACCTTGGGCCAGCGTCTGAGAAAGTTGAATTAATTTTGAATATTGAAGGTGTACGCAAGTAAGCGTTTATCTTTAATATGGCTCCAAAGGACAGCTTAGGCTGTCCTTTTTTTGCTCTTCATTTTTTAATGGGCAAGTAAGAGTACAATAGATCAACTCATGTAGACCTACCCTGTAGTCGCTAACTGAGAACAAGCCTACTTTTTTGATCCTCAGGTAACGACTCAAACCCTTGTTTATTACCTTCAAACCACGTTTATTGATTAAGCTATTAATGAAAAGCAATGTCTTCAGGGCCTTTTTTATACTAACAGGCAAATTCTCATGGGCACATCTCTGAATCCCAACCTATTTCGTATACACTAAACAAAAATTTAACATTGAATGGCCAATGAACATTTATTTAGTTGGTGGAGCGGTTAGAGATCGCATCCTAAATATTACAAGCAAAGACAATGATTGGGTCGTCGTAGGCGCCACCCCAGAAGAGCTCATTGATGCTGGTTACAAACAAGTAGGCGCTGACTTCCCTGTTTTTTTACACCCAAAAACCCAAGAAGAATACGCCCTTGCCAGAACCGAACGAAAGTCAGGCCATGGTTATCAAGGCTTTAGTGTGGATTTTGGTAAAAACGTGACCTTAGAAGAAGACTTAATCCGTCGCGACCTAACCATCAATGCCATGGCACAAGATGAAAACGGTAATATCATTGACCCTTTTAATGGTCAACAAGACATTCAAAATAAAATCCTACGTCATGTCAGCCATGCATTTTGTGAAGACCCTTTACGCGTACTTCGTGTGGCTCGTTTTGCAGCCCGCTTCCATCATTTAGGGTTTCGCATTGCAGATGAAACCATCTCACTTATGCAACACATTAGCGCGTCAGGAGAGTTAAAACACCTAACTGCAGAGCGAGTTTGGGTAGAAACACAACGGGCGCTGCATGAAAAAAGCCCTTGGGTGTATTTTGATACCCTCAAAAAGTGCCAAGGCTTAAAAGATACCTTTACTGAATTAGATGAGTTATTTGGGATACCTCAACCGGAAAAGCATCACCCTGAAATCGACACAGGACTACATAGCTTGTTATCCCTAGAACAAGCCAGCTTATTAAGTCATGAGGGTGATGTGCGCTTTGCCGCGCTCATGCATGACCTTGGCAAAGGGAAAACCAACCCAGAAAAATGGCCACAGCATATTGCCCACGAAACCTTAGGTTTAAAACCCATAAAAGCTATGTGCAAACGCTTGCGTGTACCAAACGCCTACAAAGAGCTCACCTTAAAAACCTGTGAGTACCATACTCACATACATCGCGCCTTTGAGTTAAAAGCCAGCACGATATTAAAAGTACTTAAACAATGCGATGCCATTCGAAAGCCTGAACGTTTTGCCAAGCTACTATTAGCATGCGAAGCCGATGCCCATGGTCGTACTGGTTTGGAAAACACGCCATATCCGCAAGCCCCCTTCATGCAACGCATGCTAGATGCCTGTAATCAAGTGAATAACCAAGATATTGTCGCCACAGGTGTCACAGGCCCAGAACTTGGCCAAGCCATTGAGCAAGCCCGTCTTAAAGCAATTGCCAAACAAAAAGAATTAGAGAAACAGTCATCATGAACAAAACCGTTTTAATTACTGGCGGTGCGCAACGCATCGGAGCGGCCATTGCACGCCTATTGCATGGCAATGGTTACGATATATTTCTGCATTTTGGGCAAAGCAAACAAGCGGCATTGAAATTACAAAATGAACTCAACGCAATCCGTGATCAATCGTGCATGTTATTCAGTGCCGACCTAACCGATGAAAACAGCCCAATTATATTAGAAGAATGGTTCAGCGGATTTCACCGCCCCCTTGATGTATTGGTCAATAATGCTTCTCAGTTCTTTCCAACCCCATGGCAAAATGCATCACCGCAAGACTGGCAAACCATTTTCACCAGTAACGTACAAACCCCGTTTTTTTTGATTCAAAAAATGCTGCCATTTCTAACTCATGTGAATGGTCAGGTGATCAACCTAATCGATATTCATGCCGAGCGCACCTTAGAGCAGCACCCTATTTACAGTGCCAGTAAAGCCGCCCTAAAGAACCTAACCTTGTCATTAGCCAAAGACGAGGGCTATCGCATTCGCTGTAATGGCATCAGTCCTGGCGCCATTCTTTGGCCCGATCAAGAAGAAAACATGAGCGAAGACGCCAAGAAAAAGGTTTTAGATAAAGTCCCCATGAAGCGACTAGGGAATGTAGAAAATATCGCCGATACCGTCTTATTTTTATGTAATAACGATTACATCAACGGGCAGATTATTAATGTGGATGGTGGCAGGACGGTATATAGCTAATATGGGAGACGGGAGACGGGAGACGGGAGACGGGAGACGCAGCTAAAGACTCCGCTTCATTGATGTCAATTTTTAAACCTGTGTTTCGTCATCCATGTATTAAGGTGCTAGAAGCCATCAAACCCTATTTTATTCACCGATGGGTGAGTGCAAATCCAAACACCTACGTAAAATTAAAGCGTCACTTGCCAAAGGTTTTGCGAGTCTTTATCAAAGAAAAACCACAACCGACCATAAGTAACTTGTAATTCAGGATGAACCTCTTGTGCTGCAATGTCATTCATGGGTAACAGTACAAACGCATTTTTAGTGATTTCGTCCCGTGGTAACTGTACACCATCAATCACACCCACCAGATCATCATAGGTCAGAATATCAATATCCAGCGTACGTCCGCTGAATTTAGGGCCACTGCGTTCGCGGCCAAACTGATCTTCAATATGTTTAAGGGATTCGTTTAACTCACCTACACTTAATTGCGTTTCAAACTTAGCCACAAGATTGTAAAAATTATCACCATCAAACCCCACCGCTTCACTTTCATAAATTGGCGATAATACTAAAGCGCCAAAATGTTCGGCTAATGCAGTTAAACAACCACGAATGTTAGTTTGCTTGTTTATATTGCTGCCAATACTGACAAAAACTTGAGCCATGTATTTTTCCTACTGAACGCCGCGCTCGATCATAACACCCACACCGCTGGCCTGTGGAATCGCCGTCGGTTTTGTGAGCTTTAACTGCAACCAAGGTACGTTGAATTCTTTCATTAAAATATCAGCCACGTTTTCGGCCATGGTTTCCACCAATAAAAATTCACTTGTCGCGATAAAATCACTCAAGCGATCACACACGGCTTTATAATTGAGTGCTTTTTCAATGTCTTCTGATTGAGCCGCTGGCCGGTTATCCCATGCCATTTGTAAATCGAGACGCACGACCTGTTTTACTTCGCGTTCCCAATCATAGATGCCGATGATGGTTTCGATTTCTAAACCATCTATAAAGACTTTATCCATTATGACCCGTTAAATGTTTTATGCATCGTAAGATGCTGAATGTGAGATGAGAGATGTCCTCTCCCTCAAACTCTTTATTTATATTGATGGGTTACGCTCGTGCCTCACTAACCCATCCTACGAATTCTGTTATACATTTATTGAAACTTTTTTAAGCATTACATTCGCCCTACGTCCTATGAAGCGTCACTGAGGCAGCCAAGACAAGGCGATGAAAAAATTTTGCGAGGCGCATAGCTCGCCTATGTAACGAGTAAAATTTTTTCAGCAACGCCGTATTGGCAACGCAAGTAGCTTCAAATACTTTCTAATTGGTCCATGGGCCACCGCGGATGAACCACAATCTCTTCACCGTCTTTTTGCCCCGCCTTCATGCGCTGGCAACCTGCATAGGCAATCATGGCACCGTTATCCGTACAAAACTCTGGGCGCGGGTAAAACACTTCGCCATTAAGCTTATTCATCAAGCCATGTAATTTTTCACGTAGGTATTTGTTAGCACTTACACCGCCTGCGATCACTAAACGTTTTCTGCCAGTTTGTTCTAATGCTCGCTTACACTTAATACTAAGTGTATCCACCGCCGCTTGTTCAAACGCTAAAGCGATATCGGCTTTATCTTGTTCAGTTAAACCGCTCTCATCTTGGCATTTAACAATGGTATTTCGGGCAAAGGTTTTTAAACCACTAAATGAAAAGTCTAAGCCCGGTCTGTCGGTCATAGGGCGCGGAAATTTAAAGCGCCCCTGTGTGCCTTGTTGAGCTAATTTGGCGATATGTGGGCCACCGGGATAAGGTAAGTCCATCATCTTAGCGGTCTTATCAAAGGCTTCTCCTGCGGCGTCGTCTATGCTTTCCCCCAGCACTTCATATTGGCCAATGCCTTTCACATCCACTAACTGGGTATGGCCGCCACTCACTAATAAAGCCACAAACGGAAATTCTGGCGCATTATCTTCTAATAAAGGGGCCAATAAATGTCCTTCCATGTGGTGAACCGCCAGTGTTGGCAAACCCCAGCTCCATGCAAGGCTGCGCGCCAAACACGCGCCTACTAATAATGCGCCTGCTAAACCGGGGCCAGATGTATAAGCTACGCCATCTAATTCATCTGATGTGGTTTGAGCCGTTGCCATTACCTCTTTAATGAGGGGTATGGCTTTACGAATATGATCACGGCTGGCCAGTTCAGGAACAACACCACCATAAATGGCGTGCATTTCCACCTGACTGTACAATGCGTGGGACAATAGCCCTTGCTCAGAATCGTAAATGGCGATTCCGGTTTCGTCACAACTGCTTTCTATGGCTAAAACCCGCATGGTATTCCTCACATTTTTTGCGCGGGCCATTTTACGCAGCCTAGCCACAGAACACCAGAACCCAGTGATCATGGGGCCTCGCCCTTTTATAAAGTGTATGTGAACTATACTGGTCAGAGCTTTGCAATTAAGGGGCAAAGCGAGTAGAATCCCCCGCCTCAATAGGGCCTGAGTGTTTTAATGCGCTCAGAGTCAGGAAACTGATTAAATCCTAGTAGGCTTTTAAGGCCTGCTAAGTCAACTGATACACATAGGGTAGATTGAATGCCACAAGTTAAAGTAAAAGAAAACGAGCCATTTGACGTAGCACTACGTCGTTTCAAGCGTTCTTGCGAAAAAGCCGGTGTACTTTCTGAAGTGCGTCGTCGTGAACAGTTCGAAAAGCCAACTGCTGAGCGTAAGCGTAAAAAAGCAGCTGCCGTTAAGCGTCACGCTAAAAAAGTTTCACGCGAACAGCGTAAAATGACTCGTCTTTACTAAGATTCACAGACTATAGAGACACAGACATGAGTGAGCAAGGACTGGTTCAACAGTTAAAAGATGCAGTAAAAGCTTCTATGCGTGCGAAAGATAAGCCACGTACACAAGCCCTGCGTCTGATTCAGGCCGAGCTCAAACGTGTTGAAGTTGACGAACGCATCGAACTGGATGACGCTCGTGTCCTTACCATTATGGATAAAATGGTAAAACAACGCCGTGATTCTATTAAGCAATATGAAGACGCTGGTCGTACCGAACTTGCCGAAGTAGAACACTACGAAGTGAGCGTTATTCAGGACTTCCTACCAGAAGCCCTATCTGCGGAAGAACTTTCAGCCATTGTTGATAAAGCAGTGGCTGAGGTTAATCCAACTGGCATGCAAGACATGGGTAAAGTCATGGCACTTGTTAAGCCACAGGTACAAGGTCGTGCTGACATGGGTGCCGTAAGCAAGCTTGTAAAAGCCAGCTTTGCGTAAGCAACCCTAATCTAAGCAATCTCTTTTAAGATTCCTATCAAACTGGCATTCTTAGTCAGATGTGTTTTCTCGAACTCGTATTTGGCTGTGACTACTTACGCCCAAAACAGTCGATCACCGTGTAACATAGGTAGGTTTTAACTTTTGGCTGGCCGTATTCCACAAAACTTCATCGACGACCTATTGTCCCGCGTTAACATTGTTGATGTGGTAGATGCACGCATACGCCTGAAAAAAGCGGGTAAAAATCACCACGCCTGCTGCCCGTTCCACAGTGAAAAAACACCCTCGTTTACCGTCGCCTCAGATAAACAATTTTATTACTGCTTTGGCTGTGGCGCAAAAGGCAATGCCATTGGCTTTGTGATGGAATACGATCACATTGATTTCCCTGAGGCTGTCGAATTACTAGCAGGTACTGTGGGCCTTGAAGTCCCTAAAGAAGAAACCAGCCCGTTACAGCAAAAGCAGCAACAAGAGCGCAGCACTCATTACGACCTAATGAACAGTGCCAACGAATTTTACCAGCAACAGCTGCGCTTTCATGCAGAAAAAGACGCACCAGTTAATTATTTAAAAAAACGCGGGCTATCCGGTAAAGCGGCTAAATTCTTTGAAATCGGCTTCGCCCCACCTGGCTGGGACAACTTAAAAAGCACACTGGCCACCGACGACGACAAACTGAAAAGCCTCATTGATACCGGCATGATCATCAGTAAAGACGACGGTAAATGTTACGACCGCTTTCGCAATCGCGTGGTGTTCCCCATTCGCGATGTGCGCGGACGTACTATCGGCTTTGGAGCCCGCACCCTAGGCGATGACAAACCAAAATATTTAAACAGTCCAGAAACCCCCATATTTAACAAGGGCCATGAGCTTTACGGCCTGTACGAATGTCGCCAAATCCGCCAACCGCTCAAGCGTTTTGTGGTGGTAGAAGGTTATATGGACGTGGTTGCCCTGCATGAATATGGCGTGCATTACGCCGTAGCCACATTAGGCACCGCCACCAGTACAACTCACTTACAAAAAATGTTCAAAATCGCACCTGAAATCGTCTTTTGTTTTGATGGCGATGAAGCTGGACGCAAAGCCGCCAAGCGAGGCTTAGAGCTTGTCCTGCCCGTACTTGAAGATGGGCAACAAATTCGGTTTATGTTTCTACCTGAAGGGGAAGACCCAGACACAGTGGTGCGCAAAGAAGGCAAAGAAGGCTTTGAACAACGCCTACAACACGCCCAAGGCATCAGTGAGTTTTTACTGCAAACCATCAAACAAGACATCGACGACAGCGATAGTCTTGAAGGACGCGCTCGCTTAGCCAAATTGGCCGCCCCTATGATCCAACAAATCCCAGGCACTGCCCTTAAAAGCTTATTCTGGCAAGCCCTTGCAGATGAAACCCGCTTAGAGTCCAGCGAATTAAAAGAAATGGGGCAAGCGGAAGAAAATATTCAACTCATGCGCGAGCAACAACGAGATAAGCAAACATCCACTTATACCCCTGCTCCCGCTCAGAGTGAGCATGACTCGTACGATGCCCAATACCAACACCCAGAATACCAAGAACCCACACACCAAGTGGCTGAACACCCGTTAATCAAACAAGCCATTGCACTGATTTTACATGCGCCTCATGTAGTGCAAAGTTTTGGGGACTTAGCGTTTTTACAAGAATATCAAGGGCACAATAGCCAGCTATTACAAAACCTAGTTACGCATTTGCAAGACTCACCCCAACAAACCTTACTCGATGCACTGAGCTTGTTAGCTACAGACGAGCATTATCAGGAATATAAAACCCTCACTGAACAGTACAACCGAAGTGAAGGACACCTTAGCCAAGAGCAAGTGGCCGCCGACTGCTTAAGTCAGTTACGACTCAAAGCCGCCAAACAACTCAAGGCAAAATTAATCCGCCAAGCTGCCAGCAAAGGAGGGTTTAATAATCTAATATTGGAAGATCAGCAAATGTATCAATGGGCCAATTCCATAGAGGAGTTGAACCTTTTACATACCAAGCTCATCAAAGTGGGTGGCAAGCTAGAAGCGCTTAGCCAACAAGAACAGGATAAATACCGCCAATTAACAGGGCAAAACCCTTGAAAGCGTAAAAAAGAACCCCATTTCAATCACTTAATCACATCAATGCTGGATAACCCGCAGTCAGATCTTTATAATTGCGGGTTCGATTCGCGTACAGTACAGGACAACACAGGGTATATATGGCCGCCACACAACAGTCCCGTCTTAAAGAGCTCATAGCCAAAGGCAAGGAACAAGGTTACCTAACTTATGCACAGGTAAACGACCACCTTCCCGATGACATTGCCACCCCAGAACAGGTTGAAGACATCATCCGCATGATCAACGACATCGGTATTACCGTTGCCGAAGTCGCGCCGGATTCTGACACCATGATCATGGGCGAAGGCACCACTGATGAAGCCGCAATAGAAGAAGCGGCTGCGGCACTTGCTGCTGTCGAAAGTGATGTTGGCCGCACCACCGATCCCGTACGCATGTATATGCGTGAAATGGGTACCGTTGAGCTACTTACCCGTGAGGGTGAAATCGTCATCGCTAAACGAATCGAAGAAGGGATTCGTGAAGTAATGGCTGCATTATCTTACTTCCCTGGCTCCGTACGTACCGTACTTGATGCCGTTGAAGAATCCATGGCCGATGAAGAAATCAACCGCCTTGGTGATGTATTTAACGGATTCATCGACGCCAGCGACGATGACCCTGTACCAGCTACCCCTATTTCAGCGGAAGACAAAGCCATAAAAGAAAAAGAAAAAGCTGAAAAAGAAGGCGATAACTCTGAAGACGATGATGACACATCAGATGCTCCAACTGGGCCAGATCCAGTTGAAGTAAAACGTCGCATGGCCGAAATTGATAAGCAGCTTGCTAAAACCGACAAAGCCATTGAAAAGCATGGCCGTGGTAGCAAACAAGCCGACAAAGAAAACCTATTACTGGCCGAACTGTTCGCACCTATCAAATTATCGCCAAGATACTTTGACGAACTAGTAGGCAGCGCCCGTGACAACCTTGATGCCATTCGTGCGCAAGAACGTCAGCTAATGACCATCCTTACACGTAAGTGCAAGATGAACCGTCAAGAGTTCATCAAATCTTACCAAGGCAACGAAGGCAACATTGAATGGGTAGGTGAAATCGCCAACAGCGACAAACCTTACGCACCATCAGTATTGAATAACAAGTACGACCTAGAACGCGCACAAAAGAAAATTGGCCAAGTATCTAAACGCGTTGGCATTCCAATTATCGACATCAAAGAAATTAACCGCCGCGTCAGCATCGGTGAAGCCCGTGCTCGTCGTGCGAAAAAAGAAATGGTTGAAGCCAACCTACGTCTGGTTATCTCCATCGCGAAAAAATACACCAACCGTGGCCTACAATTTTTGGATCTTATTCAAGAAGGCAACATTGGCTTAATGAAAGCGGTTGATAAGTTTGAATACCGTCGTGGTTACAAGTTCTCGACTTACGCCACATGGTGGATTCGTCAGGCGATTACTCGTTCAATCGCTGACCAAGCCCGTACCATTCGTATTCCGGTACACATGATCGAAACTATCAACAAGCTAAACCGTGTAAGCCGTCAAATGCTTCAGGAAATGGGCCGCGAAGCCACCCCTGAAGAGTTGGCCGAACGCATGGACATGCCTGAAGACAAGATTCGTAAAGTACTTAAAATCGCCAAAGAGCCTATCTCCATGGAAACCCCAATCGGTGACGATGAAGATAGCCACCTAGGTGACTTTATCGAAGACGCCAACGGCTCAAGTCCTATCGACCATGCCACGGAAACCGGCCTAGTCGATGCAACTCGTGGCGTACTTGGCGGCCTAACCGCTCGTGAAAGTAAAGTACTGCGCATGCGCTTTGGTATCGACATGAACACTGACCACACCCTAGAGGAAGTGGGCAAACAGTTCGACGTGACCCGTGAGCGTATTCGTCAGATTGAAGCAAAAGCGTTACGTAAATTGCGTCACCCAAGTCGCAGTGATCACTTACGTTCGTTCTTAGACGAGTAAGAAATCACCAACCCCGAAACTTTCTAACAAAATCAGACAGTTAGGGGTAGGCAAAGAGAGCATCGGCCTTTATAATCCGATGCTCTTTTTTATGGCCCAACTCAAAGTTGGCGTTATTAGAAAGACCTCAATACCAAGTTCTTGGTTTTGCGGGCCCATAGCTCAGTTGGTTAGAGCAGCGGACTCATAATCCGTTGGTCCCTGGTTCGAGTCCAGGTGGGCCCACCATTTATCCCCCTAATTTTTTTGTAATCTAACGGCCTCGACTTTCTATAAATCCGTGGGTTGATCTCTGGTTCCAATATACGTGAGCACAATTTCCCTTAATTATTTTTTGTTATCTAAATGTCCGCTGCGCGGCCTCGACTTTCTATAAATTCGTGGGTTGATCTCTGGTTCCAATATACGTGAGCACAATTTCCCTTAATTATTTTTTGTTATCTAAATGTCCGCTGTGCGGCCTCGACTCTCTATAAATCCGTGGGTTGATCTCTGGTTCCAATATACGTGAGCACAATTTCCCTTAATTATTTTTTGTTATCTAAATGTCCGCTGTGCGGCCTCGACTCTCTATAAATCCGTGGGTTGATCTCTGGTTCAAGTATACGTGAGCACAATTTCCCTTAATTAGTTTTTGTTATCTAAATGTCCGCTGCGCGGCCTCGACTCTCTATAAATCCGTGGGGTAGTCCATAGTTCAGTCACTTTAGACCCACAATTTATCCTTTGACTTTTTATGTTCGTTGAACCATTACTTACCATCTTACTGTGTAGCGTATACTTATTGTGGCCACTTATAAGCGCATTTGCTTGCTCCTAATAACGCATATATCCCACTGATTACCCATTGTTAAACACATTGCACCTTGGGCAATGAAGTCCAGTTGGTTGTGTACGCAGGCGATGTATAGTTTTGTCGCATGGCCCATTTTTTATGAATGCCTTCTGCGCCGAAGAATACGGTGTTTCGCCCCCATCGGCCGTTGGTTTTATCCAGCATCGTCATTAACACATCACTGTGTGCGGCTTGCCCTTGTGCAAACATGTCGTATTGGTAGAAATGCCGATCTTGTATATCCAACAAGCCCACTCCCGCTTTCATAAAACGACCGTTTTCTCGATACATTTTTTTAATAGCCGTTTGAGCATAGTGAGAAATCATGCGCGTATCATTGGTTGGATGCAGCAATTTAACCGTCATGCTATTGGAGTAGTAATTTGGTTGCCATGGGGAGGTATGTAAAAACACATGAATGGCGGGGGTGAAGCTATTTTGCTTACGTAACTTTTGCGCGGCTCTACCCGCATAAACAGCAATGGCTTGTTGTATGGGTTCTAGCTCCGTGAGCTTTTCACCAAACGAACGAGTGCAATAAATCTGCTTTTTAGGCTGCGGTATTTCTTCTAACTCGTAGCAAGCTATGCCGTTTAATTCTGCAATCAGCCTTTCCACATTAATACTTAGGCGTCTTCTTAAGGTTTTTGCATTAGCCGTCGCTAAATCATAGGCGGTGTATATTTCAAATTCTTTTAAATGGGCCGCGAGGCGGTTGCCGATGCCCCATACTTTATTGACCGGTGTCCGCTTTTGTATCCATTGCCATTTTTCGGGTGTGTCCATGACACACACACCATTGAGTTTTTCGATGTTCTTAGCGGCTCGATTCGCTAATTTAGATAAGGTTTTTGTCGGCGCAATGCCCACCCCCACTGGCATTCGAATGTCCCGCCAAAGGGTTTGTTTAATGGTTTGTCCTATTTGATTCAAATCAAAGTGCTGCATACCATGAAACGACAAAAACATTTCATCAATGGAATACACTTCCACATGAGGTGAAAACGTATCTAACGTGCGCATCACTCGCTGGCTAATGTCCCCATATAGCGGGTAGTTTGAGCTAAAAATAGCCACTTTATTTTGTTTGAGAATGCCCTCCACTTCATGAAAGGGTTTTAAGTCGGCAATGCCCAACGCCTTGGCTTCTTTACTTCTGGCCACTACAAAACCGTCGTTATTGGATAGCACCACAACGGGTTTGCCTCTGAGCTCAGGGCGAAAGATTTGCTCACAACTGGCATAGCAAGAATTGCAATCCACTAGGGCAAACACGGCCAACCTCTATGGGCGCGAATAGAAAACGGAATCACCCCTTCAATGCATACGTCCAATTCATCCGGTATCACGATGGCGGTTTCATTTGGACTGGTGGCCAGTAAACGATTGTGTTTCAAATCCAGTACTTTACAGGTTAATTCCCCGCCTAATAATGCAACCACCACATCACCATGACGGGGCCGCAGCGCACGATCCACCACCAATAAGTCACCATCGAATATGCCAATGGCTTCTTGGCAACCGCCCTTAGCCCACACCATATAAGTCGCGGCTGGGTGTTGAATTAATAACTCATCTAAACTTAAGCTATCTTCTAAGTAGTCGTCGGCAGGGCTTTCAAAGCCACCCGCTGAAACAAACTGATGATAAATCGGTATTTTCATAATACTATTACTGTACAAATATACAGTAAACTTAAACCATGACAGGCAGAATATCAATGTGTGGTCGATTCAATTACGTTATAAGCGAAGGCATGGTGAGCTTATTTGATGAATTTGGCGTGGAGGTCTCGGGGGCTACCCGATACAACCTTGCTCCTACCGAGCAAGTGCCCATCATTCGCCAAACAAACGGAAAGCCGCAGTCACTAGAAGCCCGATGGTGGCTAGTGCCCAGTTGGTCAGATGGACCAAGCAGCCAATTTGCCATGTTTAATGCTAGGGCCGAAACATTGGCGTCCAGCCGTGCCTTTCAAGAACCGTTTAAACACAAACGGTGTTTGATACCGGCCAGTAGCTACATTGAATGGAAAAGTGAAAACGGCCGAAAACAAGCCTACGAGGTTTTTTCTGACGTGCCTTTGCTCTTTGCAGGTATGTGGGATGAGTGGAACGGTGAAATAACATCTTGCGCCATGATTACCACACAAGCCAGTGAAGTACTTGCTCCTATCCATCAGCGCATGCCTGTTATGTTAAATAGTGTTAAAGCTAAACAATGGATTAATATGGAGATTTCAAGTAACGACCTTAAGTCATGGCTTCAAGCCGATTTAGACATGCCCATGTATTATCACATGATAGATAACTCGATTGGTAATGTGCACAATAAAGCTAAGCCTACAAAAATGATCTCCAATATAAATATGACGCTATTTTAAATTCCAACTGACTTTAATTGGAACTGCATTCAAAAGATGCCCTGCCTACTATCATGCTCTCCCTAAATCAGAAACCGTGGCGAAAAAGCCACGCTCACTTTAGATTCTGGCGAGCATGAAGTGTACCCAGATAATTTTTCTACAGAAATACACAAAACGTTTTTAAATGACCCACAAAAACTGGCCGAGATATTCACTCAAATGAGTTAAAGCCAAAAACAATACAACGCCAAAGAAAAAAGCCCGCTATGAACTGCATGAGCGGGCTAAAAGCTTCTTTACTTTATAATTTTAATAATTAATACAAGTAAACAACTCCTGAATTATTAGCGCCTTTGGTGGTTTGATCACCATTAATACCTGTTGCGCTATTATCATCTAAGTCGGTGCCTACGGCTAATGTACTTCCGTCAGCATTTAGGCTAAGCGCACGACCAAATTGATCTTGGACGCCTGGGTTACTGGCTTTAATAAAGCTGGTTTGTACCCAGGTATCCGCTTGCAGTTCAAACACATAAACCGCACCGGCATTGTCTCGACCATTATTGCTTTCATCTTCACTTAAAAAAGCACCTGAGCTGTCTTCACCATTAACGCCCACTGCGATCATGCTGCCGTTTGCACTGATGCTCACTGAGCGGCCAAATTGATCACCCCCTTGAATGGTACTGGCTTTTAGATAGGCCTTTTGGCTCCAGCTATTTACATCATCACGCACAAATACATACGCTGCGCCGGAATCACCTCGACTGTTATCTGATTCGTTAAGGCTTCCACTGTCCTCTAAACGAGCCCCCACTACTAACGTGCTGCCGTTTGCGCTGATATCTATGGCGCCACCAAATGCATCGTTACCCTGACTGTTGCTGGCTTTAATGTAAGCTTGTTGTGACCATGCATCATTATCGAATGCAAACACATACACGGCTCCAGAATTGCCTGCTCCATTATTGGTGCCGTCACCATTAATCACACTGGCGTTGCTGTCTTCAAAACGTGTTCCTACTGCTAAAGTGTTGCCGTCGTCACTTAAGCTAATGTCTGCACCGAACAAGTCATCACCTTGCGTATTACTGGCTTTGATATATGCGGATTCAACCCAAATATCTTCAACTAAATCGAACACATATACGGCACCGGAATTACCAGCAGCATTATCGGTTGCACTGGTTTCACTCACTCCTGTGGTATTACTGTCTTCGCGGAATGCTCCCACGGCCATGCGCTGGCCATCTGCACTGATAGAAACCGACACACCAAACTGATCGAATGCTTCTGAGTTGCTGGATTTAATATACGCCTGCTGGCTCCACTGATCACCACTGCGAGTAAATACATACACCGCACCTGAATTTGAAGCACCATTGTTTTGCTCATCAATGTCCGTAGGAGTCGTACCTTGTGCATTACTGTCTTCTAGACGTGCGCCTACCACTAGGGTATTGCCATCTGCACTGACACTAATGGACTCGCCAAAATTATCATCGACTCCTGAGTTACGGGCTTTGATATACGCTTGTTGCTGCCAGCCGTTATCGTCTTTAAAAAATACATACGCCGCACCAGAGTTAGCTCGACCGTTGTTATCTTCTACTCCGCCTACAGTGGTAGAAGCACTGTCTTCATGTGGGGCAGCCACTACCAGAGTCAGTCCGTCAGAACTTAAGCTCATAGATGCGTTTGAATATAAATCTGGGTCAATAATTCCACCAAAGCGGTCATTGGCTTGAGCATTGGATGCTTTAATAAAGGCAACTGTTTGTACAAGTTCTTCAACATTGTCTTGAACAAAGGCGATGTCTGAGAAACCTGAGCATTGATCCTCAATACACGCTTGTAACATATATTGCGCGTTTTGAGATTGGTGCAATGTCTTTTCTACAAGAATATTTTGTTCACCCTGAGGAATGCCATCACGAATTACAGTGAAACCTGACTGACCATCAATGTTTTCGAGCAATTTGTAATAGGTGGCATTTTCGGAATCATTCCAAGTGAATTGGAAGGTTTTAATACCACCAGAACTGATTAAAAAATTTTCAGGAGGCAATAAGGTGATTGGCTCTTCTGGAGTTTCAACTGGCGGTTCTTCCGGCGTTTCAACCGGTGGTTCTTCTGGTGTTTCAACAGGCGGCTCTTCCGGCGTTTCTACTGGTGGCTCTTCCGGTGTTTCTACTGGCGGCTCTTCCGGCGTTTCTACTGGTGGCTCTTCCGGTGTTTCTACTGGCGGTTCCACTGGGGTTTCTACTGGTGGTTCTACTGGGATTGCTACCGGCGGTTCCACTGGGGTTTCTACTGGCGGTTCCACTGGGGTTTCTACTGGCGGCTCCACTGGGGTTTCTACTGGCGGCTCCACTGGGGTTTCTACTGGCGGTTCCACTGGGGTTTCTACCGGTGGTTCCACTGGGGCTTCATTAGGTGTACCGGTTGTCGGATTATCATCACCCGAACTCTCACTACCACATGCGGCTAGTAAACTAGCCAGCATCAGTATACTAAGGTTTTTTGTTATTGTGCTTATCATTATCGCCTTCCTGTTGAGCATTATGTTTTAAGTTACATAGAGCATTACGAAGGGATGTTTTAAAAAGTTGCAGTTTTCAATACAAATTATTAGAAAAGTTAAAATTATGTCGCCATTTTGATAAATGGCGTAGGGAGACTTTATTATGACTGGTTGCAGGCGCTTACAGGTTATGGGTAAACATTAAAAAAAGGCGTTGCTCATTGGGACGACTATCGGTTCGTGTTTTAAATTCGGCATAACGGAATAACAAACTATTCTCACGATTAAATTTAAAAATCAGGTCCATATCGAGCTCTTCCCCTATTGCAGTATTATGCCTATCTGAATAAAAAGCATGATAGCGGGCATCCAATTTGAAAGGGCTGCTTCGCCAAATATACTGCAAAGAGTAATCCCGCAGCCCAGTACTGGGCGTTAGTAAGAACTTATCAACCCATCCATTTTTTTCATGCAAAGATGCAAGAGGTGTTACAAAACTCGCACCGTTACTTGCTCCTAAATGCTGGTAATTGAGTGATACCTCATGGCTATGGTAGCCAACCCCTGCGCCTATATCGTAAAAACTAAGGGTCCTATTGTTGTTAATTTCCGTACGCGTTTGCAGTGCTATTTCCCCATGAGCCTGTGTGCGTAACGTATGCCAACGCCCTTTAAACTGGTAACGCGCACCAAGAGTTTGATTGGATAACGCAGCGGCCTCTTTGATATCCATATCAAAATAATAAACTTGTATTTGTGAGTAATCCCATTCTTTAAACTGTGCAAATACTAGGTGTGTATTGTGATCATGGTCCCCTAAAAAAGAGGCTGGGCGTATACCATTTTGTTCAACAAAGTTGGAATCCGATGGACTAAGGTATTTTCCTGCATGGTCGCCATTAATACGATTCACATTATCCACATAGCGGTACAGAACATGGGATGCCACTCCAAATTCATATTTGAAACCTAAGGTATCCAGTGTCTGTTGGTTTTGCCAAAACCCATTGGTGCCCACAAAACGCTGATTACCTAAATTGACTGCCTCCCGCCCTAAGGTCAATTGCCATGTATTGGCTGGGGCGTAACGTATAAGAACCTGGTTTAAATCACTGCCTTGAGCATCAGGAATTACTGGATTGCCATTAAAGTGCACCCCGTTACTGAACTCATCTTTCCAACCCAGTTCCACATGATCTACTTCAAGTAGCGTGGAGAAATGTGAACTCCATTCACTCTCTACATGAAGGCGCAGCAATAAGGAGGCCGCTTTGCTGTGGGTGTTGGCATCCACATTTGCGAGACGCCCACGACTGCCAAATTCAAAAGTATGATTGTCTTGTGAGTACTCAAGAGCAACCGCAGGTGCCTGCATACTGGCTAGGCATATCAACCCAACTAAACACGAAACCGTATAACCTGAAAGTTTACCAGTCTTCTGCATTGCCATCGTGGAGATAGCTGACATTTTCTTGTTTATCCATTTCATCATATAGGGTATCTGGCATGGGATTTTGGCGGCAGTCCATATAGTGCAAACTTGGTAAATGATGTATATCAACGGTTTCCAGTTGATTGTTAAAAATATATATTTTTTCAAGTTTGGGTGTCCCCTGATAAATGAAGCGTTGTATCTTATTGTTATTGGCTTTCATTTCAGTCAACTCAGGTAACTGAGAAAGGGTTACATTCGTTAGCTGATTATCGAATAAATATAATTTTTTTAGTTTTAATAAGCCCGAAATATTAACGGTTTTTAAATGATTACGAGCCAAGTTCAAATGCGTTAAATGCTTTAACGTTGCAAAATCCACATCCAGTTTTACAATGCGATTATTATAAAGTGATAAGCTCTCTAAACCTGTAAATTGCTCTAAACCCGCTAAGGATTGAATATCTAGGCTGTGACATTTAATAGCCGTTACGTCTTTAAGTTGCACCCAGCCATGATCTTTAGCTAATGTTTCTAAGCACCCCTGTAAGAAGCGATCTTTAACCGCCAACTCTAATGAGTTGGCTTTCATAGACAACAACAGCAACAAAAAAAACAAACCCGTTAAGCGACAAGCCGGCATTACACACTATCCTGCGTTTCTCTCAAACGAATACACACCCCTTTGGCAATCACCCTATCGCTAGGTTCATCCAATGCAGAGCCACCTACTTCTTCTTGAGTAATGATTAAGTGAGAGGAGTCTTGTATTAATCGTAACGTGGCTTGATCTAATTTCACTTCAGTTAATTCTGTTTTGTTAAAAACCAGTAATGGTCGAATCTGTCCGTCACGTCGAGACTTGGCCCATAACTGCAAGCTGTGTTCTTGCGGTGCTTGCCAATTTTCCCACTTTAACCACAGGGTATTGCCTTCACTGGCTGTAAGGGCGGTTAAAATAGGTTGATCTTCATCATCCACTAATACGGCAACGTAATCTGTATTTAGTCCTGAGGGCTGGAACAAAGCGTTATTTACAAACAAGCTACTAACTACAACTAACATGGCAAAGGCGATCCCTGTAATCACTTTCCACGGTAGTATTTTTTCCCAAATACTAAGTGCTGGGTTAGCCTCCTCTTGATTAATAGCCGCTTGTATCTTTTTAAGCGTGTCTGCTTTGGGTTCTAAAACCGGAACACTGTGCGGTGGCGGCATCAAAGCCACTTCCCATCTGCGCACCTCCTGCTGTAAATGATCATCGGTTGCGAGTTGTTGTTCGAACGCATCGCGCTCTTCATTTCTTAATGTACCCAGTACATATTCAAGAGCCAGCGCGTTTTTATCGTCTGAGCTATTCATTGCCAGCCCCTCCGTCTTTACCTTCCATGCAGTCTTTTAGCCTTGCACCGCCACGCTTTAACCACGATTTTACTGTATTGATATTAGCCCCTAGAGCCTCGGCCAACTCTTCCCGTGAATAACCATACAAATAAGCCAGCTCAATACTGTGCTTAAACTTGCTATTCATCATGTCTAAACATTTTTGTAATTGTTCATTTAAGCGAAAACGACTGTATGCTTCCTCTTGAGTATCTTCATTGGGAATTCGCAGCAAAATGTCTGCTTCTTCCTCATGATTAGGGCGATTCTGATGGCGTTTTTCATGCCGCAATTTATCAATAGCACGGTAACGAACAATACTGGTTATCCATGTGCTTGGCTCTCCTTGCACAGAAGAATAGCTGGAGGCGTTATTCCAAATTTGTAAGAAGGACTCTTGCAGTACTTCGTTACTGGCCTCTTCTGAGCCCAAAATACGATAAGCGACCGCATTAAGATAACCTGATGTTTTCAGGTATAAAGCCTCTAACGCCTTTTGATCGTTCAATGCGCAACGTGCAAGCAACTCCATTAATTCTTTGTTATCCAAAAACGTCGTCCTTCATATATACGCGCAGCCATGCCATTAAGTTGCAGTGCCAGAATAAAAACCCTGAATAGTACAAGTGTGTTACTTAAATCAAAAGCCGAGAAACATTAAAGGAGTCTCATTATGAGTATTTAATAAGAAACTTTTCACACGCTTCCAAGACGTTTTAAGCCAGTAAGTAATGACCGCCTTAAACTAAAATTCAGTCTAGCACTCCTTCCATGAACGCATCCGGACTTTTACCATCGCCCCTTAACTGCATATAAAACATACAAACAATAGCTGTATTTATTTTACTCATTAGGAAACCAAATCCCTTATAGGAAAATGATCAATTTTAACTACTTAGTCAGCATATAGTGCTAGATAAGATCAATTTCGCCATATTTATGTGAAGCACATCACAAGTGTTTTACTTTACATTATTCATTAAAGTAATATTCGGTCCCCTCAATAATGAGACATTCGGGATAACAATGATGATCACTTCTTTTAAAAAGTGGGCCTGCCTCGTTGGCATGGCCACCTTACTTAGCGCATGTGGCAGTAATGATGCTTCTCAAGATAACAGTGGTGAATCCACCGCAGATATGAGCTACGATGTTTCGGCTTTCCTTTCTCAGGAAGTGAGTCCAACCTCAAACAGCTCTAACCTGACTATTTCTAATGAAGAAGCCACTACCGCTTCTTATACCTCTGAGCAAATTCTTCGTGGTGAATTATCTGCAACGACCATTGGCGGTGCTAACGACGGTAACGTTGAAGTATTTCCTTGGACAGTTTACTTAGATGCAGACACCCTAGAGGCATCAAGCAACCTAACGTTAACGCTTGATCCTGGCAATTATGATTTTGAATTGTTGCTAACAAAAGGTGATCAGCAATACGCTGGTTACTCTAACCAAACATTAGTTGATGGTGCTAACGATGTGGCCATGACTATTAAGCCAATTATTGGTGATGTACTTGAAGAAGTAACGATCATTGATCGCTTAGCTTTCTTTAAATTCCAATACAGCCTTGATGACTTAGCCGCAATTGCCACTCCAAGTATTGGCATTCAAGTAGATGGCGACGCTGAACAACTTTTCACCATTAATGCTGTAACCGGTTTAAGTGATACTTTTGTTAACCTTCCAACAGGCACACACACCTTAACCCTAAAATTCTATGAAGCAGGCACTCAAGTAGGTAAATCCATTGCCGCTCAAGAAACCCAGACAGTTGCATTTGGTACTGATTTAGCAATGGATATTGTACCTCTTCACGGTGAAATGCAGTTAGTCCTAACCGAAGACGGTGGCGACGCTAACCTAAGCGTAATCGTACCTGCGGAAGTGGTAGACGAAGTTGGCGGTACCAACAACCTAACAGCCACTCTTGCTCTAGTTGGTGTTAAAAACCCACTACAAGAAAGTGCTTTATTATTTATTGATCAAGGCAATGGTACTTACCAAGCAGACATCGTATTAACTGATCTTCAATACGAAGACGTTACCTTAAGCATGACGTTTGAAGACACGGCTACGACAGATCAAATTGCTAGCTGCAACAACACTTGGACCATTAATAACCAAAGCCAATCATTCCTATGTAACATCACACTGATTCGTCGTGCGGTTGTTAGCAGCAATATCTTAGCGGTATTAGGTTTGAACGTATTCAATGAAGCAGGCGAGCCTGTAAGCGGCGCGGTAGTGACTAATGCAAGCGGCGACACTTTGGGTATTACTGGTAGCGGTGTTTACGGTACAGCTGGTTACTTAAAAGTTTATGTACTTGCTGGTGATCATGACATCACTGCCACTGACTTAAACAACAGCCAAGCACAAACAGCAACGGTTAGCCTGTCTCCGCTTGAAGTTGAAAACGTACAGCTAACTCTTGAAGATATTTTCTCTGACGCCATTGGCTTCACTGGTGACTTTGATTCATCTAACTGGACTGTAAGCGGTGTAGCTTCTACATCTATCGGAGCTACTCAAGTAACAGCAACCGTTGGCGGCGGCGGTGGCGGTACGGATGCATCAATCACCATTCCTGCAAACGGCACTATCAACTTTGATTGGGCAATGAATGTGTACTCTGCGGGTCAATACGGCGATTCTATCCAATACTTCATCAATGGCACTGCCGTTGTATTATCAAGTGCTGGTAGCGCATCTGGTTCTGAAACGAATATTGCCGTACAAGCTGGCGATACCTTTGGTTTCAGAACTTGGGGCACGACTTCATCGTCTAGCTACCAAGCAGTTTATAACAACTTTAGCTACATCGTAGATTAAGTTGTTATTCAAGCGTTGCTGTTAATCGCAACGTTTGAAATTCAAAGCATAAAAAAACCACACAGACTCACGTTTGTGTGGTTTTTTTTGACCTGTGAAAATTAGGCTTTCAGCGCCGAACTCACCAGCTCTTTTGCTTCTTCAAATAGGTTTTGTAAGTGTGCATCCCCTTTAAAGCTTTCGGCATAAATTTTATAAATGTCTTCAGTGCCTGATGGGCGTGCTGCGAACCAGCCGTTTTCTGTGGTCACTTTTAATCCACCAATGGCTGCATCATTGCCCGGTGCTTGGGTTAACACACTGGTAATTTTTTCACCGGCTAACATGTCAGATGTCACCTGTTCTGGCGACAACTGTGAAAGCATCGCTTTTTGCTCTGGTGTGGCAGGTGCGTCTACACGGTCTGAGCTTGGCTCGCCCAGCTGTTCTGTTAATTGACGATACAGTTCACCCGGGTCTTTGCCCGTTACCGCAGTCATTTCAGCCGACAATAACGCAGGTGCAAGACCGTCTTTGTCAGTTGTCCATACACTGCCATCTTTACGTAAGAACGATGAACCGGCGCTTTCTTCACCGCCAAAGCCCAATGAACCATCAAATAAGCCGTCTGCAAACCACTTAAAGCCCACAGGTACTTCGTACAATTTGCGTCCAATTTTATTAGCCACACGATCAATCATAGAGCTGCTCACCAGCGTTTTACCAATAGCAGCATCTGCGGACCAATTTGGACGATTCTGAAATAAGTAATCAATCGATGTAGCCAAATAGTGGTTAGGCAGCATCAAACCTGCGCTATTGGTGACGATGCCGTGACGGTCATGGTCAGTGTCGCAGGCAAACGTAATATCATATTTATTGCGCAGACCAATGAGGCTTTGCATAGCGTGAGAAGACGATGGGTCCATACGGATTTTGCCATCCCAATCTAGGGTCATGAAGCGGAAAGTTAAATCCACGTCTTTATTTAAAACGGTTAAATCCAGCTTGTAACGCTCTGCAATGGCTCCCCAATAATTCACACCCGCCCCACCTAATGGATCAACACCCATACGAATACTGGCTGAGCGAATGGCGTCCATGTCGATGACGTTTTCAAGGTCGTTTACATAGCTATTTAAAAAGTCATATTCGTGTGTGGTAGAGGCATTACGTGCCTGCTCAAACGGCATACGTTTGATGCCATTTAATTTCGCTTCTAATAGCTCGTTGGCTTTGTTTTCAATCCACTTGGTAATATGGCCGTCTGCTGGCCCACCATTGGTTGGATTATATTTGAAACCACCACCATCAGGTGGGTTATGAGATGGTGTAATCACCACTCCGTCCGCCAACCCAGACGTCCGACCTTGGTTGTAAACAATAATGGCATGAGATAGCGCTGGGGTGGGTACGTACTCATCCCCAGCTGAGACCATGACATTCACTCCGTTTGCTGCAAATACTTCTAATGAGCTCACATAGGCAGGCTCTGATAGAGCATGGGTATCAATACCTAAAAACAATGGGCCATTTATGCCCTCTTTTTCGCGATATAAACAAATGGCCTGACTGATGGCCAATACGTGATCTTCATTGAAGCTGTTTTTAAATGATGAACCACGATGCCCCGAGGTACCAAAGGCCACACGTTGGGCCGCTACACTGGGATCGGGTTTTTCACTGTAGTAGGCGGTAATCAGTTTTGCGACATTCACCAGTTGGTCAGCTGGCGGTAATTGGCCCGCTAGAGGGTGGGTGCTCATATGATGTATCCATATAGGTTAAACATTAGATTGGCTAACTTTACCCTATGGCATGGTTCACATAAACACGTACAGGAAATAACAGGCAAAAAAAAGCCAAGAACGTGTCTTGGCAAAATGAGAATATAGGGCTGTGCTACTAGGCAGTTGGAGTAATGTTTTTAACGACCCTAGCCGTGAAGTACACCAAGCTGTCTTTTAAATCGGAGACCTCTATTTGGTTTTGACCAAATGGGGACAATTTTACAGAGCTAATGGCTAAGCCCTGAGCGCTGATCAAATTTCGATCAACGTCATTAAAGTGTGGATGCATGAAAGCAAAGCTTTGACGCTCACCATCACGTTCAAGGGTGACAATTAATTGTGGATCGGCCAATTCATTGCCACGATAATAATTAACGTAACTCACCTCAAAAGAAGCATCGAATTGGAAAAGTATCTGTGCGCTTTGTTGTTTGCTTAAACTCATAATTATTAACCTATTATTGAAACCCTATATTAAATATCTAGTCCGGTTTAAGTCGCTTTGCAAAGACAAGGCCCATAAAAGTTAACAAATAATTAAAGTCGTCATGCTTATAGCGAATTTAGCTAAAATTAACGGGGCACGTGCCTTGATAATCTAAAAATCTACTCCTTGATTAAAAAATGATGACAAATTCATTAAACACTATGCTTTATGCTTTTTACACATAAAGGATAGACCAATATCGACAAAAGCGACATATAAAAGCATTTTTTAAACGTCCAATGCTAAAAAGTTCACGTATATTAAAATAACGGCAACTGTTTCTCTTAAAGTTAACATCACTCAGGAGCACACAAAATGAGCATCAAAGTTGGTATCAGCGCCTGTTTATTAGGTCAAGAAGTGCGCTACAACGGCAGTCACAAACGCTCACGTTATATACAGGAGGTGCTGTCTGAATATTTCGAGTATTCGCCTTTATGCCCTGAAATGGGTATTGGACTTGGGGTCCCTAGAAAGCCTATTCGTCTCATCACCACATCAGGTAACAACGAAACAGGCATAGAAGCAGCGCTGACTGAAGATCACAGTGTTCGGTATACTGAGCAGCTCAAAGACTATGCTAGACAACAAGTTGACCACTTATCTGATGCAAGTGGTTACCTATTTATGCAAAAGAGCCCAAGCTGCGGTTTTACCCGAGTCAAGCTGTATCATGAGAATGGTAATCCTTTAGAGGTGTCTCAGGGCATTT
This sequence comes from Oceaniserpentilla sp. 4NH20-0058, assembly GCF_040371755.1. Lineage (NCBI taxonomy): Bacteria > Pseudomonadati > Pseudomonadota > Gammaproteobacteria > Oceanospirillales > Oceanospirillaceae > Oceaniserpentilla > Oceaniserpentilla sp. 4NH20-0058. The sequence continues at coordinate 40,925 of NZ_BAABWE010000009.1, forward strand.
ACGCCGCTGAATTAGATAAACTATTACCACTAATGCCAAAAGAAGAAGCGGGCCGCCTAAGCGACCCAATGATTCGAGAGAACTTTATCACTCGCGTAATGGCTTACCACGACTGGCAACACAATGTGGCCGATAAGCTTAGCGCCCAAACTTTGCTCGGTTTTCACGTGCGTTATAAATATTTATTAATGGCCCATCATATTAAAAGCTATCAATCCCTTGGTAAGCTTTTAAGTAATCTCAAAGCTCAGCCTTTAGGGGATATTGCTCACCAATACATTACTGAGTTTATGTCCGCCCTAAAACACATTGCTAATCGTAAAAAAAACAGCAACGTTTTGCAGCACTTACAAGGCTATTTGAAAAAAGAATTATCCAAAGATGAAAAACAAGAAATGCACAATTTGATACACCAGTATCGCACCGGACTCATCCCAATTGTGGTACCGCTTACCTTATTGAAACACCATATAAATAAACACACCACTGATGATAATTACTTACGTAAACAAAAATATTTAAACCCACACCCTTATGAATTAGGGCTACGTAACGCTATTTAAATAATTATCGCAATACTCTAACGTTAGATAATGTGTACTTAAACATTTCTTGTTAGAGTTCAGCCTAAATAAAACAGCAAGGTCGATAAATGAAACTCTCGCCCATAGCCACGGCACTTACACTTTGCATAACCGTAACCAGTGTATCTGCCAATGATAATGCGCAAAACAGCAAGTCTGATGTTGCTGAACTTTCAAAAATAAGTGTCAGTGGTACTCAAGTCAAAGGCCCTGAAATCACCACCGAAAAACTCCTCAAAGTACCCGGCGCTGGTAACGACCCTTTAAAAGCCATTGAAGCCTTGCCCGGTGTCGTATTGAGTGGATCTGGGCCATTCAGTGTGCCTGCAATTCGCGGCTCAAGCCCACGGGATAACACCTATATTACTGATTTTGTCCCTGTGGGGTATGTGTTTCATAACGATGGTAATAGTACATACAACGATAATTTAATTGAAAGCTTCAGCCTGAAAGCTGGAGCATGGGGAGCAGAGTATAACGATGCCATTGGCGCGGTGTTAGCCACTAAACTGCGAGACCCTTATATGGAGCCTCTAACAACCACCTTAGATTTAAGCTTTCTGCGAGTAGGTGCATTATTAGAAGGCGCTGTATCTGATGATAGCGCCTTTTATTTTTCTTACCGCCAAAGTCTTTTAGAATTTTATGTGGAAAACTTCATTGATGAAGAAGAGCTCACCTTTACCGAGGTGCCAAAAAATAACGACTACCAATTTAAATATCATTGGCGCTTAAGCCCTGTGTCGAATCTAAGGTTCATTGCTACCGGTGCAAAAGACAGTGTCGGCATTGATTTTGGCCCAGAATCCGACGCCCTTGAAACTGAACCCGGTCTAGATGGTGGCTTAGGTGCCAGTACGTTTTACCACAACCAAGGTATTTTATTTGATACCCTGTTTAGAGACGGAACCAGCACCATGTTCAGCTTAAGTCGCAAAGAAGAAGATGCTAGTTTCTCCATTGGTTCTCTTTTCAGTTTGGATGCTGTCAATATTGAGTACCGCTTAAAAAATTATTACAACACACCTTTAGATAGCGGCGACACCCTTAGATACGGCTTAGATTTAGCGAACCAAAAACTAGATTATGTTGTTTCTGGTAAATACATACCTTGTAATCAGGAGGTAGGCGACCAATGCCCTCCTGCATCTTTAGGTTATGATTTTGGCCCTAATACCGACACCCTGAGCATCAATACAGCATACAGCTTTATTGCTTATGACTGGTTAGCATCACCTAACTTAGAAATCACGTTAGGCTTAGGCCACACATACAACGATTTTAACGGTGAACAAATCTTCCAACCACGCATTGAAAGCCGATATCGCGTAAACAATGACTGGACTCTCACCGGAGCCATTGGTCGCCATAGCCAATTCATTCGTGAGTTTCGATTTATTGCACAAGAGTTAGGCAATCCAGACTTAAAACAACCAAACGCCATTCATTATGTGTTTGGATTTGAGCACCAATACGATGACGCCATCAGTACTAAACTAGAAGTGTATTACAAAACCATTGATAACCTCATTGCAGGGAACGCAGATTACGATTATCTCACCAACAATACGGTTGAGCCTTACTTAAATATTGCCAGCGGACATGCTTACGGCCTAGAGCTGTTAATTAATAAAAACCTAACCGACAAATGGTACGGTTGGCTAAGTGTGGCTTACAGTAAAACCAAACGTACAAACGATATCACTCAACAAGAAATTGATTATGAACTGGATCGTCCTTGGATTGTGAACCTTGTTGCCAGCTACCAAAAAAGTTCCGAAACCTCTTATGGATTTAAATGGCGCTATCAAAGCGGTAGTTTAATTACACCCGTTACAGGTGCTACGCCATACGATGAAAATGGTAATGTACTGCCCGATAATACAGATATTAATAGTGTCTATATTTACGATCCGATTGAAGGTTCACCCAACTCTGAGCGTTTATCTAATTATCACCGCCTAGATTTCAGAATGGATCATAAGCTTTCTAAGCGCAGCACATTATATTTTGAAGCTATCAATTTATATAACCGCGCCAATGTCAGTAATTATTCTTACAATAAGGATTATTCAGAAAAAGAAGACGTCACATCACTTCCGATTATATTTTCGGTAGGAGCTAAACTGGTTTTTTAACGTGATACGTGAATAACGTGTTGTTTTTTAAATGCATAACAACAGGTAAACAAAAAGGCCTCTAAGCAGCCCTGCTTTCTTATAGCTTACCAATATAAAGCGAATCTCATTTGAGGTTCGCTTTTTTGTTTTTATAAGGCTCCGAAATACAACCTTACAAAGTAAACGTGTTGGCTTTAACTGCCTGCACATAAACAATACGGGGAGTTAAATACTTCTAAATACCCCTTGTGAAACATAGGTTAAACTACCCGTTGATGGGAAGCAATTCCCCGTTTTAATCTTCTGGTAACGCCTCGAATGCTTGCTTTTTACCTTCAAACCACGCCTGCATGGCAGCTGGATCTTGCATCAAGCTTTTCATATTCTCCATGGCTTCAAGATGCGCGGCATCTTGTTTTTGAAACATAGCCATACCATGTTGTTTACTGAGTTCGGCAATTTCTGCAAACGTTTGTGCTGTAAAAGCTTCTTCGCATGCACCACCTAGTTGCTTACAGGTCATGGTTTTCATAGTGCCCTCCGGTAAAAATTAAAAAGCCACCCTAAGGTGGCTTGTTATCGGTTCAGTTGATTTAAGCGTTATACCTTCATCTTTAAGAAGTTAGCAAATAAATCATGTCCTTGCTGAGTTAATATGGATTCCGGATGAAATTGCACCCCTTGAATTGCTAAGGTTTTGTGCTGCACCCCCATAATCTCTTCAACACTACCGTCTTCATTTTGTGTCCATGCGGTCACCTCTAAGCAATCTGGTAAGGTGTTTTTATCAATCACTAACGAATGATAGCGTGTCGCCACAAACGGGTGATTTAAGCCTGCAAACACGCCTTTGTCTTCATGATATACATCACTGGTTTTACCATGCATCACTTGCCCTGCGCGGATAATGTCACCACCAAATGCCTGCCCAATACTTTGATGGCCAAGGCATACACCTAAGATAGGCAGCTTGCCCGCAAAGTGCTTAATAGCCGCAACCGATATACCTGCTTCGTTTGGGGTGCATGGCCCAGGGCTGATCACGAGGTGATCAGGGTTTAATTGTTCAATGTCTTCGATGGTAATTTCATCGTTACGATACACTTTTACATCTGCGCCCAGTTCACCAAAGTACTGAACCACGTTATAGGTAAAGGAATCATAATTATCGATCATTAATAACATTATTCATTTCCTTTATTCGGTTCATCATGTTTAGCCAACTGGCTAACCATGGCCTTCAATGATTGAATTTCGCTTTGTAAGTCTGCCATGGTGGGCTCAGTTGAATGTGCCGCTTCTTCAATGGCGTTTTCTTTTTCTATCACACTGACCACAATGCCAATAACCATATTTAAAAAGGCAAAGGCCGTTAAAAAGATAAATGTCAGATAATATATCCAACTAAACCCATACACAGCCATTGTTTCGTACATGACGTCTGTCCAGTCTTCAAATGTCATCACCCTAAATAAGGTAAGTAGCGAGATAGAAATATCCCCCCACAATTCTGGGTTAATAGATGCAAACAGGGTGGCACCAATGGCAGCGTAGATGTAAAAAATAATAAACATCAACAGCATGACATAGCCTAATTGTGGCAATGCCTTTAATAATGAATTAAGCAGTACCCGTAATTCTGGAATGATGGAGACCATCCTCAGTACACGGAAAATCCGCAGTAAGCGCCCTATAAATGCCATTTCACTTTCATTTACGGGGATTAAACTCGCAACTACGATAATAGTGTCGAAGATGTTCCAGCCATTTTTAAAAAAATGTCGTTTATTTTCTTCGCCAATAAAACGTACGATTAATTCCACTAAAAAGATAACGGTAATAAAGTGATCCAACCATGCGACAAGCGTCAGCATGCTTTCTGGTAGGTCATAGGTTTTTGCACCCACAACAACAGCCGAGAATAAAATTACGGCCACCACAAAAAGTTCAAACCCTTTATTACTTCGTAAGGCTAAAAATCGTTTTTGTAAATTTAATGTATTCATGACTTAGTTATCCAAACCCGATTCCGCCATGGCTACGGCTTTAAAAACAGCACGGGCTTTATTCATGGTTTCTTTCCACTCAAGACGCGGCACGCTGTCGGCCACAACCCCTGCTCCGGCTTGTACATAGATTTTTTTATCTTTAATCACTGCGGTACGTATGGCAATGGCAGTATCCATATTGCCATTCCAGCCAAGATACCCCACCGCTCCGCCGTAAACACCACGCTTAACCGGCTCAAACTCATCAATGATTTCCATTGCACGAATTTTAGGTGCGCCGCTTAAAGTGCCAGCTGGGTGGGCGGCTTTGAGTACATCCATAGAGGTAATGCCCGGTTTGGCCTTGCCTTCAACATTACTGACGATGTGCATCACATGACTGTAACGCTCCACCACCATTTGATCGCTCACTTGTACTTGCCCCATTTCACTAACACGGCCCACGTCATTGCGGCCTAGATCAATCAGCATTAAATGCTCGGCGATTTCTTTAGGATCGCTGAGCAGTTCTTGTTCTAGGGCTAAGTCTTGCTCTGGGGTTTCGCCGCGATAGCGGGTTCCGGCAATTGGGCGAACAGTAATAGTGCCGTCTTCAAATCGGGCTAAAATTTCAGGGCTTGAACCCACCACATGGTGATCACCACAGTTCATAAAATACATGTAAGGACTTGGGTTTAAAGTGCGCAATGCGCGATACAGGTTTAACGGGTGCCCATGAAAGTCCACACTCAAACGCTGGCTAATTACACACTGCATGATGTCACCCGCCAGCACGTATTCTTTGATTTTTTCAACGGAATCCATAAAGGCTTGTTCGCCATAACCCGAAACAAAATCACTTTCTTGCACATCGCGAGGCTGAATAAGTGGCTGACCAATTTGGCCTTGATAGGTGCTACGAATTTGGCCACGCATAATGGTGATGCGACGACGAGCTTTATCATAGCCATCTGGGTCATTAGGGTTAGCCAGCACAATGAAGTGCAATTTGCCGCTTAGGTTATCAAACACCATGACTTCTTCTGATTGCATCAGCAGAATATCAGGGTTGCCTATATCGTCTTCTGGAGTCGATTCCGCTAGGCGTTTTTCCACATAGCGCACCACGTCATAACCAAAGTATCCCACCAACCCGCCATCAAACTTAGGCAAGCCTTCCACCTGAGCCACTTTAAATTGCTTCTGATATTGGGCAATGAACTCTAGAGGGTCGTCCACTTCGTGTTGTTCAATCAGTTTGTCGTGCTCAAGTATTTGCACCATATTGGCAAAGACTTTTAATACGCGGGTGCACGGCATGCCAATCATGCTGTAACGGCCCCATTTTTCGCCCCCTTGAACGGATTCAAGCAGATATGAATATGGCCCTTGGGCCACTTTTAGGTAAGTGCTTAATGGCGTGTCTAAATCCGCGAGGATTTCTTGTGAAACCGGTATGCGGTTGAAACCTTGCTTAGACAACTCAGTATACAATTCTGGCGTCATGGATCTTAATCCTAATACGAAATAGTAAATAATATAGAGAAACGGGGAACAGGCAGGACGCGAATACTACGATGCATAACAGGAGCACGGCGCCCTGCTATAGCCATCGCTTGAGGCTGGCACCAATGTGTAATGAATTAGGGGTACTAATTGTGTTCACCCAGATATTCCTAAGCATTGTCAAAAGAAGGCGTACTATATCAGCCCTTCACATTGGCTTAAAGGCTGTAATGCAAAATATAGCCTATATTTAAACCAACAGGAGGCTTAACAATGCATGCCCATGGTCAATTTAATATTTGGTTAAATAATCGAGTTGTATTAGCTCGTATAAAAGGCCAATGTAATGAGGATTTAGCTCATAAATACGCCCACGCATTTAGGGAGGCAATCAAACCTTTATCAGGTAAACCTTGGGCCCATATTCTATATCTTGATGATTGGGACTTGGCCACCCCTGAGGTGGAAGTCATCATGACTGATCTGGTTAGATACTTAGCCCTAAATGGCTTAACCTGTAGCGCACAAGTCTTTTCCTCTCATGCACTTAAGCAATTCCAACTCAATCGAATCGTAAAGGAAAAAAAAGAGGCATTTAAACGCCGTACATTCAATGATCAAGCCAGTGCGGTTGAATGGCTGGCTAGCGAAGGTTTTTCATTAACCAACCCCACTTAATTAGGATCTGTCATGTCCGAGCCACTTAATAAAAATAAGGTGAGTTTTATCACGGCCCTGCTCAGTATTATGGCAGGCGCGTTTGGCGTACAAAAACGGCACAACATGGAAAGGGACTTTAATTCAAATAGCCCTGTGATTTATATAATGGCGGCCATAGTATTTTTTATCTTATTTATCGCCGCCATTATTTTTGTAGTGAGCATGGTCACACCCAACTAATGAACTTGGCCATACGCAGGTGCAGCGCCTTTTAATTTTTGCACTAATTGCGCAGCATGACGATTTGGTCCCTTAGGGTACTGACACACACCATTTGGAAATATACCTTCAAGCTGAGATAAATACTCCCACATATCCACATCACCATATATTCCTGATTCCATCGCAAAGCGAACTGGGACTTTCTCACATACTAGGCTATCACTGTAGACACTCTCTCCTGCTACTATCCGCGAATGACTATAGTGAGGGAAACGTGACTGACACACTCCGCTAGGTTTTTCATTCCACTGCCCATCCCATGTATTTACAGCATCATCAATGATGTTATGTTCTTTGTCATAACAACGGTCTCGCGCCACTTCAGGGCGATTTTCGGCCACGGCTTTTTCTGGATTGGTTTTAATATTGAATATCCATTGGTCCAATACCCTTAGAGCATCGTCGATTGGCAAACTACGCAACACCTCACGACGGGACAGCTTATCGTCTATTTCCATCATCCAAATTAGTTGGTGATCACTATTCCCCATGGCGTGCTCAATCCGCTTACGTGAACTAAATGAAGCTATAGAGTGATGCATGTCTAGCTTGTGATCTAAGTAATGCCGTAAATCAATAATAGGTAAATCGGCAAATCCCAAAAAGACTAATCCTGATTCATAAGCTTTAGTGGCTGCTTGTTTGTCGCCTTGAGTACGAGAGGCTAGTTGCTTATTACCTTCGTGGGTCATGTTTTGTTGCCCCCATAAGGACAAACGCTTAAATGAGGTATCACCACTAATATGCCAAAAGTATTCATTTTTCATCTCGTTAGTGGGCTTCCAGCCTCCTACATTTCGGTTAAGCTGGATAAACTCATCAACATCCAACAGGCCACTTTTTAATGAGCCTAGGCCATATTGAACCCCACTGTTTCCCCAAAAACGTCGGCCTAAGCCATTTTCATCTGTGCCATAAAACTGATGTAAATCCCCCCAGTGGCTCCAATCAATTTTACCAAGTAATAGTGGGTCCACTTCGTGATAGTCTGAAAAGAATCGAGGATTATTAATTAAATGTGATGGGCCACGCCAGCCATTGGTACATTCACTGGCACCTGTGGGCATTTTACTGAAATCCCCATTAAACATAGCCGCAATACCTTGGAGACGGCCGTATTTATTTTTAACCCCGTTTAAAGCGTTGCTGCCTTCAATTAAAACTCGATCCGGCCAGTTTTTCCAAAGCAGGTTGTCACTGGTTTCATCAAAATAATATTCAAGTAATTCACAATCTAAGGCGTAGTTAACCTGTGTTGCCATGTCTGGATAGGAATATAACGGAATCGCACCGTCTATGATTCCGGGATGATTCTGCGCCAATAAATATTGCTGAATTGCGCCACCCGATCCACCAATACCAATGGTGTATAACGGCTCTCCGTAACGACTAGAAAATTGTCGCTTAACCCGTAAAGCGGTGTCTTCACTAAGCCAAATATTATAATGATTACTGGTTTGAGTTCCGGTACTAAAAGCAACCGCATAACCCTGTTGTAGTTGGGATTCATGTTCATAAAGCAAACGGTCAATATTTACATGCCCCTGTTTGCGACCAATACCCACACCGCCTTTAAATCGATAAATTAATTTTTGATTCCACTTACTGTCATTAAACACGAGTGGCTTATCTTGTTGATTTACAGGTATGGCCAACACATAAATAAATCGATTAATAGTACCAGTTTCAATTCTAATAATTTGCTGAGCGAGCATTGCTTCATTTAATTGATCCACTTTTAAGAAACCGGGTTGCCCCTCTTTCTTTATGTAATATTGAACATGTGTGGGTAAGCTGCAATCTTTACTGTAACCCTCAATCTGCTTAATTTTTTTGCCTTGATTATCTTCTTTGTATACCTGAATCCCAATATGGTCTTGGTTATCCACTAATGGCTGACCAAGATCACTTTGTTCTGTATCACAAATAAAAGGATATGAGTTCTTCCCAGAAAACAATGGCGTAACTGGGCCAGAACGACCTATGGGGATGGGAAACGAGAACGACTCTTCTGGTCGTTTAATCAGTCTCGGATGCTCTCCTTGATAGCCTTGCATATCAGCTTTAACTGAAAAATCGTTAGGAATATCAAGTACTAATAAGCCACTGGTTGTAGGTAAAAAGCTCTGTTCTAGGCGATCATAAAACACACCTAAACTGGTGGTACAAATGACAACTAACGCCATAACAATCAATACTGTTTTCATAAGCACCTCAAAGCACAAAACCCCTCTTTGTAATTTAGTGTTAATCTGAAAAACCAGTAGTTACTAATGGAAATATTTTGTTTCTAAAACAGTGTATGAAAGAACAAATTATTCATTTAAAAAAAAATGTTTTTTTTATTTGTTGTTACAGAACAGCACCATGAGGAAATAGGGTTATAGCAGGTTAGTAATGGCACACTATACTTACGAAATACAATTGCAAATAGCCAAACCTTATAACTGCAATGGTTTTTAGGATGAATAAAATATAGAATCCATTCGTACAATACTGCCAAGTCAAATTCACAGTGGACAACTTACATAAATCATACTTTATCCCTATGTGACCAACTAATGAATGTTGTCAACCTGTTCAGTAATAGCAAAACGCAAAAAATTACACTAATTAACACACTTGTGATGGGGTATGCATTATGATTGATGAGTACTTCTTAAGTGGTTATATTTTTTAATGAAAAAAATATTAAGCTGCTGTCCTGTGGCCAGCATTGAATCAATGCATCTTATTCCTGCTGACTTTCAGTTTCAGCCGGGAAAACCAGTCTCTGCACTAAAAACGCAAGTTTGGTGGTTACAAGAAAGTGAATCCACTGTCTGCATGCGTGATGCCTCACAGCCTATTCAATTTTTAAATCACTATACTGACAGAGAAGGCTATTTAAGCTCAGTTGACCAAGCCATTCGTGATTGCACTCACTTATGTAAAGGTTATGAACTAAAAACCACCAGCACTGAAAGTGTATTTATAAAAATTGATATTACACTCACACCTGTTTTTGAATTGTTCTCGCAAGAGGTAAAATTTAGCTGGGATAAAAAAACCAATTGGCGTCAATATGAAGTAGTCAGCAACGACTGGTGTCAGATTCAATACCCTGACCACCCCATTTCTACCCACAACGTAGTAAAACCTGTGAAAAATAAAAAACTAGTTGATAACGAAGTGATTTGGCATTCAAACCAATCTATAGATCAAGCTATGGAAGGTGTGAAAGCATTTAAAGAAAAGTGGGCATTAAACGGGTTAAAAGAATCGTTAACTGAGCGTAAAAAATAAAGCGCTATTTAAAGCCAAATGTAAATCGCCATTGTCCTGCTAGATCTTGCCCACTGCCTACATTGTTATAACCTAAACGTTTCAGTTCAGTTTGTACCCCTTGTGCTTGTTGCCAACCATGCTCCATCAACAAGCAGCCTCCAGTATTTAAAAAATGTGGTGCCTGCTGTGCGATATGAAATAAGTCAGCAAACCCCTGCTGCTTAGCAATTAAAGCTGAGGACGGCTCATAACGCACATCACCTTTTGACAGATGCTCATCACGTTCATCAATATAAGGTGGGTTACTGACGATCAGGTCAAAATGTTGATTCGCAATACCATTAAACCAACTGCTTTGGATAAACTGCGCATTTGCAATGCCGTTTTTTTGTTGGTTATTCTTTGCAAGTAAAACAGCACTTTCAACCAAATCCACACCTAAAACTTGCACATTTGGAAACTCTTTTGCTAAAGCTAATGCTATGGCTCCGGTTCCGCAGCCTAAGTCTAAAATATGATTCGGGGCCAGATTGTTCTCAAGTACCCAATCAATTAATGATTCCGTATCCGGCCTTGGAATCAGAGTGTCTGGCGAAACATTTAAGGTTAAATCCCAAAATCCTTGCTCGCCGATAATATACGCTACAGGCTCCCCTTGCTTGCGCCGTTTAATTAACTCAATGAATTGCTGTTGCTGCTTGATACTTAGCAACTGATTAGGATCGGTAAACAAAATATTTCGATGGGCATTTAAGCAGTGCAATAAAATCAATTCACTATCTAATGCTGGCGTATCTGACTCAGACAGTTCATTTGCACCCATTGAAAGTGCTTGTTTGATTGGCAGTAGATTTAAGACAGGCATAAATACTATAAATACGATTGGGAAGAGAAAGAGAACGCAGCCAAGTTAAATTAATCACTTGGCTGCTAAGATGACGGGCTAGTGATCAGACCCAAGTGACGCCAGCATTTCCGCTTGGTGCTCTTGGATGAGAGGCTGAACAACTGAATCCAAATCGCCTTCCATTAATTCGTCTAACTTATATAGAGTCAAGTTAATTCTATGATCACTTACACGCCCTTGTGGGTAATTATATGTGCGTATGCGCTCTGAGCGATCTCCGCTACCAACCAAACTCTTACGCTCTGCCGCTTGTTCTGCCTGTGCTTTTTGAGCAATGGCGTCATTCAAGCGAGTTGCAAGTATCGACATGGCTCGTGCGCGGTTTTTATGTTGTGAACGTTCGTCCTGACACTCCACTACAAACCCAGTTGGGATGTGGGTAATACGAATGGCAGAATCTGTTTTGTTAACGTGCTGACCACCTGCGCCACTGGCGCGGAAGGTATCAATTTTCAAATCAGCCTTGTTAATATCCACTTCAGCTTCATCTTCTACCTCTGGCATAACCGCCACAGTACAGGCCGATGTATGCACACGGCCTTGGCTTTCTGTTGCTGGTACGCGCTGCACACGGTGGGCACCGGATTCAAATTTAAGCTGGCTGTACACCGCGTCACCGGCTATGCGAACAATGATCTCTTTATAGCCCCCATGGTCGCCGGCGTTTGAATTCATAATTTCAAACTTCCAGCCGCGCTTTTCCGCGTACTTGGTATACATACGGAATAAATCACCAGAAAAGATAGCGGCTTCATCACCACCGGTTCCTGCACGAATTTCTACAATTACGTTTTTACCGTCATTAGGGTCTTTTGGCAGTAACAGTATTTGCAATTCGCCCTCTAGGCGCTCAATCTCTGCTTTGGCTGACTTTAACTCTTCCTGACCCATTTCACGCATTTCTGGATCTGGGTCTTGTATTAATACATGGGCTTCTTCAAGGTTACCTTCTGCCTCGGTATATGACTCAAACGCTTTTACTACGGGTTCAATTTCTGCGTATTCTTTCGACAAGCTACGAAAACGATTTTGATCGCCAATGACGCCACCATCAGACAGTAGATGCCCAATCTCTTCATAGCGCTCGCTAATGGTCTCTAGTTTTGTTTTTACTGAATCTTTCATTTTTGTTTCCTGTCTGACGCCGTATGTCAGACGCAAGACGCTTTTTGTTGAGTTCTTTTATAAGCAATAACGCTATATATCAGGCTAAAAAACGCGTTATATGTTTTAGCCTGCTTTTCATTTGGTCGAGTGTCGACGTTAGCGAGGCACTTCGCTTTATATTAATAACGCAGCTAATCCAGATCTTGATCAGAGAGCTGATAAAGTTCTTGTACCCAAGTCATTACCTCTTTGCGCCCTACACTGCTGGCTTCTCGCATTTGCACCGTTGGCTGATGTATGAGCTTATTGGTTAGCATATTGGCTAACGTGGTCACTACCGCTTGGGCATCATCCCCTTTTTGCAGTCGCTTTAGGGCTTTTTCTAATTCTTGATTACGAATCTCTTGTGCATGATGGCGAAACGCCTTTAGCGTACTCACCGCATCTAAGGTGCGTAACTGACGCATGAAGTCGGCGCTGCCTGCCTCGATGATTTCAATGGCATCTTGTGCAGCGTGCTCACGTTGTCGTACGTTTTCTTCAATGATGTCTTTTAGGTCATCAACCGTATACAAGTAAACGTCATTTAAATCACCAACTTCCGCTTCTATGTCTCTTGGTACGGCAATATCCACCATAAACATGGGATCATGTTTACGCTTCTTTAACGCACGCTCTACCGTACCTTTACCCAAGATCGGTAATGGGCTGGCCGTAGAAGCAATGACGATATCGGCTTTGTACAGCTCATCCGGAATTTCAGACAGTAAAATTGCTTTGGCTCCAAATTGTTCAGCCAACGCTTCTGCACGTTCCAAGGTGCGGTTTGCAACGGTGATGTTTTTCACCCCTGCATCCACTAAATGTCGAGCCACTAAATCAATGGTTTCACCGGCGCCAACTAATAATGCCGAGCTGGTAGATAAATCAGCAAAAATACGCTGCGCTAAATTAACCGCCGCATAGGCAACAGAAACTGGGTTTTCTCCAATGGCGGTATCAGTACGTACTTGCTTAGCCACGGTGAACGTCTGGCGAAACAGCCTATCAAGCTCAGGGCCAATCGTTCCTGCTTCTTGTGCCACTGCATAGGCGCTTTTCATCTGACCTAAAATCTGAGGTTCGCCTAGAATTAAACTATCAAGACCACTGGCCACACGCATAATATGCTGTACGGCTTTTTCATTACTCAAAGAGTAGTGGCAACTTTGTAACTGCCCAAGCTCCACGTGATGGACTTGCTGTAACCAATTAAGTAGAGGCGTAGGGTCATCATTTGGCGCTGTATAATAAAGTTCTGTGCGATTACAGGTAGATAAAATGGCAATTTCATCAATTCCCAGACTCGAGTTAGCCTGCCTTAACTGAGCAGGCAAACTATCTGGGGCAAAGGCCACTTTTTCTCGCACAGCAACAGGCGCTGTTTTATGATTGATGCCTAGGGTCAATAACGTCATGTATTACTTAGTTTTCTATTGAAAGCGCCGAATTAGGGGCATTTATTTCAAACTTTAAAAAAAGAGCCGTATTATATCCATAATTGAACAAAATAGCTGGCTGACAGACAAACTTATTAATATTAGCCTTATAAAACTTTTTAGTATTCCAGAGAAACTATGACCAACCGCTTATTGTTAGCCGCCATTCTTTGCTTTGCACCGCTTACAGTAAGCTGGGCACAAGACTCGTCAGAGCTAACGGAAAACGAAACCTATAGCGTCAACACCTTCTATGCCCTGCTTGTGGCAGAAATGGCTGGGCAACGCCAGTTGTATGACCTAGCCCTTGGCAATTACTTATTAGAGTCCCACCGCACCCAAGACCCAGGAGTTACAGCAAGAGCCACTCAAATTGCTCAATTCATCGGTGCAGATCAAGCCGCATTAGACGCTGCAACGTTATGGGTGAAGCTGGACGAAAAGAACCCGCTCGCACAAGTTGCACTTAGCTCAGAACTGGTAAAGGCCGCCCGCTTTAGTGAATCGGTACTTCATTTACAACAAGCGTTATATTTAGACCCATTATTAAATGTCAATTTCATTAGCACCCAAGGAAATGATTTAACCGAAGGGGCAAGGGAATTATGGCTCGAAACCTTAACCCCTCTGGCCTCTCAATTCAGTGAAAATCAAGCACTGTTATTTAATATTGCCAGCCTACACCAACAACAAGGCAACAATGATCAAGCCATTAAAATCTGCGAACGTTTGATGGAATATCACCCTAGTTTTTACCCTGCATGGTCATTAAACGCCCGTATTCTGGCAAATGACGATCAACACAAAGAAGCCTTAAACATCGTCAATAAGGCACTGGAGCAATTTCAAAGCGATAAGTCCTTCACTTTATTAAAAGCACGCCTGTTAATTAAGCTAAAAAACATCCTCCAAGCAGAGGCCGTATTCAATCAGCTCAGTGTGTTAGACCCAAATGATCCACACATCCTGCTGCCTTTAGCATTAACTCAGTTAGACCTTGAGAAATACCAAGAAGCGAAACTAACCTTTCAAAAACTATTAAATTTGCAGCAGTTTCAAAACGAAGCTCATTTTTACCTTGGCCGCATTGAAGAGCATTTAAGTAATTCAAATGCTGCCTTAGAGCATTACCTTGCCATGACCAGCGGGCGTGAGTATTTATCCGCACAAGGTGCTATTGTGAACATCTACCTAAAAAATGAGCAAATAGACACCGCCATTAATCACATTCAGCAGCAACGCAACATCGATCACGAAAATGAATCCACCTATTTTTTGATGGAGATTGACGTACTTAACCGCACCAACCAACCATTAGCCGCAATGGAGGTGTCAAATAAAGGCATTTCACTGTACCCAAACAATAAA
Organism: Oceaniserpentilla sp. 4NH20-0058; assembly: GCF_040371755.1. NCBI lineage: Bacteria > Pseudomonadati > Pseudomonadota > Gammaproteobacteria > Oceanospirillales > Oceanospirillaceae > Oceaniserpentilla > Oceaniserpentilla sp. 4NH20-0058. The sequence continues at coordinate 56,192 of NZ_BAABWE010000009.1, forward strand.
AAAATGCGTTACGCGCGGGCTATGGTGGCGGAAAAACTTGGGCAATTAAGCGTACTAGAAGCAGACCTTCAGCACATTATTGAAATAGACCCAAACAACTCAATTGCATTAAATGCACTTGGTTACACTCTTGCTGATCGGAATATTCGCTTACAAGAGGCGCTCTCTTTTATTCAACAAGCTCAAGCAATAAACCCTAAAGACCCTGCCATTATGGACAGTCTTGGCTGGGTTTATTTCCGACTAGGCCAATTTGATCAGTCCATAACACTTCTAGTGCAAGCGTTTGAAATTTTCCCCGACGCTGAAGTGGCCGCTCACCTAGGGGAAGTGCTTTGGAGCACAGGCAAACACCAGCAAGCAAAGGACATTTGGAAAAAAGCTCTAGAAAAAGAGCCTCAAAGCAGTATCCTACTGCAAACTTTGCAACGACTAGACATAGACCTATAAATGTTAAAACTACTTAGCACCGGCCTATTAAGCCTGTGCCTTATTGGCTGCAGCCTTTCCCCAAGTAAACCAAAAGAATTCTGGGACATTTCTGGCAAAATTGGCATCACCACACCAAATGAATCCATCGCCGGTTTTATCCAATGGCAACAAAAAGGCAACGACTTTGATATTTATGTCAGTGGCCCCTTAAGTGTGGGCAGCACGCGCATTCAAGGTAATGCCGCCAGCATTAGCCTAACCCGTGAAGGTAAAACCGTAGAAGGCATTAATCCACAACAGCTCATATATGATGAACTAGGATGGTTTTTCCCCATTGAAAATCTGGCCTATTGGCTAAAAGGAAAAGCAGCACCTTTTACACCTGTAAAAAAACAATATACCGATGACAAGCAACTACGCTCCCTACAACAAGATGCATGGCAGGTGGAATTTTTACGCTACGACGATTATCACCAGCTTCCACAGCGCATTCGCATCAGCCAAGGGCAGTGGAAATTTTTAATTGTGATTAAACATTGGAATGTAAGCTAATTTATGACTTCGCTTAAATTACCAAGCCCAGCAAAATTAAACCTGTTCTTACACATAACAGGCCAACGCCCTGATGGATATCACGAGCTACAGACCATTTTTCAGTTTATAGATAGATGCGATGAGCTAACCCTAAGCACTAATCACACGGGCACTATAAGCATCACCCCTGCTATTGAAGGGGTTGCTCTTGAAGACAACTTAATCTACAAAGCAGCCAAAATACTTCAAGAAAAAACAGGCTGCAGGCAAGGTGCCCACATACAGCTAAACAAAATTCTACCCATGGGCGGCGGCCTAGGGGGCGGCAGTTCAAACGCGGCCACTGCACTCGTGGGATTAAACCAGCTTTGGGAGACTCAATTAAGCGAAGATGAACTAGCTGAACTAGGCTTACAGCTAGGTTCTGACGTTCCTGTGTTTGTTCGTGGTCAAGCGGCATGGGCACAGGGGGTTGGCGAAACACTTATACCGTTGGATGACTTAGAAGAAAATTGGTTTGTAGTGGTTGTGCCTGCTTGTCATGTGAATACAGCTGAAATTTTTTCACACAAAGATTTGACAAGGGACACGCCAACGTGCAGAATTAGCGCCGCTCTTCGGGGCGAGGGTCGAAATGACTGTGAATCAGTGGTTTGCAAACTCCATCAAGAAGTTTCTAACTCATTGAATTTGCTAAAAAAAATCGGCTCTGCTAGAATGACTGGCACTGGCGCTTGCGTATTTTTAGAATTAAATTCTGAGAAAGAAGCAAACTCGGTTCTAGCCAAGCTACCAGCTGATACTGAAGCTTTCGTGGCGAAAGGCATAAACCAATCGCCAATGCAAAAAGCTTTAAATAGCTGAGTCAATTTAGGGGTGTAGCCAAGCGGTAAGGCAACGGGTTTTGATCCCGTCATGCGTAGGTTCGAATCCTGCCACCCCTGCCATCTTCTCAAAATCCATCATTGATAAAGCAATTAGCACATGGGGTATCCGACGTGTCTAAGTTAATGGTTTTTACCGGTAATGCAAATCCGGAATTGGCGCGTCTTATTGTAGAGCGTCTAGACCTTCCCCTAGGTGAGGCCACATGCGCCCAATTCAGTGATGGCGAAATCACCATTGATATTCAAGAAAACGTACGCGGTAAAGACGTTTTCATCATCCAGCCTACTTGTGTACCCACTAACGACAACCTTATGGAAGTTCTGTTAATGGCTGATGCACTACGTCGCTCCTCTGCTGGACGTGTTACCGCTGTTATTCCTTATTATGGTTATGCCCGTCAGGACCGTCGTGTTCGTTCTGCTCGTGTGCCGATTTCTGCAAAAGTAGTAGCCGACATGCTACAAACAGCTGGTGTTGACCGCGTACTAACGGTTGATTTACACGCTGACCAAATTCAAGGCTTTTTCAATATCCCTATGGATAACATCTATGGTTCACCGATTTTATTGGATGACATTGAAAAGCAAAACTACGACAACCTAATGGTTGTTTCTCCAGACGTGGGTGGTGTTGTACGTGCCCGCGCAATCGCTAAGCAGCTTAACGACGCAGATCTTGCCATCATCGACAAACGTCGTCCGCAAGCCAACGAAGCTCAAGTTATGCACATTATTGGTGACGTAACTGATCGTACTTGTGTACTCGTAGACGACATGGTCGATACTGCTGGTACATTATGTAAAGCCGCCGACGCGCTTAAGCAATTTGGTGCGAAAAAGGTTGTCGCCTACTGTACACATCCTGTACTATCCGGCGCCGCAATCGAAAATATTGAAAAGTCTCAGTTAGACGAATTGGTTGTTACTGACACCATTCCTTTAACAGACGAAGCTAAAGCCTGTGGGCAAATTCGCCAACTGACTTTAGCCGGCTTATTAGCGGAGTCAATCCGACGCGTTAATAACGAAGAATCCATCAGTGCCATGTTCCGCTAATACGGCACATGGTAATTGGTAGAGCTTAAAGTTCGCTTTAAGTAAGGGCTCTAACTCTGGTCGCGGGGTTAGGGCTAAGTTCATTTATAAAGGGTTATAAACCATGACAAATTTTGAATTAAATGCAGAAGTTCGCGAAGTGAAAGGTAAGGGTGCGAGCCGCCGCCTTCGTCGCGAAGCTGGCAAAACTCCAGGCATCGTATACGGTGGCGACAAAGAACCAACTCAGGTTACTTTAGAGCTTAAAGAACTTAATAAAGCGTTTGAAGACGAAGGTTTCTTCAGCCACATTATTAAACTAAACGTAGCGGGTGGTACTGAAAGCGTACTAATCAAAGACGTACAACGTCACCCATACAAGCCTGTTGTATTACACGTTGACTTTCAGCGCGTATCTAACACTACCATCATCAAGCAGCACATTCCTTTACACTTCATCAACGAAGAATCTTGTAAAGGCGTTAAGCTACAAGGCGGTAAAGTTAAGCACACTATCTCTGATGTAATGGTAATTTGTGAAGCAGGTAAACTACCTGAATTCATCGAAGTAGATCTTAAAGATGCTGAAGTTGGTACTATCCTTCACCTTTCTGACCTTGTATTACCTGAAGGCGTTGAGATCCTTGAGCTAACTCACGGTTCTGATCACGATGCAGCAGTTGTATCTATCGACATCCCTAAAGGTGTTGCGGCAGATGAAGAAGATGGCGCTGAAGAAGCTCCAGCAGAGTAACTACTACTTAAAGGCATTTGCGTGAAGGATAACATTCGTCTAATTGTGGGCTTGGGTAACCCAGGCTCGGAATATGAGAATACTCGTCACAACGCAGGTGCTTGGTTACTCGCCGAGATTGCACGCCAATATGGCGTGCAGCTCAAACCTGAAAAAAAATTCCACGGTCTCAGTGGTAAAGCCTTAATCAAAGGCAAAGAAGTCTTTTTACTCCTTCCTACTACCTACATGAATTTAAGCGGACAAGCGGTTCAAGCCCTTGCTAACTTTTATAAAATCCCCGTAAATGAAATTCTAGTCCTACATGACGAATTAGATTTACCTGTAGGTACCGTTAAGCTCAAACTCGGCGGTGGGCATGGTGGGCAAAACGGCTTACGCGACATCATTAGTAAAATGGCCAACAACAAAAATTTTTATCGATTGCGAATTGGTATCGGACATCCGGGCGATAAAAACAAAGTTACAGGTCATGTATTAGGTAAACCGAATAAAGACGAATTGAAAAAAATTGAGACAATCATTGATGCAGCCTCCTCCGAAATAGACAGTTTAGTAACTGGGGACTGGGCTGGAGCCATGAATCGCTTACACAGCTTCAAGAGTTAAAGCACAACGAAATACGGGAGACGCACTGAAGTCCTCGGAACTCTGAAACTAAAGAAACAACTCTAGATCAATTAAAAGTAGTACAAAAAATTAATACCTGAAAAATGCCAAAATTAAGCGGCCACTTTTCTAATAGAATTTTTATATCCGCAGCGGTGTAACGAAGACTTTAGAGCGTCTCCCGTCTCCCGTATAGCGCACAGCGAGGAACACAACATGGGTTTTAAATGTGGCATCGTTGGTTTACCAAACGTTGGTAAATCTACTCTTTTTAACGCATTAACCAAATCCGGTATTGGTGCAGAGAACTTTCCATTTTGTACCATCGAGCCAAACAGCGGCGTAGTGCCAATGCCAGACGCCCGTCTAGATGCATTAGCCCAGATCGTAAACCCTGAAAAAGTCATCGCCACCACCATGGAATTCGTAGATATTGCAGGTTTAGTGAAAGGCGCTTCAAAAGGTGAAGGCCTAGGAAACCAGTTTTTAGCCAACATCCGTGAAACGGATGCTATAGCACACGTTGTACGCTGCTTTGAAGATGAAAATGTCATCCACGTTGAAAACCGTATCAACCCAGCTGATGACATTGATGTTATCAACTTAGAACTCATCCTAGCAGACCTTGAATCTGCCGAAAAACAATTACAGCGTGTTACCCGAACCGCAAAAAGCGGTGATAAAGACGCCGTTGCTGACAAAGCCCTGCTTGAAAAAATGATCACTCAGTTAGAAAACAGCTTACCAATCCGTGCAATGGACCTAAGCGACGATGAGACAAAACGTGTGCGTATGTTTCACATGATTACCGTCAAGCCAACCATGTACATTGCAAACGTGGCCGAAGATGGTTTTGAAAATAACCCGTTCTTAGATACCGTTCGCGAGATTGCATCGAAAGAAAATGCCGTAGTTGTACCGGTTTGTAATAAAATTGAACAAGAAATTTCTGAGCTTGATGACCCTGAAGACGTAGCCATGTTCCTTGAAGAAATGGGGCAAAGTGAACCGGGGCTTAACCGCGTAATTCGTGGTGGTTATGAGCTACTTGGCTTGCAAACCTACTTCACAGCTGGCGTAAAAGAAGTGCGTGCTTGGACCATTAAACAAAACAGTACGGCGCCACGTGCCGCTGCGGCCATCCACACAGATTTTGAAAAAGGCTTTATACGTGCTGAAACCATGTCCTATGACGACTTCATCGAATACAAGGGCGAAGCCGGCTGCAAACAAGCGGGTAAGCTGCGTATAGAAGGTAAAGAATACATAGTAAAAGACGGTGACGTATTACACTTCTTGTTTAACGTTTAAACAAAAAATCCGTTAGAAATTAACAATCCCTTGTAGTAATACAAGGGATTTTTTTATGCGCAAAATAAAGCACTAAACATTCGATAACCATTCCATAGGACTTGATACCCCCACAAAGACGCTCGTCACTGGACGCTTAGCTTTGCGTTAAGTTGTCACAACCATGAGGGTGATAATTTTACTTAACAGCCTTCACAATTTACATTAGACATTTAATAAGGAAATAATTAATGTCAATTCAAATCATGATCCATTTAATATCGATTATACCTGCATTGCTACTTGGTATTTTTATACTCACACAAGAAAAAGGCACTCATACCCATAAGCTTGTAGGTAAAACATGGGTCGTTTTAATGCTTACCAGTTCGCTGGTTTCATTTTTCATTCAAACAAATGGTGGGTTTAGTTGGATCCATATACTTTCAATTATATCAATATCAAGCATCTCTGTTGGTATATGGGCCATACGGAATAATAAATTAATAATACATAAGGGCTGCATGATTGGCGCATTTACCGGAACGTTTATCGCGGGTATTGTTGCAACAGTCTCACCTGGACGAATCGTACATAACTTTTTATTCGGCGGTTGAGCTTCAATCACTACAAGACAATTTTTTAAGGTGTTTAAAAACACCTTAAAGCACGATTATTTCTTCGCCGCTTTTTTCTCTTCCCTTCTTCTTTTAAAAAAGGCTTGAATCACGTCTGTGCATTCTTGCGCTAATACACCGCCAATAACGTCCACTTGATGGTTAAAGTAGGGCTTTTCAAAAACCTGTTCTTGGCTTTGGGCTACGCCCGCTTTAGGTTCGGTGGTGCCGTAAATTAAACGTCGAATGCGGCTATGTACAACGGCACCTGAGCACATGGTGCACGGCTCTACTGTGACGTATAAATCAGCATCCACTAAGCGATAATTTTCTACAAACTGTGCAGCTTGGCGCAGTGCCATGATTTCCGCATGTGCGGATGGGTCGTGGGAGGTTATGGGTTGGTTAAATCCACGACCAATGATTTGGTCATCCAGCACCACCACCGCACCCACAGGTACTTCGTTTAGTTGATCTGCAAGCATGGCCTGTTCAATGGCTGCTTGCATGTATTGTTCATCAGAGTTCATTATTGTCGGTTAATCTGTGTTCAGCGTTCAATGATGTGACGTTACTTAAACGCCAAAAGTCTTTTAATAAGTCTGCGGTTTTTTCTGGTACTTCTAGCATAGGGGCGTGGCCCACTTTTGGCAGGATATCCACTTGCACGTTTGGGGTATATTGCAAAAACTTATCCACACTGGATACGTCTAACACACGGTCTTCTTCTCCCCACAATACATAGGTGGGCATGGTAAGTTTTTCAAACGCATAACGGAATCCACCTGCATTGTGAGTCACGTCTATTTCTTGATTAAGCTGTTTAAATATTTTGTCATTGGCTTGCTCTCGGGCCATGGCGCGATCAGCCAGTACTTCTGTGGCAGGCCATGGCAAATCTGGTACTTGCTCCATGGTAAAACCCATTAACCGCTCCATGTCAGCTTTTGAGCGTACTATTAATGGGTTTGGTCCATTAGCTTCGATGATTTGCTCTAATTTACTAGGTTGATCGCCGTAAAAGCCTACGGCATCCACTAAGGATAATGTGGCCACTTGCTCTGGGTGACGATGAGCATATAGCACAGCAATGCCACCGCCCATGCTATTACCGACCAAATGAAAGCGTTTCAGACCAAGTTCATTTAAAAATTTAGCAAGCCGTAAGCTTTGTTTGTCAAAGCCGTACTGCTCACCTTCTATAAAAGGGGTGTCACCATGGCCGGGGAGATCTGGTGCAATGATATGAAAGTTACTCAAAAAGCCCGCCATACGGGTCCAGTTGTCTTTGTCAGCGCCAAAACCATGCAATAGCACAACCACTGGCTTATTGGTTTGTTCAGTGGATTCTAAGTAGGCCCATTCAAAGTTATCAATGATGATGGATTTTTGTTCTAAGTCTGATCGGCTACGTTCAATGCCCACTCCCATATCAAATAAAGAGTGCTTCAAGCTAGTACAACCAGACAAAATTATGAAAGCCAGAATGCTTATAATTATTTTCATTTAGATTTCCTCAAGAGGCTTAGATTAGCGATTACGCAGCTTTCGTGCAAGGCAGCCCTAGGTGAAGAAACCTGTGACTTGAATGAGTTCGATTAATGGATTTGAGATTTGAATATGAAGCACATACCGACTTAAATACTAAGGTGTCGTCACACATAATAAAGCCCATTAGAGGGCTTTATGTTCAATTAATCAGTTAGCTATTAGCGGCTAATAAAGCATCCACTGCTTCGTGATTAAATTGACTTATTAATTTTGTGATTTTTTCTTCTATCGCCATATGCTGTTGAGCCGTTTGTGTTTTTTCTAACTTCAACGCATCTAGTTCTTGTTTTAGCTCTTCATTTTCCATATTTAACAGCTCAATGGTTTCAAGTGCTAAGGTGATTTTTGCTTCTAATTGATCTAATAATTCCATAACTATTCTACCTCTGGTGAATCGAGGAGGAATCATATGCGCCAAAAAATAAAGGCGCAAGAAATTTCACAGACCTGCGACAATTTAGCCTTTTGCTAATTCTTTTAAACGCGCATTAATCGCCTTTTCAAATCGAGCTAACGCTTCAACTAATAACGGGCGCTGACAACCAAAGTTCAAGCGCACATATTGATTATCACCAAAGTCTTTTCCATCGGAGAACCCCAAGCCAAATGATTCGAAGTAAGCATATGGGTTTTCTAGGTTTAGTTGGGAAACGTCAATCCAAGCAAGATAAGTGGCTTCTATGGGCTGCATGGCAATTAGTGCTAAGCCATTAACCGTGCTCTCTATTAACACTGCATTGCCTTTTAAATACTCAATCAATTCTAAACGCCATGGCTCACCATGCTTGAAAGCAGCTTCTGCTGCGTGCATGCCAATGATATTCACATGCCCCACTAAACCATCCATTAACTGGGCGTATTGTTTGCGTAAATCCGAGTCAGAAATAATGGCAAATGCCATGTCTAAACCGGGAATGTTAAAGGTTTTGCTTGGCGCCATTAAGGTAATGGATCGTTTTGCCACTTCTTCACTCAAGCTCGCTATAGGGATGTGCTGTTTGCCATTTAAGATTAAATCGCAATGGATATCATCAGAACAAATAATTAGGTCATGCTCGATACACACATCCGCAAGGGCTTGCAACTCTTCACGGTTATACACCTTACCAATTGGATTGTGAGGGTTACATAAAAGCACAACACCTGTTTCATCTGTTATGCTTGCCTTCATACCCTCTAAATCTAATGACCAAGAATCGCCTTGTTTAATGGTATTAAACGTTTGATCTTTAAACGACAGAATAGGCGCGCTATGCATAAGGTGTGGATAAACCGGCAGCGCCGTAATACCAGCGGGCTTGCCGTGATTCGCAGAAATGGCGCGGGCAAGATTTAACCCCTTCACCACTCCCGGAGTAAACACAATCCATTCAGGCTTAATGGCCCAGCTATAATGTGTTTGGCAGTGTTTAATAATTAGTTCACGTAATACAGGGCTATCGGACCCATAACCGAATACCCCATGATTTGCTCTATTTTTAATGGCATCAACAATCTGTGGTGCCACGTGGAAATCCATATCGGCCACCCAAAGTGGAATCACATCTTTATTTTTATAGCGCTTCCATTTAATAGACTCGGATTCGCTGCGATCAACATTATGTAAAAAAAATGGTTCCATTTTTAATCAGTGCTCCGCTGGTCTTTATCTACAACCAACTTATCTTGCTTGGTGTTTTCAATCAGCTCGCCACCAGTTTCCAAGAAAGGCTCTGTAAATACTTCTATGGTTTCATTCAATATACTATCGTCACAACGACCTTGTTTTTCTAGAAAATGAATTGTGTTACCCACAATAACAATAGAACCTGAAATAACAGCCGTTGTCGAAACAACAAAGCCAGAAGCGACAATAAAACCAATCAATTCTTCTGCTGACTTAAACCGAACTGAACCCGGACTTGGCTTCCCCATATTTGATACTTTTAATTCTAATTCACGAGTAATTAGATCACAGCGCTTATAGTCCGCACGATCCCAAACCTCTTTTGGATAAGCAACACAGCCCTGCAAACCAATTAACATTAAAAGCAAAATATATATCTTCATAAACATCCCTATTTCAAAACGGTCACATGGCTGCTAGCACTTCATTTAAATCCGCCAAATTTGGTCGCTGAGTCATTTCAGATGACATGCATAACGCTGTTGTGCTTGATAATGCATGATACAAATCATCTTGTTCGCATAGTGATAATAAGTCATCCATCAAGCAACCCAGTGCCCGTACTTCAACTGCCTGCATGCACTGGCGCTGCCCGTCATTTAATTTCGATAAATCCGTGGCCGCACCAAAATCTCCAAATAAGATATTAGCTTGTTTATCGATCATGATGTTATGGGCATATACATCACCATGGCTCACTTGATTTTCATGCATTTGTGAAAGTGTCGATACCATTTGCTTGGCAATGTTAAGTATCTCTGTTGAGGTAAATTCCGTTTTATCGGGAAACGTATCGCGGGTACAGGTTTCTAAACTAGGTGGTAAACCTAAGTTGCCGTAACCCTGCGGTATAAGCTCCATAACCAACCCCAGCTGATTCGGCTCTTCAACTTTGGATATGGCTTTGATCAAATTTGGGTGGTAACCCGTTTTTAAGCAGCAATGAACTTCATCTTTTGGGTAACCATCACTGGTCACATCCCCTTTAAACAACTTCACCGCCACCAGCTGATCTGCATCATGACAATGCCCTTGATGAATAATACCCGAAGCTCCCTCGCCAATTTGATGGTGCAAAGTTAACCTATCCATATTAGAGGCGGGAATATTGGTTACGGTACTAATAGGCTGAGATATCGGATTACCTGAAAACCCTAACCAACTTAATTTAGGTAACCGTAATAACCAATTTGGTATTTCGGATAATTGATTAGCAGACAACCTAACCAATTCTAACTCCGTACAACTCTGCATGCTTTTTGGTAAGGCTCGTAGCTGATTCCCTGCTAAGGCGAGTTTTTTTAGCTGTGTAAGTTCACCCATAGAATTGGGCAATGACTCAATTTTGTTTTCGGTTAAAATTAACCAGCGAGTGCTTTTAGGTAAGCAGTGCTCGTCAAGTTTTTTTAACCGATTAGTTTTAAAAGCGATCATCTCTAGGCTTTCACATTGAGACAGCACCTTAGGAATATGTTCGAAATGATTATTGGTTAAAAACAGAATACGCAGGTTTTTAAGGTCCGAAAAATTATCCGGCAGGTCTGTTAGCTGATTATTACCTAAATCTAGAATCTCAACGTCTGAGGCACGTTGGAAAATTTCCTGAGGGAATTCTGTTAAGTCATCACTTAACTTTATACGTTTATTGGAAAGGTAGTCATCCGATGCCAATTGATGTTCTATATTCGATAAGCTGAACACTCTATTCCTCTATTTTTTATCCAAAAAAATGCCTTATAAAGGCATTTTAAAATAGTAAGATCCTAACCCCTTTCCAAGAGTCATTGAAATTTAAGCTTCCACTGTTTCTTCTGAAGCTAGTTTTTCCGACCACTCTTCTACTTTTTGATTAATCACAGCACCATTAGGTCTCAACTCTTGAGCGGCTTTCATTAGTTCAAGCGCATCAGATAAATCCAGTTTGGCACCTTTCTCGATTTTCAAAGCTGTATCGCGTAGCACTTTAAAAGTATTTATACCATCCTTGACTTGATTTTCATTGACGTCTTCCTTCTTAGAAAATTTATTTTTTATACTCTCACCAAGAGCAACAAGCACTTCATTCGGTAATGATTTATCGGCATTTCTTCTAATTACAAGCTCTTTCTCATCACCAATATTTACTTTCTCATTTTCAGCTGTGAACTCATTTATCTTATTAATATATTCAGAGTTCTTCTTATTTAAAATTCTGAACGTTTTTTTAGAAATTTTGATTGATGATGATTCCAAGTCAGGGAATTTATTAACTAGAAAATCTGATATATATAAGGAGCTTGATTCTGGATCGAATATATTAAACAACCTTTGAATTTCATTTTCGGAATGAGTTAAGCTTCTATTAACTTTTTCAGCCTTTGGTAACACCAAATTTGAAACATCGATGTCTTTCCCTATCACATCACTAAAGAATTCAGCAGCAAGATCTTTTTCATGTAAAGAATAATTTTTCAGTACTAATTCAAAATTTAATTCTTTCGACTTTTCAATCCATTCGACAACTTTAGGATAAGGACCTACAGAGACTGTATTCAAATAAGTATCTATATCCTGTGTACCGCCACTCCTTTTAACTTCTTGCGCCCATCTAGAAATCGCATTATCTATAACATCTCTTGTATACATAATTACTTTTAATTTGTAATTCTTTGATAATGCCTCCAACAAATCCCCTTTTAGCATTTTTAAAAATAATGCTTCACCGCTAAATAAAACAGTATTTTGATCAGCTTTCTCAATCATCTCTATATCAAGAGACCCTTGATTACCCGAAGAAATTAGTCCTTTAGCTGCCTTACTCAAACTGCGATGATCAGGGTATAAAATTCCGGCATCGAGCAGATAAGAAGTGTTTAAGGCAAGAACAGACTGCAAATAAGAGCTTCCTGTTTTACCATGACCCACGTGTAAAATTACATTTTTCACTGTTTCTACTCCGAATATATTTGTTTTTAAAGACTATTGCCCATTGCTATTTTCCGACTTCAAGCCTTTAAATTGTTAACTAAGTCTCAAAATACATATTAAACAATACGATGATTCAAGCCAAGTTAAATATATAAGACCGCTAGACATAACTTTGCTTAGATGCGCACCGAATAACTAATCGAAAAAACTCGTAGTCATCTGATTTTAAAGAAGCTTATAGCATTAAAAACCAAAGACTTATCTCTTTCATGAATATCATTTTCATACAATTCGCACTTCAAAGAGAAAACATCAATAACAAGATAAAGCGAAAATCATTTATCTAAGAAGCGCTTCTGCTTTATAAGCGACGCGAAGATAAATGATCTTCAACAAAACATGATGAACTAGGCTGCTTTAAGCGTTATTCCCACTCAATCGTAGCCGGAGGCTTAGATGACACATCATAGGCCACACGGGAAATATGCTCGATTTCGTTAATAATGCGGTTTGATACTTTTTCTAGTAAATCATAAGGCAAGTGCGCCCAACGAGCCGTCATGAAGTCGATGGTTTCAACGGCACGTAAAGATACAACCCACTCGTAGCGACGTTGATCCCCTACCACACCGACTGATTTAACTGGCAAAAACACTACAAACGCCTGTGAGGTTTTGTGGTACCAATCAAAGTTGTGTAGTTCTTCAATGAAGATGGCATCCGCTTCACGCAGTACGTCAGCGTATTCTTTTTTCACTTCACCTAAAATGCGCACCCCTAAACCTGGGCCTGGGAACGGGTGACGGTAAACCATGTCGTAAGGTAAACCAAGCTCTAAGCCAATTTTACGTACTTCGTCTTTAAACAATTCACGCAATGGTTCAACTAAGTCCATTTTCATATCGTCTGGCAAACCGCCCACATTATGGTGAGATTTAATCACATGGGCTTTACCGGTTTTAGAGGCTGCTGATTCAATTACGTCTGGGTAAATGGTGCCTTGAGCTAGAAAGTCTACGTCTTTGATTTTTCCCGCTTCTTCATCAAATACTTCAATGAAGGTATTACCAATCACTTTACGCTTGGCTTCTGGGTCGGACACACCTGCCAGTTTGCCAAGGAATAAATCCGCACTGTCTGAGCGAATCACTTTTACACCCATATTTTTGGCAAACATATCCATAACCATGTCGCCTTCGTTTTTACGCAATAAGCCGTTATCAACGAACACACAGGTTAACTGGCTGCCAATAGCTTTATGTAAAAGTGCGGCTACCACTGATGAATCCACACCACCTGATAAACCCAACAGCACTTTTTTGTCGCCAACTTGTTCTTGTACGCGCTTGATTTGGTCTTCAATGATATTGGCTGGGGTCCACAAGCCTTCGCAACCAGCAATGTCTTTAATAAAGTGCTCTAACATACGACCACCCTGCAAGGTGTGCGTTACTTCTGGGTGGAACTGTACACCAAAGAAATTTTTCTCACGGTGGTACATGCCAGCAATTGGACAAGACGGCGTAGACGCCATTAACTCAAACCCTTCTGGCATGGTGGAGACTTTATCGCCGTGGCTCATCCAAACGTCCAGCAACTTATCGCCTTTATCATTTACATGGTCGGCAATGTCTTTAAATAATGCGCTGTTACCTTCTGCTTTAATTTGAGCATAGCCAAATTCACGAACGTCAGAACCTTCCACTTTACCGCCTAGTTGTTCTGACATGGTTTGCATACCATAACAAATACCTAAAATTGGCAGGCCCAGATCAAACACTTCTTGCGCGGCGCGAGGGCTGTTTTCTTCATGCACGGACTCTGGGCCACCGGCTAAAATAATCGCTTTAGGGGCAAACTCTTTGATTTCTTCAAAGCTCATGTCCCAAGCACGAATCTCAGAGAACACGCCTAATTCACGTACGCGACGTGCAATCAACTGAGTGTATTGGGAGCCGAAGTCGAGAATTAGAATCTTCTGTGAATGGATGTCCGCCATGAAAACCTCATATCTTTAAAACTAAAAAACCTGTTGCAATAACAACAGGTTGAAATTCTATGTTGGGTTACGCCTGCGGCTAACCCAACCTACAAATACTTTTACTGCCTCACAATCAATGATGGGAGGCTCTGCTGACAAAGGTCTAACGAGGCACCTGTGACCTTTAGGTTAAAAATAAATTGAGTAGAGGCGTTTATTAGTTATAAATAACGATACCCAATTTATTTTTAACAAAGTTAGAACGAGCCCAGTAAGCCGCCTTAACCTAAACGGTAGTTGGGGGCTTCTTTGGTAATTTGAACGTCATGCACATGACTTTCTTTCATACCCGCTGATGAGATTTTCACAAACTCAGGCTTGGTACGCATATCGTCAATAGTGGCACAACCAGTGTAACCCATTGCACTACGCAAACCGCCCATCATTTGATGCACAACATTACTCATTGGGCCTTTAACGGCGATACGACCTTCAATACCTTCAGGGACAAGTTTGTCGTTACCCGCTTTTGAATCTTGGAAATAGCGATCCGCACTGCCTTGGCTTTGACCCATGGCACCTAACGAGCCCATTCCACGGTATGATTTATACGCACGACCTTGGAATAATTCCACTTCGCCCGGTGCTTCATCAGTACCCGCTAATAAAGAGCCCGCCATAATCACATACGCGCCAGCCACAACCGCTTTGGCCATATCACCAGAGAAGCGAATACCACCGTCGGCAATTAATGGGATGCCAGTACCTTCGAGTGCGGCGGCCACATCCGCTACGGCGCTTATTTGTGGGACGCCCACACCAGCAACAATACGTGTTGTACAAATAGAACCCGGACCAATACCAACTTTCACGCCATCTGCGCCAGCGTCTGCTAATGCTTTTGCCGCCGCGCCAGTTGCTATGTTGCCACCGATCACTTGTAATTCAGGGAAGGTTTCTTTTGCCCAACGAACGCGCTCAATTACACCTTTTGAGTGACCATGAGCGGTATCCACAATGACTACGTCCACACCGGCATTCACAAGGGCTGTAATACGGTCAGGGGTTTCAGGGCCTGTACCAACGGCCGCACCTACACGTAAACGACCTTGCTCGTCTTTAGCAGCATTAGGGTAAGCCGTGGCTTTATCGATGTCTTTAACCGTCATTAAACCCACTAGCTCAAAGCTATCGTTAACAACCAGTACTTTTTCAATACGGTATTTGTGCAATAAGCCTTGCACAACTTCATTGCTTTCACCTTCTGTTACGGTGATCAGTTTATCTTTAGGTGTCATTACCGCAGACACTTTCGCGTCTAGGTTGGTTTCAAAGCGCACATCACGGCCGGTTACGATACCCACAAGTTCAGCACCATCCACCACAGGTACACCTGAAATATTGTTTTGACGGGTAATTTCAATCAGCTCACGAATCGTGGTATTGCTTGGAACAGTAATAGGGTCTTTCACCACGCCACTTTCGTATTTTTTAACTTTACGAACTTCAGCCGCTTGCTGCTCAATGGTCATATTTTTATGGATGATACCCAAACCCCCTTCTTGAGCCATAGCAATGGCCAAACGAGACTCGGTTACCGTATCCATCGCCGCTGAAACGAGGGGAATATTAAGCTCAATATCACGGGTTAACTTGGTTTTTAGATTCACTTGGTTAGGCAGTACTTCGCTGTAACCGGGAACTAAAAGAAGATCGTCGAACGTCAATGCGTCTTGGGCAATTCGCAACATGATGGGACCGCCATACCTGAATAAGAATGGCGCGTAATTCTACCTTAAATGGTGCATAGGCGAAAACAAAATTTACTTAAGTTTGTATGAATTTTAAGCCTATTACCCTATTCCTTTGATTTTACTGGTCCAAAGGGTAGGTTTTCGATGAATTCTAGGGTTGTTTGTCTATATTGCGCAAAAGCAAACGTAGCAATATGGGCACCATGAGTGCTCACCCAAGTTTTAGGCTCGCGGGCTTGATCATATAAATCCCGACCTCTACCAAAGGGAACTGTCTGATCATCAGGGCTATGAAGCATAAGCAGTGGCTTAGGGCCTATGTGATTGATCCAATGTATTGGATCATATTCATCAGTGATGATGTAACTAGCAATACTTGCCTCAGCACCAGCGATGAACTTTTTCATGTATGATTCCTTATTCACTGGAATACAAAGAAAATAGTTGAATCAAGCATTGCCCCCAGCATAGCCAGTAACCCTAGGTTTTTGTCTAGTGTTTTTTAAATTTGATTCACTTAATTAGGTGGTTATGAGTAACTTCGCACAAAAAAATAACATCCTGAGTGTTAGCCAGCTAAATCGACAAAGCAAAGAGCTGCTAGAAACCTACTTGCACAAAGTAAAAGTTACAGGGGAAATTTCCAACCTAGCTCGCCCCAGCAGTGGCCATTGGTACTTCACGCTTAAAGACCAGCGAGCTCAAATTCGCTGTGCCATGTTTAAAAGCCGCACCCAGTATTTGAAGTTTGTTCCCAAAGAAGGGGATCAAGTAGTGGTAACGGCCTCTGTCAGTTTGTATGAAGCCCGCGGCGACTACCAGTTGATTGTCGATGCCATGCAAAGTGCTGGCGAAGGGGCGTTACAACTGGCATTTGAAGAGCTCAAGCAGCGATTGTTTCAAGAAGGTTTATTCAATGCACAGCACAAGCAATCATTACCACCTCACCCAAAACATTTAGGCATAGTCACCAGCCCAACAGGGGCCGCGGTGAAAGACATTATTTCTGTTTTAAAGCGTCGATTCCCTAACTTACCTATTTCTATCTACCCGACTCAAGTACAAGGCCAACAAGCGGCCTCACAAATTGCACAAGCCATCGAGCGAGCTAATCGCGACAACGTGTGTGATGTTCTGATTGTAGGCCGAGGAGGCGGCAGCTTAGAAGATCTATGGCCGTTTAACGAAGAGGTAGTCGCAAGGGCAATTTATCATAGCCGCATTCCCACTATTAGTGCCGTAGGTCACGAGGTGGACACCTCCATTAGCGATTATGTAGCAGACCTTCGCGCCCCCACACCATCCGCTGCAGCTGAATTAGTCAGCCCTGATCGCTTTGAATGGCTTGGACGCTTTGAACAACTGGAGCGCTCGCTGATACGTATTTTACAAAATCGCATTAACCAGCAGCGCTTCCATCTAGTGCAATTAGTCAAACGACTACGTCATCCGAAAGAAAAGCTTAACGAGAATATGCAGCGCTTGGATATGGCAGAAATGCGTTTAAAAAATGCCGTTCAAACTAAATTAAGCCATGAAAAACAACGGCTTCAGGAGTATGGCCATAGCCTGTCACAATTCAAACCTGATAAGCAACTGGCTCTATTACAGCAACACAATAGCCAACTAAATATGCGCTTAACTAAAGCGATCAGAGATAACTTAAGCCGCTTACAGCATCGGTTAGCCAGTCAAGCAGAAGTCTTGAATGTAGTCAGCCCATTGAGTACTCTCAATCGTGGTTATGCCATTAACACCACCGAACTAGGGCAAGTGATCCACTCCCATAGCCAAGTAAAAAAAGGTGATACTTTAATTGCACAATTACACGATGGTAAATTGAACTGCACAGTAAACGAGGTTTTCGATAAATAAACATGCAACTTATTTTCAAGCGTCTAAGCACTCTATTTACAGTCTTACTGTGCAGTACCTTACTCATAAGCAATACCCACAGCTTGCCACAATCGAGCTTGGTTCCGGGAGGCATTGCCGTGATACCGCTGCAAGACGCAAAAGAGACCCAGCCCCAAGCCTTTTATAATAAAAAACCCATTGCCGTTATTCAGCACAATCAAACATGGTTTGCAGTAGCCGGACTCAAACTTTCCACCAAGACAGGTGAGCACTTTATTGTCAGTCAGGGCAAGCGATATCCTTTTACAGTTACCGATAAACAATATGAAGAGCAGCACATCACCCTTAAAACCCGCAAACACATTGACCTTTCAGAGGCCGATTTAAAACGTCATCGCGGAGAAAAGAAGCGCGCTCAAGCAGTATTTAAGGTATTTGAAAACACACCTATGGATTTAAGCTTCATCAAACCCGTTGATGGCCCCTATTCCAGTCCATTTGGCTTAAAGCGCTTTTTTAATGGCGAGCCTCGCAATCCTCACAGCGGCCTAGATATCGCGGCCCCCACTGGCACCCCGATTTTATCGCCTTCACGCGGTAAGGTAGTGCTAACTGGAGACTTCTTTTTCAATGGTAATGCGGTCTATGTGGATCACGGCCAAGGCTTAATCAGCATGTTTTGTCACTTAAGTGAAATTGAGGTAGAAATAGGCGATACACTCAAAAAAGGACAGCCAATTGGTAAAGTTGGGGCCACAGGACGTGTAACAGGGCCTCATTTACATTGGTCGGTAAGTTTAAACAATGCCCGTATAGACCCAATGTTATTGCTTCCTTAGGTCATCCTAAATGCCCAAAGTTGCGTATAATACTCAGGAATTAACCATATAAGGGGGCTAACAATGGACGATTTCTCAGAATTTAAAGCCGCCATTGGGGACGTTACCCCGCTAAAGGTGGAGCCTAAAGTCATTCTTAAGAAGTCTCAAAAGGACTCATTAACTCTGGCCCAGCGCCGTCAGGCTGCGATTACAGATAATCAAGATGACACAAATCATCTCAGTGACAGCTATGTGGATATGGTGCAGCCATATGACATTATCGAGTATAAAAATTCAGGGGTTCAAGAAGGGGTTTATCGCAAGTTCCGATTAGGTAAATACCAGCTGGATGCCCGCTTAGACCTACATAGACGTACTGTAGATCAAGCCCGCACTGAGGTATTTCGCTTCATAGAAGACGCCATGAAATACGATCTGCGTAATGTGATTATCCTGCATGGTAAGGGTGAAAAAGAAGCGGTTCCTGCCCTTTTGAAAAGCTGGACCAATAAATGGCTCAGAGAATTTGAAGACGTCATTGCCTTTCACAGCGCCCAACCTCAGCACGGTGGTACAGGAGCGGTTTATGTGATGCTGCGTAAGAGTGAACGTAAAAAGCAAGAAACCCGCGAAAAGCACCGGATCAAATAACCATGAGTAAAAAACCAGGAACTGCCGCAGCCATGCCAGTTACAGGCACAGGTTGCGGAGTGCGTCCAAGTAAAGAAGCCATGGAGATCTCATTCTCTGTGGACTTCTCTAAAGCTAAACAGTTTTTAGATGACACAGCTAGTGATGATCAAAAAACTCAAGAAAAACAACCTAGTAGCGTAACAAGCGAAAAATAGAATGCACTTGTCATAACCCCTTCCTAGGCTAAAGTTAATAGAGAACTAATTATTTGGTAATCTCATGGCTTGGTTTTCAACTCAACAACAACCCCAGCAAGATGCTGAGATTAAGGCGCTGACACAACAAATAGAGTCCCTTAAAGTTCAGCTAGAAAATGCTGAGTTGAGTAAAGTCGCTGCTGATGAGCTAAAAAATCACATTGGTGATATGGCCAGCGAGCAAGACGATTTAAACGCTCTTTTATTTAAAAGTATCCACAGTGTTAATGATATTCACAACCTAGTTAGTCAAAATGCCGAGTCATTAGGTGCTGAACGTACCCGCCTTAAAGACAGTGAAGCTACTTTTGATCAAATAACCGTCATATTGCAACAAGTTGGAAAAAATCTTTCCGACATAAACCAAAGAGCATCAGCAACTAGCTCCAATATGGCAAATCTGAATCAATCAGCACAAAAAATTAATGCATGCGTAAACCAAATTGAAGGTATTAGTGATCAAACTAATTTACTTGCGTTAAACGCCGCCATTGAAGCCGCCCGCGCAGGAGAGCAAGGCCGAGGTTTTGCCGTTGTCGCCGATGAGGTACGTACCCTAGCGGGACAAACCAGCTCCACAACACAAGAAATCAGCGGAATCATTCAAACCACCACTGGGTATATCAAGCAAGTAGATCAAGGTATTGATACCATTAAAAAAGGCACTACAGACTTGCAAGATACCACCTCTACTATTGAGTCTTCGGTAAAGTTAATTACCGACCTTAGTAAAGACATGAATAACATCATTAACCGCAGTACCAATGAAAGCTACATACAAGTAGCTATGTTAAGTTTGCTGTCTTTTAAATCCCGAGTATATGAGTTTATTGCCACTGAAAGTCCCGACGATGAAAAAATTCTAATGGTTAGGGACCATAGTGGCGGACGTTTTGGTCGCTGGTATTACGATGGTTTAGGTAAAAGTACTTTTAGCCATTTACAAAACTATCAAAATATAGAAAAACATTTAATTAATTTACATAAAAACGCATACGACGCTTTATATTCAGCCTCTAAAGGGTCTTCAAAAGATAAGCTAGCCAGCTTAAGTAAAATGGAACAAGAAAGCATTACATTGATTAAATACCTAGAAAATCTCAACGATGAACTACAACTCATGTCACCCCAAACCAAAGATAATCAGGATGAAGGGGATGTTCTTTTTTAGTTTATATGAACCGAATAGCTTAACCTGATAAGATTAACCCTCCCTGACCATATAAAAAATTATTATGCCCGTCCTTTGCCACCTTAATGACATTTCAGACAATCACAGCAAAGGTTTTACCATAAACCAACAATTGATCTTTGCTGTAAAAAAATACGGTAAAATTCACATCTATAAAAACAGCTGCCCCCATTTGGGCATACAATTAGAAATGGTGCCCGATCAATTTTTAGATAGTAGTGATAGCCTCATTATGTGTTCCATGCATGGGGCGTTATTTCGTATTGAAGATGGATATTGCATCAGTGGCCCTTGCTTAGATCAAGCTCTTCAAAGCATCCCGTTCACAATTGAAAACGATCAAATCATAGTCGACTTGTAACCAACTACTTGGGCTAAGCCTATTAATCCTATCTGGCACAGCTCTTGTATTACCTAATTAAACAGAGCCACTGATTATATTTCCATGTTCAAACTTCTTATGATGGTAATGGGTTTAACCCATGCAATATTACTTTTTGCCGCCGACGAGGCCGAAACGCCCTCGCCAGACTCTCAAGATGCAGTAGTAAATACTCCAGAACCCGCTAAGGAAATTTCTCCCCCTAAAGAATACGTCACGCCAGATAAAGCAAAGGAAAGAAATCAGGACGTTATTCGTTACTTGAAGAGCTTTCAACGTGAGAATGAGCTTATCGAAATTGTCGGTAAAAACGGCAATATGAGCGGCCTATATTTACCGGAAAATACCGGAATGCCGCAAGGTGGGGTGTTGATTCTTCATGATATTGAGCAGCACGCCCATTGGCCTAATACCGTCACACCTATCAGAGAGTATTTACCTGATTATGGATGGAATACCTTGAGCATATTTTATAACAGTTATATCAAAAAGCCGCTTCCCAAAATTGAGCCATTACAACTTGCTGAATCACAGGCCGACCAAGTAACCACTGATGCAAATACACTAGATCCCAATGCAGAAAACCAACAAGCAGAAAACCAACAATCAGAAAACACAGCAGAGCCTAACCCTACAGATAGCAATGAACTAACAGACAACTTAAACAATAATGAAGTATCAAACACCAGCGAAAATCCGAATACACCTAATGAATTAGCGGACCCATTAGATGCAGTAGCTGAAAACATCAATGACGTACCGGATTTTGTACCGCCCATTCCTCAATCAGTACTAAAACAACCAGTAATACCAACAGAAGATATTTTTATAGAAAATATGATTCAACGCACAGAAGATGGTTTAAATTCACTTAATACCATGGGGCAATTTAATACCGCTATAATAGCTAATGGTTTAAGTGCTAATTGGGCCGCTAAAATGTTACAAGCAAGATTAAATGGAAATAAAATCGGTTACGCTTTAATTTTAATTGACGCCAAAGAAAGCCAATACCCAGAAATAGACTTAAATGAAACTCTCGCTGAACTTGATATTCCCATGCTGGATATTATTACCCAAGACTCGCCAGAACAATTACGATTAAGCAAAGCACGTAAAGGTTCTATTAAGCGAAAGCAAAATAAGAAGTATCAACAAATTTATTTACCTGCTGTTAAATACAATCTAAATAATACCGACAATATGATTTCTAGGCGCATTCGAGGTTGGCTTCTAACCAATGCAGCAGGTGAAGAAGTGCCGGTAAAAGTCAGAAACTATTAAGCTCTTATAGCTTGATTATATTCCGTTTTATTAAGTTTCATTAGTATATAAATAAGCAATGCACTTAATAAAAAGACATATTCTTCATTCCAAGAAATCGAAAGTGTATAGCGGAAAAAAGCCAACAAACCAAAATAACCGATCACGCTGAACTGCAACCATGTAATCCAGTGGATATATTTTGTATTCTCTAACGATACAACCGAAACTTTATTAGCAAGGATACAGCTCAAAATACATAGTCCACTGACTAGCATTCCAACCCATAGAAAGGATAACCAAATCATTAACGTAGACCAATCTACCACCTGTGCAGACTTTGCAGGGCCAGACCACAACGCATCCCAACTTACTGCCATAATCAAGCCAAATGTTAACCAACCCTGTGACTGCTCCGAGTCCTCCGAATTCTGAGTTAACTCATTAAAAATAAAATGAGCAACCAAGATAAACGCCATAATACCAATTATTGGTGTTATCAAAGGGAATACTTGAAGGCCAAAATACGTCAACAAATAGCCAAGCATAGGAAATAAAGTATGGGTAGCCGATACACCAACTACCCAAAATACTTTTTGCTTTTTACTGCTAAGTTGCGCTGAGCGTATAAATATTGCCAAAGCCGCATCAAGACCTATGCCTAATGCCATTACTGTACTGGCAAGAAAAAACACATAAATATCACTCATCGCTATTTACACTCATTGGTCCCAATCTAGTCTAATATCCCAAGCATATCGATGCTCTTTCTGTAGTGGCGACACATCAGCATCCACTTCTTTAAAGATATTCGTACTTTTAGAAAGCATAGGTTCACGACCAAAAATATAACTTTGCTCCTCAACAATGGTTTTATAGGCTTTATTTAAGTCCAATGCACGCTGCTTTGATGGGGTTATTAGTTCATAAATTGACGAAATTGCTTCAATTTTTTCATGATGAATAGAGCCATCTTTTTTAAACCATTTATCTAACATTTCTGAATTCTGTCTAAATTCATCCCCCCCACTTACTCGTGACATATAAGTCTGATACTCACCCATGCTCTCTCCCTTATTAGGAGCATCATTAAGTACTTTCAGGTCTATATACCCCCACCCTTTGGCACCTGTTAATTTTCTAGGAAATGAAAAAGTATGATCAATGGTCGTACCAATGGTTTTATGGCAACCCGCACAAAAAAACTGCTCTTCTTTGTTTTGTTGACGTAAGTCTCCTTTTTCATCTTCAATGAATCCCCAAATCATCCAACCAAAACCATTGGCAATACCTCTATCTTGAAAATCAGATACCCTAGGTAGGTTTTCGAAATGTTTTTCTTTAGACTCTTTATAGTAAGTTTGTCGAATACGACTCAGTGGGTATAGAGTATGTTTTTTCATGTAGCGTAATTCTTTCATTCTCGGCGCGACACTAATATCTCCTGAATCATTCACACCTAAATAGCGAACACTGTGAATAAATTCCGTACCTTTCGGGTACAACATATGACCTAAAGATATGGTATTTGCATCACCCACATAAAATGGTCGGCGAACTACATTTGTTACTTTTTCTTCTAATACACCGTTAAGGTCTATATCAATATTCAATTCCACTTCGTTAATGGGGTTTGTTGTCGTGTGCGGTAAGTCTAGTATTGATATTTCGAGCAATGCAAGATTGATAAAGTACACATCTATGTTCGTTTCAGAACTGATTTGATAGAACGCTTTTGGCAAACGTATTGCGACATCATCTGTTGATCCATTGGTAGGCCAAAACGTACTAGGCATTGGTTTATAATTAAATGCCACCCACATAGAACCATCTTTTGCTAAGCCATTTTCTCCAAATGCTTGAGCACCATATTCATAATCTTTAATTTCAGGAACGACACCACTCCATTCATCCGTTTTCATCCATGTAATAAGATCTGAGTAATTATTTTGATTAATATACGTTAAGATTTCGTGATCACTGATATTTTTTATCTTTTCACTTCTGTCAATAAATAGATTTTTCCAACTATTTGTTAAACCTACATCAGAAAAATCATAACTACCTTGTAAGCCTCCATCATTCATTAAATTTGATCTATCTTGTTCTTTATATGATTGGTGACAAACATAACAAGGATTATGTTTCCCCTCTGTTTTGGTGTAACACTGGGGAGGAATGACCGCTTCTGGGTTATATATCTCTCCATGTTTTTCATATTCCAAAGCAGCTATTTCATTTGCTTGAACTGACGTAAACACTTCAAGAGACGGTGCTTCATTACTGCAAGCTACTTGTAATAAAAGTAGTCCAATTAAACTCAAACGTTTCATCTTCTACACCTTGATAAATATTATAAGAGAGGCAGCCTAAGCCACCCCTCTTACATTTTTATGACTAATTCAAACTATCAATTAATCATTTACTTTTGGGTTGTAGATCCAAAGTGTATTGTTTTCTTGGAAGCCATCTTCACCGATAATAATACGACCATCATCCATAACGATGACGTTATCAGGCTGAGAAAGAGCGTTTACATCACAACGTTCCGCACCAGTTAAACTAGAACGATAAGTCGACCCCATAACAACGGGTTCGATGCGTGCTACGTCATATCCTGCAAGCAATGGCATACGGTATACGCCGCCACAATCTTTCACACGAGCTGAAAGTTGGATATCACCCTCATCGTCAATCATTCCTTTATCCATATCAGCAATAGCAAAATATACGAATGCTTGGTCAACATCTTCACCAGATACTAAATCAGTACCTTCAACCGCTTCTTCTGCACGTTTTTGGTTAACGTAAATGCCCTCAAATTTACGCCACTCGGCTGTCGCGCCTTTAGCACGAGCAGCTTTACGAGACTCAAGGAAAGCTATTCTGTTATCCATTGCTTGCTCAGCAGTCACTTTACCACCACCGTTTGCCACTGTTGGATAATTCGCGGCTCCATCTGCCCAAGCTTGTGCGTCAGCATCCGTTAGATATGAAGTATCCCCACCATCGTGATATTCAATTGCATCGTACTGAGCAATCCAAGTTTCTATTTCAGCATCAGAACCATGGGCCAGTTCAATCCATGTAATATCAAACCCTGTAGTTTGTGGCTCTGTACTACCGGTATCTTGAGTTAATTTTGCGCCATACAATGTACCTGCACTTAAGTCTTCTGCCACATCCGCAACAAACTTAAACATCACACCGTTTGTATTATCCTGTGAAAGATATACGGTTTTACGGTCAGGCATAACAATTGAGTTTTCGTGTTCAAATCGACCCATTGCATAACGCTTAACTGGGGTAGGGTTTGCAGAGATAGCATCTTCGATTTCAACAATATAGTGAAGACGATATGTATTTGGCACGACGTTAGGAGATGAATTGGTTGGGTCCATATATGCTTTTAATGCATCACGGTTACCATAAGAATCGTCAGCACTTAAGTCATCCCAAAGGTGAGTTGAATCGCCAAAGTTGCCCCACTCTTCTGAAGTAAGTGGTGTACCCCAAGGTGAAACAGAGCCAAAGCAGTTTGCTATTGTTCCCCAATCACCAAAGTCCAACATCATTACATCAGAGTTATCAACAACCCAACCTGCATTGGTTTTGTTAACTTTTAAACGACTCATACCCCCAGGAATTGATTCCCAGTTTGTGAATAAGTAACCTTCATTTTCCGCAGTTTCCACAAACCCATTAAAATCAGGATCATCAATGGTAACCACTTCAGCGGTTCCGTTTTTATCGTAAACCACACCTAGTCCATTTGGTAAGCCACCACTGAACGTGTCTCCGGTTTGTGCAATAACTTGATACTCACCATATGCTGATACAACCGTTTGGCGCTCTTTTGTACTCTGAGGCACAGGCGATGAAATTAAGTTTTTAGGTAAATTATTTATATTCACCCCTTTTAGTACACCTACAGTACCTTTGTTAAAAACTTTATCGTCTTTGTCTGTTTCTAAGTTAGCATCTGACGGATGCTGAACATTAAAAAATAAATCACCTTGCTGCGTTAAAAATGCACCGGTCACCTCGGCGCCAGCGGGTACAGTTGCAAGACGTGTCAGTCCTGCCGTCATTAGACCTGCATCTGCTCCATTTGAGCCGTTACTTCCGTCAGTGCCATTTAGGCCATCAATACCATCTGTTCCATTTAGTCCGTTTGTACCATCAACGCCATTACGGCCAGAGATACCCTCATCACCGTCTGAACCACATGCCGTTAACATGCCAAGTGTTGCCAGCATAATTGCACTGGCTAAAGGTTTTTTTATATTACCCATCATCATGCCCTTCTAATTCTGAATTTAGGAATCATTTCCTGGTGGGTAAACTAAAGATGAAAAATGACAGAGAGATAAATAAAATGTGAAAGGTTTACTTCTTTTTTATGAATAAAATATAGACAAAATATGAATGTGGACTTAGGCCTAGAGGCTTGAAATTAGCCTCTGAATATGAATATAAAGAATTTAATTAACACCAACTGGCTTCAAATTGCGGCTGTTTTAGCATTTCCTCTATATTGGCATTAAGTACTCGATACCCAACATTGCCATACAAAGTCTGACGACCGCCATCAATTACATAAGATGGGCTTCCTTTTATGCCTTTTTGTCCGGCCATTTGATAATTGCTCATTAAGCTTGCCATTGCTAAGCCATTTACAATTTTTTCGTCTATTTTTTGAGGATCTAAACAATGGGATTTTGCTAATTCAGAAAGTACATTCAAATCAGAAATATCTTTTGCTTGTTCAAAAAAATACTTACGCACGAGCAGAGAAAAATTAATTGCTTCATTTGAATCATAACTAAGCTCAACGGCTTTTATATATAAATGAGAATTAGCTGATGTCGTAGGTTTTGTTTTAGTCCATACATCAGGGTGAATAACGGCATCATATTGAGAAGCACTTTCTTTTACATGATTTGCAAAACCTGAATATCCTCCCTTTTCATGCCACGAAGTACTCATTTTATTGGGCACGTCACCAAATATATCAACATAGTGATAATTAAATTCAATTGAGTTTCCAAATGTATTTTTTAGTTCCTCTATGCGTCTTTGTGCAATCCATGCCCAAACACAAAGCACGTCAGAATAATATTGGATAGCAAGAGGTTCTTTCATAGTTAAGACTCTTATGAGGTTCTAAACGGATAGATTAAAACAAGCGATATTAAATGACAATTATAAAAAAACCTGATCAATCCAATGGATCAATCAGGTTTTTAATTAAATGTTTTTACTAAAATTAGTGAGAATGATTTTTAGGCTTATGGCCACCCTTTTCATGGCGTTTACCATGTTTACCCTTCCCTTTATGGTTTGATTTTTTCTCTAACATAGCTTGATAAAGAATTTTTTGACGATCATCTAAAATCTGGTAAATCTCATTTTGAGTTTTTAGACGTTTGATCATTTTTTCTTTATGTAATTTTGATGACTCTTCAGCAATTTCTTTCGCTTTTGAGTCAGAGTAATTTGCAAGTAACTCACGTTTCTTTTTCTTAAGGGCCTTGAATTTTTCTTTGTTTTCAGCCCTATTATCCATTTGGCTTTGTTTAATGCTTTCAACCTTCTTCTGCTGGGCAGGGGTTAAATCAAGTTCTTTGACAAAACGTTTACCCATTTTGCCTTCAAATGCATTCGCATTCATGCCAAATATCAATAATAATGATAATACGCTTAGAAGTTGAATAACCGGTTGTTTAATTTTCATTAAGTATTCCTCTTGATTGATTTAAGCAACTACCTAAAGATTCTACTCGAGAATAGGTCAAGTTGGGATAAGAAAGCGTAAAGTAGGGTAAAGCCCAGACTACTTGCTTGATATAAGTCCATATGCAGATAAAAATGTCACCATGAATACTATATTACTAATTGACGACGACCATGACCTATCTGAGCTTTTGTGTGAGTACCTCACAGCTGAAAACTTCCAGATAGAAGCAGCATACACCGGAAACCAAGGCTTAGAAATGGCTAAAAATGGTCAATATGAGCTCATTATTCTGGATGTAATGCTACCTAATATGAATGGTGTTGAGGTGCTAAAACAAATGCGCCAATCCAACATCATGACGCCTGTTTTAATGCTAACCGCCAAAGGTGATGATGTTGACCGCATTCTTGGTTTAGAGTTAGGTGCTGATGATTATGTCCCTAAGCCGTGCAACCCTAGAGAGCTACTCGCACGAATTAACGCGATTTTACGGCGCTCACTTAATACCCAAACCACCTCACCTCAATCCAGTCATTTCAGTGTGGATACTCGTCGACTTGAGGCCAAATATAAAGGCCAAATCCTTAAATTAACGGGCGCAGAATTTAAGACCCTTGAGTCATTACATAGCCGATTTGGAGAAATTGTGACAAAGGAAACCCTATGTGAAGAGGCATTAGGTAGGGCTTTAACTCGATATGACCGAAGTATTGATGTACATGTTAGTAACTTGCGCAAAAAACTAATCGAAGCAGGGGCCCAAAGTGACGTTATCATTAATCAACGAGGAGCAGGTTACCTGCTCAAGCCTGAATAACTTATGTTTGGATTAACGGGGCGCATACTTTTTAGCTTTTGGCTTACTTTGATTTTAGTTGTCATTGCAATGGTCATCATCTTTATCAGCCAAAACGATGATGAACACGAGCCACATGAATTCCCTCCTATTAAAATTGCTCAAACCCTCACACTCAAACTACTGAGTGACGAATATATTGACGTTCAGTCTTGGTTTGCAATTCAGAAGGATCGAGAAATCAAGCGTCTATTTGTTATTAATCATGGCCAAGAAATACTTAAACGATCATTACCGCCGGCATTGGCTAAGATCAATAAAAATCTATCGTCTACCAGTCCGTTCATTCATAAAGTTCGCAGAGGTTTTGTATTTGTAGGTCGCCAGCTTTTATTACCAAGTGGAAAAACAGTTAATATCTTAGTAAAAAGCCCCCATAATAAACCACCACTTCACCATGTTATTGCAGACCAATGGCTAGGGTTTGTTATCTCAGCTTGTTTAATTAGCGGGCTTATCAGTTATCTCTTAGCCCTTTACATAATGAAGCCCATCTCTCATTTACGGCAAGCAACTCAGAAGCTATCAGCGGGAGACCTATCTATCCGTGTGCAGGATGATATTAAATCTGGAAGGGGGGAAATGTCATTACTGGCTCAAGACTTTGATGACATGGCAGATAAGCTGGATAGAACCATGTCATCTCATAAACATTTGATTCAAGATATTAGTCATGAACTACGCAGTCCAGTGGCTCGGCTTCAACTAGCATTAGAGTTATGCAAGAAACGACTTAAAATTCCTGATGATCAAGTTGACATGATGCGCATTGAAAAAGAATGTAATCAACTTAATACCATTATTAATACATTGCTAAATTTACCCGCTTATGAACTCGATCCGTCACTGGCATTGCAGGATACTATCGATATTAATCAACTGCTCAAGTCCATTTGTCATGATTTGAGCTTTACCCATAAAGACAAACCTATTGAGCTCGTCATCCAGCATGAAACGGGGCCTAATATATCTGGCAATACACAATTATTACGCAGTGCTTTAGAAAACATCCTTAAAAATGCTCAGTACTATCATCAAGGCGATCAACACATTAAGGTGACTTCAGAGATAAATAACAACGCCTTAATAATCACATGCCTAGACAACGGGCCAGGGGTAGACACAGATAAGCTAGAAGAAATCTTTAAACCGTTTTATCGAATCAGCCAAGCACGGGAAAGAAGCAGCGGTGGACACGGATTGGGTCTAGCGATTAGCAAACGTGCTATTGAATTGCACCGTGGCAATATACAAGCCACTCATAATACACCTCAAGGGCTCTGTGTGATGGTTACACTGCCCTTAAATAACTTATAGAATCACTTCTATTGGTTTCACTGCACTGGCAAATTGATCTTTATGCCATTTTTGATGGAAATCAGCCACTAAGCGATCTGTTGCTGAAAGTACATTCTGCCAGTACGACTCCCGTTGTATGTCGTCCATTTTAATAAAGTCTTTACGATCGGGAATTTTTCCGTAAGGAAGCGAATCTATAAATTTCTGACTTGGGACAACCATGACCACGTTTTCATAATTTTTCGCTTTTGCACGACGCCATGGAATGGCTTTATCAAACCAGCCCGGCACCACTTTAGGTGAGAAATGAGGATAAAAAACTAACCCCTTTTGAGCATTAAAAGGACCGGCAAAATGATAATCCACCATGCCACCATCCCAATGCCAACGATCTTTACCGCCAGCCACTTTGATAGGCTCTAAAGCCATAGGAATAGCTCCAGATGCCACTAGCGCCCCATGAAGATTATGTACACCTAGCTCAATAATTTCTGGACGCTCATGATATGGTGCATGACTACCACCCTGTGAGATTAATACTCGCGGGTATAGAGCTTCGACCACTTTACTCGACAATAAGTTACCAGTAGCGGCGGTTAACAAACCCAATGTTTGGCTCACGTTACTGCGCCCATTCATCAAAAAACGATTACGCACAGCCACCACATGTAAACGGCGCTTTTCATTAGTAACAATAAATTCAGATTGCTCGTCATCAAATATGGTATCAAGAACTAAATTGACGAACTCAGTGATTTCTTGAGGATTCAACGTTTCATAACGTTGATGCATGTATATGGATTCAAAGGCCTTAAATGCGGCTAATGGATCTTTTTGGGCGTAGCAAGCCATACGCCAAGAACCGATACTAGAGCCGACTAAATCAATAGATTGAGTTGCTTTAGGTAAAAAATGCTCTGCTAAGTACTGATCTAAACGGGAAAGGATTAACCATTTAGGGCCACCACTGGCTCCTACCATTAATTCAATATCTTGAGGCTGTAAACCTTTGTTTTGTATGTGATGAAGAGCTTTAGCTCCAGCCAGGATTTCAATGGTCATAGCGGTATCTATTTCTAAGTCAGATTACATATTGCCTATTTAAAATTGTCAGGCAATCAATATGATCTGAAACACTGTGTATTAAAAACGAATTCAACCATATTAAGCACAAAAAAACAGTAAAGTCTTGCGGGTATTGTCCGATAACAATACTAAGGCCATCACCTTTAAGCAGGAGCATTAAAATGTATACAGGGAAAAGCTATCAATTTACCACCGCCATCGAACAACAGGCGTTTCATGAAGGCCTAAAGGCTACTTTCACCACAAAAAACCCGTATTGCATCTCGCAAAGCCCTCATGCAGCAAGAGCTTGGAGTCGAGGCAATCAATTGGGCTTTAGGCTTTCTGCCCGTTTAGGTGTGCAATACTTAAATGCCGTGAAATTTTGATTTCAAACTAAAAGCCCAATCATTGGGCTTTTTATGCTTTTCACTAGCTCTTAAACACTTTTATATTATCTTTCATTTTAACAGCCACTTCTCGAACCGAGTCTGCAGCCGCTTTTACACCTAGTAATTGCTCGGTATTAGATTGACTTAGTATTTGCATTTCGCTCGCACTTTTCGTCATATTGTGCATCACATCCTCTTGGTCTGAGGTTGCTTGAGCGATGGATTGATTTTTTTGCAAAATAATTTTCATGGCCGAAACCACTTGTTTTAATTCCGCACTCGTCGACTCGGTATCCTCTATACATTGTTCCATAGTCTGCTGACTACTGGACATAGTATCGACGGTTTCTTTACTGGTTTGCTGAAGTTTCTCGATCATCGTTTGAATTTCTTGCGTGCTATTTTGTGTTCGCGAAGCAAGTGAACGAACCTCGTCAGCTACTACTGCAAAACCACGACCTTGCTCACCAGCCCGAGCAGCCTCAATGGCCGCATTTAAAGCGAGTAAATTGGTCTGCTCAGCAATACCGCGAATAACGTCCAATACCGAACCAATGTTTTCACTGTCTTTAGCCAGGTCAGCAATGGTTGTCATAGAATGATTAATCTGCCCACCCAATAACTTCATATTTTGCTTGGAACGCTCGCTTTTTTGATTACAGCTTTCAAGACTGACTTGAGCCTCACTCGAACTTTTCAAGACTTCTTCGGCATTATGAGTAATGGTTTGTATCGCATCAGATAAATCGGTGACAGCTTGCACTATGGCCTGTGAATCGGAATGTTGCTGCTTCAGTTGATGTGAGTTTTTCCCCATAAGGTCGGTTAAGTTAAAACTGTCTTGATCCAAAGTCCCGCCATAGGTATCGATATTTTTCACAACACGCTGTATTTGATCAATAAAACTATTAAACGTTTTACTAACAGGTCGATCTGACATACAACGGTAGTCAAGATGCAATGCATCGTCTTGATTAATTTTTGAAACCGTGTCAAGTAAATCAAACGTTGCCACTTCTCTGGCATACATGTTTTTAGACATAACCACTAAAATAACAGCTTCTACAATCAAGTAACCGGCATGTAAGAAAATCACTCCCCAACTTTGACCTGCATCTTCCAAAACATAAACAGGGCTTCCCAATTGCTGAGCATAAAACAAGCCTATGTGATGTACGGCAACTAAACCCGCCGCCGCAATGATTGGTTTCCAATCATGGTAATAAAGCAGTAATGCTAAAAACGCAAAAAAACCAAAATGCATCTCAATCATGCCGTGAGCCTGATTCACATGCAGCGCTGTTAATACCATTAATGCAAGCCCCATAAATATTCGAGTCAAGACCTGCCCTGGAAATTGCTTAACCAATAAATACGCCACTGCAGATGTACCAAGGCCTATAACAATCGCTTGCCCCCATGTGTTATGCCATGTTGCCAACCCTAAACTGTATGCTGATGCCAAACACACCACATACAACATGGTTTTATCCGCTTTTTTGTAGTGTTCATCTAATAATGTCATTTACCACTCCTACAAAGCACAAAAGCACCCATAACCTTGTGTGTTTAGCCAGCTTGGATTAACCCCATCCGCCAACTTATTAAACACCAAATCAATAAAATCGAGTCCGGCTCCGCATGTCATCCCACTGCTGTAAGGGCCAAAATATGCAAACTCTCCATCTTCATCCCAAATGGCGACGGCAGGGGTTGCTGGTATATTAACGCGTAATCGAGTTTGTTCAGCCGGATTGATATTAACTTGATGACTGCTGTCTAGCATGTGCTCTAATTTATCTACATGGGCAACTCGATAAGACTCACACGGACAACTAGCATCAGTAAAATGCACGACAAGTTTCTGATTCATACCATGTTTCATAAGTATAGGATAAAGATCAGCAACTGCTTGTGAATCAAACTGAATAAGTTGTTTTGGATACGCTCCCCAATAACGCCACTCAAACCACCAAAAGGCGCAAGCACTCAAAATCAGCCAAGCGCCTATAATGGAGGAAAGGAGAAAAACAGAGGGTTTAGGGGTGTTATTTACTGGTGTGCCTGAAGGTGCCATCCCAATCATCCGCTAAAGTTTGCTCAGTCAGATCAGCTATGCGTTCAATGTACACTTGATAAAGTTTAAGAGGATTTTGTTCATATAGGTGACTAAACGCAGCACTGGCCTTAACCCAATCTTGTTTTAAGTATAGCGAATATGCTTGATCGTATTGTTGGATTTCATCCAATGTGGATTGTTCAACCTCCCCCTCAACTCCCAAAGGTTCGTATACTCTAATGGCTTCTTCTTTTCCTTTAACCTGTATGCGATCAACAAAACGGCAAACAAAACCCGTGATGTTGTCATAGGTATCTTCGCCAATTAATATTTTAGCCCCATAAAACTTTGTGATGCTTTCTAAGCGTGAACCCAAATTTACCGCATCTCCCAAAACAGTATAAGAACGGCGATAGTTTGATCCCATGTCGCCCACATTCATAAGACCTGTGTTCACCCCCACACCGATATTCACCTCAGGTAAGCCCTGCTCTTTAAATTCTGCTTTTAAATCTTCAGTAATTCTTTGCATATTCAACGCCGCCAACACGGCGTTCTCACGATGCTTGTCATCGTCAATAGGTGCCCCCCAAAACGCCATAACCATGTCACCTACGTATTTGTCTATGGTGCCATTTCGGTCAAATATTTCTTTAGTAATAGGGGTGAAATAACTATTTAGCATATGCTTTAATTCTTGTGCATTAAGGGTTTCGCTGATATTGGTAAAGCTGCGAATATCACTAAACAATACAGTTAACTCTTTACTCTCACCTGAAAAACTATAGGAATCTGGGTCTGATAACATTTTATCAATATGCGCAGGTGGCACATATTGATCGAACATACCTTTGAGCATACGCTTGCTTGCACTCTCTTTTAAAAAGCCATCAGTAATAAATGTGGCCGTTAAAAATAACGTAAGCATCACCGCCCCAGCCATAGGCAAATCCAAACCTAGCGACCACAAATAACCGTTAAATAAAATCACGCAAACAATAATGGTCGAGCCACCAACCAACATAAACGTCGGCCCTAACTTTGGCAGTAACACAATCATCAATACCGCAATTAATATTAACTGTAAGAAAACCGCACCTGCCTGCCACTCTGGTTTTTGTGGAAAACCTCCGCTTAATAAGGCATCTAAAATATTGGCATGTACTTCAACACCCGGGTATTGAGGCCCCATGGGAGTACTTCTTAAATCCGCTAAGCCAATGGCTGATGCGCCGACAAACACCACAGCACCATCTAACACGCCCGGCTCAAGGTTACCGCGCAATACATCGGTTGCTGAATAATAGGGATAGCTAAACGCGGGCCCTTGATATGGCACAGAGACAAATCCAGCAGGGCTGGTCGGAGCAGGCTTTTCACTCACAGCCACATGGGTGAGCGCTAACACATCCCCCACTTCCACCACACTGGGTTCAATAGAATCTATAAATAAATAACGCATAGCGGCACTTAATGCCAAAGAGGGGTACAGTTGATCACCATGACGAATTAATAACGGTGCCCGTCGAACCGTGCCGTCAAAATCAGGAAACATAGTGACGAACCCACCGCCACCTGCATGTGATTGCAGGCTCGGTATATTGGCGGTGTAACCCGGACGCTGTGTAACCACTAACTTATTTTGCCACTCTTGTGGAACACTAAAAACCGAAGGTGGTAGCTGACCATTTTGGTAGGCTTCTTCGTCTTGAAAGAAAAAACCTAACACCACGTCATTTTGCCCCATCGCTTTAGCCATCACGGCATCAGCGTCGGCTAATTGAGATATTTCTTGCCACTTAGCGGTATCTATGGATTGCAGCCAGTCAGCTGGGACAGTTTGATTAATTCGCTCAACAGGGTTCGTTTCTTTTTCGCTAAACACCACATCGAATGCAATGATAATCGCTCCAGCCTCTCCCAAACGTTCAATTAGATGGGCGACTTTTTGTCTACTCCATGGGAAACGTCCTTCGTTAACAATGGACTGCTCGTCAATATCAATAATGGCAATTTTATGATCACTGCTTTCGCGTTTAGTAATAGGTAAAAAGAGATTAAAGCGAATATCGTATAATAAATATTCGATACGCGTAAAAACAGATGCTGAACTACCTTGGCTTAAGGCAGCCCAAATAATGACAGCAGAGATCACTGCTGCAAGAAAACGTGTTCCATAACTGGAGATAGCTTTTGATATGACCATAGCTGTTAAGCATAGCCGTTTTCATGCAAAAGCGTTAGGCCACAACTTGTCCTCGATAAATGCGTTTGGGCCGTGTATCTCTGCGAGCAGCAGGAATGGGGTCAGGCATTACTTGCCCCCTGTATACTCGCTTACCGCTAGCGGTAGGTTTGTCATCCATCTGAGCAGCAGAGCGAGGCATTAAGTCAATGCCCATCATATCCTCTAGGTCAGCAAAAAGCAGTTGCGTTCGCTGATCATGGCTTTTACTAACATACTCTAATATGTTTTGCACAATATCAGCCTGACTTAGCCTAAGCTCTACACCGAACTCACTACGAAGCCGTTTTCGAAGCTGCTGCATGATATCAATCATGTCTTTACTTAAGTTAGGAATCATAATTTCTCGTTGAGTAGATGTTTCAGTATTAAGGCTATGAGCAAAGCGCGTACCAATAGATCAAAACGAAATAAAATAGCTCCATTCTTTGTAAGGCCTTATTCCTATTGATGTTATTAATTATTCAGTTTTAAGCATTTTCAAAACAACCCAAAAAAAAGCACCAAATCAAATCATAATGAAAATTATGCGCACCATTTGAAACCATTAAAATATGAGGCATAAAACCTACTTTGATTGGTATTTAATCAAATTCATCTATTTACTTAAAAAGTGATCTTAACTTGGGCGTGAAGGGGACAATTTTAGGCACTTTTAAGAATTTAATAACTTGGCAAGGAACCTGCAATATTGATATTAGGCGAGGTAATCATACTCGCATAGCGTAGATTCGTGTCATTAGACTCAGTTTATATCGGGGCCAATTAATCTTGCACGGATTAATTTGATTTAACTGAATGAATCTACGCTTTTTTTTGCCTACCAAAAACTAACTGGCCGATGCCTAACGATTTAATAACTCCCCTGTTTGATCAAATTGCACAATACGTTTAATGGCAAATTCGATCTCAGGTTTCATCAATGTTTCTTTGTTTAAATATTCGTTTAAGTCTTTAATAAATAACTCATCCGTCCATTCATCTCTTGGACGAGAACGCACAAAATCTGAATAAATTCGATGCCCTAAACTTTGTATTAATTGTTTATTTAATTGCTCCATTAGATAAACATGCACAGACAAGTCAATTTGTTGTTTCACTTTATCAATTTTAACTTGCTGGAACTCCGCCAAACGTAACTGAGCTAAAAGTAAATCACGCCACTGAAGCTTTTTAGTAATACTGGTCTCGTTATCTTGGCTACTGGACTGGCTCAGTAATTGTAACGTCATGTCCAACTGAACCTGAGTTAATTGCCCTATCACGTCTTTTTGTTTTTTCATTTGTGATTGCAGCTGCTTATCTTGATCTAAGTGCAGGTAATAAATCTTATCTAAACTTAATAAGGCGTAATCAAATATCGTTAGCAATGCAACTAAAGCAGCGAAAACCACTGAGGTGATTTTTTTTGTATGCAACAAGACGGTTAATAAGGCCAATAAGCCAATGCTGAACAGCAAAATGAAAAGGGTGATAGCCATGGTGGGTTCACTCATTGTCAGAAAGCAAACACACTAACAATGGCAAAGAGTTAGATCAAGCGACGCTGTCACCGCCTCCGGGGAAAAACTCATCTTTTAATGCTTCACTATAGGCATGACAAGCATCGGAAGCGGTAAATACGCCCGCCAATTTATCATGGCGGGTTACCAGTACACAATCTGAGTGGGTTTCACTCATATAATCCAATACTTCAATTAATGAAGTCTGAAGATCAACGATATAACATTCGCTAGGACATAAATCCGCCACATTAAGCTCATCAAAATCCGTATGGGTGTGCCCCGGCAACTCAGTACGTTGCAGTTCACTCTTAGATAGTACACCTAACGTTCCGTCTGCGAATTTCACCGGTAGATGACCGACTCTGTGTTCTTTCATCATGGCTTTTGCTTGTGCCATGGTGGCGCTTTCGGCAATGGAAAACGGAAAAGCCGTCATCACTTCCTTAACCCTTGGCATGCGTTTCATGTGATCACTCCCTGTTAAGGTTAAATACCCATTTTCCCAAGTGCATCCATAATATCCCTCAATACAGCCGAAGCACTAGGGTATTGTGAGTCAAACTCAATGGCCTGCTGCTCAATGCGCCCAGATAAGCTCTCATCCGGCTCACCTGTATCCAAAGCCGCCTTAATGTCTCCATCAAGCTGGGCAAGCAGTTCACGGCTTTCATCGTCTAACTCGCGAATATCCGAAACAGCTTGCTTAAGCTGAGTCAGCTTGTTTTTAAGTTCTTGCTGCATAGATCGACTCCTAGTCAAAGGGGATATTCATATACTGCCACTGTAACAATATAGATCAACTAAACTAACAAGCACGGGAAATAAAGACTTAAACACAAAGAAACATGCCAGTGAGCACTGGCATGAGAAATAACAGGCTATATGCCCATCGTGAGTTTTAATACCCCTTTAATGATAAAACCAAGCATCCCCAGCCCCAAAGCAAAGAACAAAACAGCCATACCAAATTTACCGGCATTTGAGCGCTTAGCAAGATCGTAAATAATGAACATCATAAAGCCGATTAGTGCGGCCAAGCCAATATAAAACGCGGCATCTTCAAACTGATCAAAAGTCATATGTGGGCTCACTTTAAGATTGGGCGCATTATAACCAATTTTGAATTTATTTCGAGTCACTCGGCCCTAAAGGCCAGTCAAATCCGTACCATAAAACCAATAAGCTGCCCCAGATCAAAAAAAGTGCCACTGCATACGGCAACATAATGGTCAGCAATCGTCCAACAGATAAGTGCTTCTCATATTTTAGGCCGTAAGCCAGTACCAATGGGAAATACGGCATTAACGGAGTAATGATATTAGTACTACTATCCGCCACACGATAAGCCCCTTGCACCGCTGGCGCTTCTACCCCTAATATATAAAAAGCCGGAATCACAACCGGTGCCAGCAAGCCCCACTTAGCAGACGCACTACCAATAAATAAATTTAAAACCGCACTAAAGACCATTAACGCCACTAACGCAAACGTGCCTGAAATTGCAAAATCTTGCAGTACCCCTGCAAGATGAATCGCCAGCACAATGCCTAACTCACTCCACTTAAACCATGCAATAAACTGGGCTACTACAAACATCAGCACCAAATATGGGGCTATGTCTTTAATGCCCTGCTCTAAGGTTTCAACCCATGTTTGCCAATTGGCAAAGCGCCGATTCTCTAAGCCATAAACCGTGGCTAATACCGCTACGCTTAAGGCAATCATCACCACCAACGAGGCCATAAACGGACCTTTTAGCAATCCTCCTTGCTCATTTCTTAAAATTGCATCACTGGGTAAAGTTAACACCAACCAAGCGGCCACAATACAAATCAAGGTGCCATAAAACCATTTTCCAAAATGGCTTGCTGTTTGAGTGTCTGCACTCACAAAAGACAACTGCGAGATAGGTGAGGTTTTTAGTAAATACG
Source organism: Oceaniserpentilla sp. 4NH20-0058 (assembly GCF_040371755.1). Taxonomy (NCBI): domain Bacteria; kingdom Pseudomonadati; phylum Pseudomonadota; class Gammaproteobacteria; order Oceanospirillales; family Oceanospirillaceae; genus Oceaniserpentilla; species Oceaniserpentilla sp. 4NH20-0058. The sequence goes on from NZ_BAABWE010000009.1 coordinate 95,706, forward strand.
GTTCAACCCAAAATCGGTTTACTGATACACACACCAGCACCACCAAAAACACACTGACCACCATAAAATAATAATTGGCCAAAATACTAACAGGCTGCTCTGTCACCAAAGATAACGCCTCGCTGCTAATACCAGATAACATTGCGTCCACAGGGCCGACCAATAAATTGGCACTAAATCCACCAGAAACACAGGCAAACCCCAAGGCTAAACCCGCTAATGGGTGGCGACCCGCGGCTAAAAATACAGCCGCACATAATGGCAGCAGCACCACATAGCCAGAATCCACTGCAATACTGGACATGACACCTAAAAATGCCACTGCAATCGCAAGCAAACTGGCAGGGGTATTTAGAGTTAACTTTGCAATAAGAGCTGGAAGCAAGCCACTGCGCTCAGCCAATGAAAACGCCAGTGCCATAATTACCACAGGGCCCACCGGTGCAAACCCCATAAAGTTTTTCACCATAGAGCTAAATATAAAAATCAGCCCTTGCTCACTGGCTAGACTTTTTACCGTTAACCAATCTCCTGTGGTTGGGTGCTGTGCTTGCCAATTCTGTAACTGCCCCAGTGCACTCACACCAAAGACAATCACGCACAAATACACAAATAACGCCATAGGATGTGGAAGACGATTTGCGACACGCTCCACATTTTGTAAAAAATGACTCATACCACCCTCAGTCTTTATTCTTATTTAAACAATTTGCTTTCAAATTGGCGGTTTCAAGCCAAGCCCATAAAAGTTGTTATTTTTCAAATGCTTACCCTGAAAAAATAAACCCACAGCACACTTTAAAACATCAATTCATTTATTTTCGATACTTTGGTACTAGAAATACAAACTTTTATAACTAAAATGGCGCCCGTATCTCATTTATTAGGAGCGAACAATGGCGCTGATACAAGCATCCCCCAGCCAAGTCACCCACAGTAAAAGTGCAAGCTTGGCCACAATACTACCAGCAAATACCCCAATGCCTATTTGTTGTGATCAATGTGATCATGAACAAACTTATACAATGACGCAATTGCGCAAGCTACCAACACTTTCTTGTAAAGCATGTGGCGACTCACGAGCATTTAGCCATTTTGAACTAACAGTGGTTGAAAAAACCTTAAACGAACTGGGTTATTACTTACAAAAAACTGCATAACCCAGCCTAGTACACAAGATATCGCACTAATAAAAATAATAGATACAAAAAAAGGAGGCCTTAGGGCCTCCTTTTTTGTGGAGCTCACAAATTTAGTCTTTTTCGGGTACTTCAATTTTCAAGATTAAAGACACCTGACGTTCTAATAAATCACGCTGTGCTTTATAGCTCAGCTGATCTTCCGTCATCAATAAAATTTCATATTCCACACGGCTTAATGTGCTGATTAAAATTTTAGCATCTTCTTTAGGATGTGAGCTGTGTACAAGATTCAAAAAATCAATCAGCTTTTGCTCCATGGCTTGAGCGTGTTGATTAGCTAAGCCACGCAGGTTTGGATTTAGCAAAGCCTCATAGCGGAAAGCTTGATCAGCAACCGCCATTTCACGAGAGTGAGTGGTTTTTTCTAACACATAGGCTAAAAGTTGATCCACCATTACTTCAATCAGTTTTGGCCCAGTGGTTAATTCCGCCAGCTTTTTACCATCGGCATTTTCAAGAGGCTCATACATTTTACGAGTAAATACACTAACAATGGACTGGGCTTTTTCAGCGTACAGCATGAAGGTATCACTGATCAGCTCTTGAATATCTTTAAAATAGTATGTAGTTGCAGCCAGCGGGACATTCGCTTCTTTGGCCACACTGCGGTGACGAATAGCACGTACCCCTTCGTTTACCACGATTCGCAAAGATGCTTCTAAAATAGCACGACGGCGTTGTTCGCTTCTGGCACGGGATGTTTTACGCCCTCTATATTGAATAGGCGCAGCTTGATTATATGAAACCTTTTCTAGTGCGGTCATATACGGATTCCTAATGTAGCGTTATATATATTGTTATTATTTTTATTTTTTAGTTTTGGTGAGCGCGTACTAGATTACTGATTACAACGGCAAAATCAATTGCAAAAAAGGGCAAGTGCTTGCCTTTTTTAGAGTACTAACTCCATTTTAAACCTGCAAATTCAACTACTTGCATAGTTGGCTTAGTTCTTGATTAGTCATACTCATATTATTCTTTTTTGGTCAGCAAACATGATGGATATTCTTGGTTTTCCAAAGCGCATGATGCAGCAATTTGAACAAATGGCGCACACTGAAAAAGCCAGCGCCGTTTCAAACAAGCCGATTAAAACACCCGCCGTGGATATGGCCCTGTCTTCCATGAGTGAACGAATTGACTATCTATCTCAGCAGTTTGATGTAAAAGAATTGCCCGTGCAGGACTTAATGCCATTACAACAAAGCCTAAAAGACGCATTATTGATCCAACCTCATCAAGTACGGGCACAAGGCTTATTAACTCAACTGGCCTATCAACACCAACAAACCGGCCCCATGAACGTGGAGGCGGCACTGGAAACCCACTTGAGCACCCTAAAGGACAAACCCGCGGTCTTAGATGATTACAAAGAAAGTCAGCACATGCTCAACATCATTCGCAATCTAGCCAGTGCTCGTGAGCAATCCATGCACGCCGCATAAACTATGTTAAACTTACAGCTTAAGTTTTATGAATATAATTTATGATGCTACTTAGAATACTTGCCCTGCTGTTACTCACTAACAGTGCCTATGCCATCACCAACATTGAAAGCCAACGCTTAAAAAGTAGTGAGCCTGGCACTTCTGGCAACATCAGCTTTACCCTTGATGGGGAACTGGGCGAAAGCGATGGATTTACCCTTGGCTCTTCTATGACGCTTATACGCTCATACATTAAAGACGAATGGATTGTGCTATTTAATCGCGAATACTCTGAAGAAGAAGGGGAAGTCTATTCTGACGAAACCTTAATCCACCTTCGACACCTTACCAAGCATACAGATCACTGGGGACACGAGATATACACCCAATATGAAGAAGATCTATTCACTGATTTACGCAGCCGTTCATTGATTGGTGCCGGTGCTCGATACACCTTAAACTCAGACCTTACACTAAAAACAGCCAACCACTTTGGCTTAGGGTTATTCTATGAAAATGAGGAATACGCTCGCACCATTACCGAAGACAACGAAGAGAATATACGCTTAAATATTTATTGGACGTACCGCAACAACGTAACCGAAAACACCACCTACACCAGTACGCTTTACTACCAACCAGATGTGGCTGCATTGAATGATACCAAAGGCCTTTGGCAAAATGCTGTCACTATCAGCGTAACCTCAACCATCAGCTTGCGTTTAAAGTGGGATCTAACCCATGATAACCACGCGCCAAACGGCAACAGCGAAACCGATTTAAGCTACAACAGCATTATTATTTATAATTTTTAAACTTACTTTTAATTTGGCAAGTTCTGAGAATGTAGAGTGGAGTAATCCACTCTACATCACTGCGGGAAAGATACTTAAATATGAAAAGTTATGCAGTGGCTAATAATCGATCAATGGTCGCCTTTAAGTGATCATCATCCGCAGGCTTAATTAGGTAATCGCTCGCACCTTGACGCTTACCCCACATGATATCGGTTTCTTGATCTTTTGATGTCACGATTACAACCGGAATATGCTTAGTGCTTTCGCTTTTAGTGATTTTACGAGTAGCCTGAAAGCCATTCATATTCGGCATCACCACATCCATTAAGATGATATCAGGAAGCAATTCTGTGGCTTTTTCCACACCTTGTAGGCCATCTTCTGCCCAGTGTACGGTGTGCCCTTGTTTCTCTAGAAGTCGTTTATGACCTTCCATCATAGTAGCGGAATCGTCCACAATCAGTACTGTTGCCATGTTGCCTCTGTTTTTATAGTTAATGTTATGAGGAGTTTTGGGCTAAAACCCAATGACATCTGGCCAGTCTATCCCGCTAGCATGGGTTTCGTCTACTTACCAATTGGTCAAGTATGCAACCGTGTTATAGCATGCTCATTTGCAATCGATACGCAGATATCTCATTTGCCCAGCTAAGTCACATATATACTGAACAAATGACGAGCATCCCAACTCAACTTAGCCATATTTAAATGTCAGATTTCATCCGTGCATTATGCCGCAAAATACGCCAAGAAAGTATATTAACCGCAATATAACTTATTAATATATACCCAAAATGCAAAACTTAAACAGCTTATACCTAGAATACTCAGAACTAAAAAAGCGCCATACTGCTGCAAAAAAGAAGGCTTAGGTTGAGCCGCCAGCAATAACTCTCGCTGAGCTTCAAGTAGTAATTGAGTATCTTTACCGGCGTGCTCCATCAAGTGCCAAGCTGCTTCACGCCACGCAGGGTGGGACTTTCCTTCGCGTAAAATCAGAATGGCCTGCTGAATACGAAATCTAGGTTTGTATCCAAACTTAGAAGGTTCGCTGGGGTCGCCACTCATGAAGCGCTATTCCTTGAATTTCTTGCATGGATCGTTGCAAATCAAAACGCCACAAGTTACGAGCCTTAAGCATATCCAACGCATCCACCTGACTATGCTTTAAAATGGCAACAACCTCTGAATCCGTTGTCACTTTAACTACATTAATAGCATCAACCATTTTCAGTAGCTTTAAGCAAAAACATCGGAAATCCTGAGCTGAATTGACATCACCTGTCGGCATGGATTCATGAGAAATATTCAACACTTCCTGTAGTTTTTGCTCAAATTGCTCATACCATAGCTGATAAGCAACCTGCTCCACATTTTGATCACAGTTCCGCTCTGCTTGGGCCAGCGCCTCATCAATAGCCTGAGCCATTTCAAACTGCGTTTTTCCTTTCAAACACATGTACTTAGGTTTGGGTTCATCCTGAGGAGAAGCCATATTTTTCCCCTATACTTTATGAATGGGTTACTTAGTTTTAAAGCAGAGTTCATTAAAGTTGTCGAGTAATTAGCCGATATTACCCTAAAGGAATCGGCTGCCTGCGGCACTTGAAGTAGAATGGAAGATGTATCACACCTATGAGTAATGCCAAATTGCCCGGCCCAGCCGGATCGAAAAAGTCAAAAATAGGCCCTGTGGATATCGAAACATGGGCCAATCTGTTGCTACAGAAGATGTTCCCTGTTTGGTATTGTGTACGCTATGTTTCTGAAATGCCCATGGAAATGCTGGGTGACATCAACCCTAAAAGCTTTCTAGCCCATCGCTGGCTATCTGTGGCTGATACCAATAATGCCGCCGCTGACTCCCTTGAGAAAGCAGGGCCTCAATGGAAGGATCTAAGCCAGCTATTACGAAAAATCTACAGAACAAAGCGCTTTAAACGCTATCTCTCCATGAAAAATATCACCGCAGTAAAATCCAGCATTATTGACTATGATTATGGCGATATTTTGGAATACTCCGAAAACGAATGTAAAGACATACCCAAGCACCACGCTGAGCATTACGACCAACTGACCGCCGAAGTGTTTGGCGATAAATCCATGCACCACCCTTTCGCCTACCGAGAATGGGATGGCCGCTACTATTACTGCAATGAAGAAGAGCCTAGGAAATTTGCATCATTGCTCCAGCACTGCCGAGACAAAGGCCGAGACTTAACCGTTAAAGCCGATATCGAAATCCAGCATGTGGATATGCGTACCGTTGAAATCATGCGCAGTCGTTATTGGTTGCTTCTGATGAAGCGTGAAACAGCCTACCAAGTGGCCTATTTAATTCGAGCCGCTAGAATACCCTGCCAAATGGCTGAGTTTGAATCTCGCCGTAGTGACTTAATCTTTTTGGTCCTAAAGAAAACCGATTACCGCACAGCCCAAATTGTCGAAGCTATGTTTCGTCGCCATTTCCCCCGAGGACTCATCGAATGGGGGCGCTATCTTTGCACTCACCAAGTACCTTTTCGTAATCGTTAATTTGACCCACCAAAACAGCTAAGTACAATAGCTCAACTTTCCAATCGTTAAGTTGAGTACCATGGATAAAAACGCCATCGAAGCCGCGGTTATGCGCCGCTTTTTGAAACACCTAGACACCCGTAAAGATGTGCAAAACATCCAACTAATGACTCTTGCAGGCTTCTGTCGCAACTGCCTAAGCAAATGGTATAAAAGTGCCGCTGAAGACGCAGGCGAAAGCATTGATGATCAAACAGCCCGCCAATGGGCTTACGGCATGAGCTATGAGCAATGGAAAAGCGAATATCAATTAGATACAGCTGAACATGAAATGGCCCTGTTTAATCAGCAACAAGCCCTACAGAAAGACATGAGCGCATTTCGCGAACGTCTAGCCAGCGGTGAGAACCAGTTTAGTGAAACCCTAGCCCTTGTTGATAAATGGTACGAGCTAACCCCGAGCGCCTTTAAAAACGGCCAAGACGAATACACCGTTGACAACCCACAAGGCAAAAACGAAGGTAGCTTAAAGGTTTTTGCTCTGGGTCGATTAAACGGTTTCACCCCTGAACAAGCATTAGCAAGCTTTGGAGAACACTATCGTGATGTCATCGCCACTCCAGAAGGTAATGACCACCAAAACATACGCCAGTTTATGCGCCACGGCTGGGCCGGTATTCAATTCGAAAACGCGCCTCTTCGCCTAAAAGCCGTTGAGGCTTAAGCCACAAAGCAGTAAAGTAAAACGCCAGTGTCATCACTGGCCCATCTACGCGCAAGGAACTCAACATGGACGCGGCGAAACAAAGCACTGCGGCATTTCAACTTAAAGCCAGTTTGCACCCGTTTACGGTTTTACAACTCGACACTCAAGATACATCCGCCATTGTTTCTGATTTACAGCAGCGCCTAGCAAAAGCCCCGCAGTTGTTAAAAAATGCCCCTATTGTCATCGAGCTGCCTAATCAGCCTATTTCTTTGGAATGGAGCGAAGAATTAATTACTGAATTAAAAGTCCTCGGTTTCATCCCAGTGGGCCTTCGCTGTCAACAAGAACAGCACAAAGTAGCTGAGCACCTAAACCTGCCTCTATTTAATGACAGCCCAAAAGCCAATAAAACGAAGCCCCCACAAAGCACACCTGCAAAATTAGTAAAACAAGCGGTACGCAGTGGCCAGCAAGTCATCAACCCTGAAGGTGACTTAGTGGTATTTGGTAACGTAGGCCAAGGGGCCGAAGTATTAGCCAGCGGCAGCATACATATTTACGGCACACTATATGGTCGTGCTTTAGCCGGTATCAACGGCGATACAACTGCCAGCATTACCTGCCAAAAATTAGAAAGTGAGCTATTGGCCATTGCAGGGCAATACCAAGTCAGTGAGGATGTTGCCAACGAGCATCGACAACAGACTTGCCATATATTCTTAAAAGATGAACGCTTGATTATACAAAGCGTTTAATAAATACTCAGTACATAATCAAGACAACGCAGGCTTAATGCCTGCCAAGCGAGCTAGAACACATGTCAAAAATCATCGTAGTCACATCCGGCAAAGGGGGAGTGGGGAAAACCACCACCAGTGCCGCCATTAGTACAGGTCTTGCGCTTAACGGTTACAAAACCGTTGTTATCGATTTTGATGTGGGCTTACGTAATCTAGATTTAATCATGGGCTGCGAACGCCGTGTTGTATATGACTTTGTTAATGTCATCAATGGCGAGTCCAACTTAAAACAAACCCTAATTAAAGATAAGCGCACCGAAAATTTATACGTGCTTCCGGCTTCACAAACTCGTGATAAAGACGCGCTTACCAAAGAAGGAGTTGGCAGAGTCCTTGATGAACTTAAACAAGAGTTTGATTTCATAATTTGCGACAGCCCAGCGGGCATCGAACAAGGGGCTCAAATGGCCCTGTATTTCGCTGACGAAGCCATCATAGTCACCAACCCAGAAGTGAGTTCGGTACGCGACAGCGATCGCATCATTGGTATTTTGCAAAGCAAGAGCCGTAAAGCAGAAAATGGCGAACAAGTAAAAGAACATTTATTGCTTACCCGTTACAACCCCAAGCGAGTTGACGACGGTGAAATGCTAGGGGTTACCGACGTTGAAGAAATTTTAGCGGTTGAACTATTAGGCGTAATCCCTGAATCTCAAGATGTACTCAAAGCCTCTAACCAAGGCACTCCCGTCATACTTGAAAGCACCAGTGATGCAGGACAAGCCTATAACGACGCAGTACAACGCCTTATTGGGAAAGACGTGCCTCATCGGTTCCTCGAAGCCCAAAAGAAAGGGTTTCTAGCACGAGTTTTTGGGGGGTAGCATGGGACTATTAAGCTTTTTTAAAAATGAACAACCTAAAAGCGCATCGGTAGCCAAAGAGCGATTACAGATTCTCGTCGCTCATGAGCGTAACCAGCGCAATGCCCCTGATTACCTTCCCGCTTTGCAAAAAGACATTATGGCGGTGGTGGCTAAATATGTGAGCATCACCGATGAGGAAATTCAGGTCGAAATAGACAGCAATGATAAGCTTTCAGTCTTAGAGTTGAACATTACATTGCCTAATTAATCACAACCCAAAACAAAAAACGCCAGCTTAGCTGGCGTTTTTTATATAAGGCAAATAACACGCTTATGAAAAGCTAGCTGGATCTATCCACTTGCCTAAGGAGCGACGATCAACAATCAAGCCATCAGCATGATCCACAAAGCGAAACACCACCATATCCCCAATCTCAACCCCTAAGTCAGTACTGTCACTCTCATAACGATACTGTTTATCGTCAATCACTAATTGATGGCGAAAATATTCAGGCTTACCTACCCACTCAATGAAAGGACCTTCGCTAGTAAAGGACTGCAATTCACCTTTACCTTGTTGCTTTTGAACCTTGTTGCGACGAAACCCACCTCGAGCCATGTACTCCCCCTGATGATCATGAAACGATACATCCGCCCATAAGGCGGTTTAGCTGACGCATTCTACCTACTTGAGGTCAGTGTTTATAGTCTAGACTGAAAACAATTATATTGGGGGATAAACCATGCAAGCTCGGCATATATTATTAAAAACACCCTTACTGGTTGACCCCATATTAGAATTACTGGAACACGGTTCTGACTTTGCACAGCTAGCCCGTGAGCACAGTGCTTGTCCAAGCGCCGAAAATGATGGCGACTGGGGGCAATTAACTCAAGAAGCCCTACCCACTGAAATTTTAGACGCCCTGAATGAAGCTAATGTTGGTGAGATAATTGGCCCAATTAAAACCCGCCATGGATTACATTTAATTAAACTTGAAAGTGTTTAATGCTTGCCCATTGAGTTTATGAAATGTGCGATATTTTTATTCTCACCACAAATACTAGTTATCTACATAAAAAACGGCCCAAACTTAATAAAGAATGGGCCGTTATGTTTAGTCACTATACGTGTATTACTTTTCTAAACCATCTAAATAACGCTCGGCATCGAGTGCGGCCATACAGCCAGTGCCTGCGGAGGTGATGGCTTGACGGTAGATATGATCCATCACGTCGCCAGCAGCATATACACCCTCTTTACTGGTGAGTGTTGCGTTACCTTCAAGGCCACTTTGTACCTTGATGTAGCCGCCATTCATGTCTAACTGACCTTGGAATATCTCGGTGTTTGGTGTGTGACCAATGGCCACAAACACGCCATCAAGCTCAAGTTCAGTTTTCTCACCCGTTTGGCTGTTTTTAATGCGCACGCCAGTTACGCCCATGTCGTCGCCTAATACTTCGTCTAGCTCATTGAACCAGTGGATTTCAACGTTACCGTTGGCGGCTTTTTCTTTCAATTTGTCCGCTAGGATTTTCTCACTGCGGAAGCTATCACGACGATGAATTACGTGAACCTTGCTAGCAATATTCGACAGATACAGGGCTTCTTCAACGGCAGTATTACCACCACCAATAACACACACTTCTTTATTTTTATAAAAGAAACCGTCACAGGTTGCACAAGCTGATACACCTTTGCCTTTAAACGCTTCTTCGCTTTCTAGGCCAAGATATTGAGCCGATGCACCTGTACAAATAATCAACGCATCACAGGTGTAAGTGCCTTGATCACCAGTTAATGTATAGGGTTTTTTACTTAAATCCACATTGTTAATGTGATCAAACAGGATCTCAGTATTAAAACGCTCAGCATGGGCTTGCATGCGCTGCATTAATTCTGGGCCTTGCAGGCCTTCCACGTCCCCTGGCCAATTGTCTACTTCAGTGGTGGTGGTTAATTGACCACCCATTTGCATACCTGTGATGACCACTGGATTAAGGTTAGCACGAGCCGCGTACACTGCGGCTGTGTAACCCGCAGGGCCAGAACCCAAAATTAACAATTTGATGTGACGGTCAGACATGATGTCTCCTTAAAACAAAAGCAATTTGGAATAAACTTATATTCCAAATTGCTTTTTATAACAATTACATTTGATGCAGCAATAGCCGTGAATTATATCAAAATTCTGAGGAAATCTTGATATATATTCAATATATGAGTGTTACCTCAAATTTACCCATTATTTTTAACTATTAGGGTGATTATATAAATCAATACTTATGGGTCGCTTTACTGTAGTCAAATCACAATTGAGGGATAGAGTATTAATGGGAATCGGTAGAATCCATTAAAAACAGTTCAATATATGCGATTGTATCTTGGGATTTTTTATAGATCTTTTCACTAACTGAAGTGACTAACTCTGCGTCATTTTCTTTGCCGGCATGTTCCAGCTGCTCACAATAGTCGGCCAGTACTTGAGCACCAATCAGCCTAGCAGCGGATTTTAATTTATGGCCAAGTTCAGAAGCCTCTTTCATGTCGCCATCAGCAACAGATTTTCGAATACAATCTAGATTCTCCAATGTCGGTGCAATGAACTCTTTTAATATTTCAGCCTGAATGGTTTTATTGTCCCCCACAAACTCACTCAAACTATTTAAATTAATGAGTTCACTACCTTCTGGTTCATCTATGTCCACCTCAACTTTTGATGAGTCATTAATAGCTTCTATGTTAGATTGTTCACTATCCGAGTCATTCACTACATTGTCGGTATTATCTACGCTTGTATTATTGCTGTCACTCTTACTGGTAAGTTCTTGATCATGTAAATCTGGCGCAAGTAAACCTTGCTTTGATTGACCGTGGGATGCAGATAATTCTTTTAACTCATCTAACTGACGTGACAAGCATTCTCGTAGTTTTTCTAACTCTATGGGCTTAGTGATAACTTCATCTATCCCTTTGGTTAAATAATCTTGCTGCTGATTTTCTAAAGCATTAGCCGTGATTGCTATGATAGGCGTTCGACGACGATTTGTTTGTGCCTCTATATCTCTAATCGCCTTTGTTAACCCTACACCATCTAACTCTGGCATATGCATATCAGATAACACTAAATCATATTCATTTTCTTTATAGCGATTTAATGCCTCTAACCCATTATCTGCTATAACAACATCCAGCCCAATCAAATTCATTTGACGCTTCAGTACGGCCTGATTGGTTATATTATCCTCAGCAATCAATACATGACCTGATAACTTATCAGGTACTTTCATTTTTGATGTAACAACTCTATCAGAAACTTGGTTTTTAAATATTTCTTCTAATTTCGTATATAAGTTTATTTTACTTAAAGGATTTGACGGAATACTATTTATACCTTCTACATCTTCAAAATACTTTAATCTAAGTAGTTGAGCATTGCCTTTCTTTTTAAGGATATAATCAACAGTCGATTTATCGAGAGATTCATCATATATAATCAACTTATAATCTGTATTAACAGATTCAGCCGTATCAATACAATCTACAAATGTAATATTAAACTCACTCATATATAGTTTAATATTCTTCTTTTGAGTTTCATCTGCAATGCATAAAGCAATTTTTTCATTCAATAAATGATCAGGAATTTCTTTATTATCATCAATATCTTGAGTCAAAGGCAACAATACACAAAATTTTGAACCATGCCCTTTTTTACTCTCAACGCTTATTTCACCATCCATCATCTCACATAATTGCTTGCAAATAGACAATCCAAGCCCAGTCCCCCCGTACTTTCTTGTAGTGTCTGATTCAGCTTGAGTAAAGGGAGAAAATAGTTTATCCACAACGGTTTCTGACATACCGATGCCGTTATCAATGATTGAAAACTTAACCTTCTCATCACAGTTTTCTACATTAATATAGACAACTCCTTTGTTTTCATCAGAAGATGTGAATTTAATTGCATTGCCAATTAAATTAAATAGGATTTGTCTAACACGAACAGAGTCACCATTCACTATTCTTGAGACATCACGATCAATATTTGTATAGAGTCTAATTTTTTTATTGTATGCAGATGAAGAAACTATTACGCCGACATCATCTATCAACTCATATAAATCAAATTTATGAATATCAATTTCAAGCTTTCCAGCTTCAATTTTTGAAAAGTCCAAAACATCATTAATGATTTGCAATAAGGCGAACGCTGAATTTTTAACCGTTGATAGCATTTGATTTTGTTCTGAATCAAGATCAGTATATTGCAACAGGTCAATCATACCCACCACACCATTCATGGGGGTTCTTATTTCATGACTCATTGCAGCTAAAAACTCAGCCTTTGCCTGTCCTGCCTGCTCTGCATCCAACAGCGCCTTCCGTAAATCTTGCTGTGTTTTTATACGTGAAAAATAAACTGAAATCTGCCCTGATAAAGATTTTACAATTTCCTCTTCATCACTGGAAATTTCCTTAATATTAATATCATTTTTCCTATATCCTACAAGTAACTCTCCAACCTCTTCACCATCTATTAACAATGGACTAGACTCATGAACGATTGGCTCTTCCCACTCATGAGAGATGAATTCTTTATCATAATAAGTGATTTTCACGCATGAAAAACTCGGCTCATCCATGGCAGTCATTAGCATATTGACTAAAATAGTCAATACATCTGATGCTTCATAACTGGTATCTAACATAATATTAAGAGAAGAATATAAAAAATTACTTTGCATCATTTTTCTATCGATTATTTTTATCGATCTTTCACGCTCAAAATTAGATTCCAGCCTATCTATTAAAACTGCAACTTGTTCGAATATTTTTTCAACTAAATCTGTTATACGATCATCATGGCGTATATGTTCAACGCTGAACATACATAGTAACCCTAAGGGTCTACCCGATATTAATAACGGGACAAAATATCCCGAGTTAAATCCATATACTTTAAACTCTTCTATACCGGCTAGGTCATCTATCCAAATAGGCTCATTTCCACACAAAACCTCACCTTGAAAACCCTCGCCCAATATTACTGGCTTACTTAACTCATCAGAAACAAATTGACTAAAATTTATTTCTTCCTGAGCACACCAAACATCTACTGTTTTAAATTGTGTAGGATGATTTCTATCGTGGAACTTAATACTATACGCTGACCACATAGTGTAACTATGCATATTTTCTAATGCATTATGTACTATTTCTTCGATTTTATTTTCACTAATAATGTCGCTAGTTGTGTCTTTTATCAGCGTAGATCTTCTTTCAAGGTCTTCTAAATAATTATACTCATAGACCTTTTCAGTTACGTCAGAAATCATTGCTGATATTGCTCTGACTTTATTTTCTTCATCATAAATTGGAGCCATATTCCATTCACATATGACTTCACGACCATCTTTTCTTTTACTTAAAACCTTTGCAAGTCGACTACCATCATAGCGTAGACAAGACTTACAATCCGCGATAAATATATCCTTATTTAATTTTAATAAGCTTACGATGCTTTTCCCAACTGCTTCACTTGAGTGATAGCCATACACTCTTTCAGCCGAGTCATTCCAATACGCAATTTTTCCTTTTAGAGTTATACCAACCATACCAAGTGGTGATGTTTGAAAATGCAAATAGAAGAAAGGATTATTTTCAGGTTTAATGTGTAATATTTCTATAACAAAACAGGTCGCATTTTTAAACATTAAAGATTTTATGGATATACTATTTCGTCCGTTTATAGTTTTTGTATTATATATGAAAAAATCATTAATATTATTATTGTTTATTGAGTCTTTAATTTTCAATAATGAACTTTTTTCTATAATATCCTGATCGTACAAAACCTTACCTACGATTTTGGTTTTGTTTCCAATAATATCTGAAAGATCTGAACCTAACTTTAATATCTTTCCGTTTTCATTTATTAGAATTTCTAATCCATTAAAACCAAACCCATCTGATTTTAATTTATAATAATACATTCCAATCAGACTATTTATTAATACCGCCCCAGTAATTATCAAGTAAGAAAATTCACTAAACATGCTTACTAAAAAAATAAGCAACAAATTAATTGCTACCAGTATAAAAATAATCATCCTCTTAACTCTAGAAAATGATTTATTCTTTCTAGCAACACATCTCTTTTAGCCGGTTTAACAATAAAATCACTGGCACCGGACTTCAAGCATTCATTTACAACGACTTTTTCACTATGTGCTGTTAGCATTATGATTATTACCTCTCCTAAGTTACCACTCTCTTTTAGTTTTTTAACCACCTTAAGTCCGTTCATTTTAGGCATCCTGATATCCATCAAAACCACATCCGGCTGCCATTTCTTTATTAATAAATATCCTTCTTCACCATCTGATGCTACTTTAGTGATGAAACCTTCTTCGGTTAGAATTAAACTCATAACTTTTTGGTTTACCAGTTCATCTTCAACAATTAAAACTTTCACCTCAGTTTCTTCTTTTATCTCTTCCGGTTCATCTTTGAATTGACCGAGCATCTCATCCATCCAAGACTGCCCTAATTTTTCAATTTCTTTTTTATGCTGCTCCAACCCTTCATCTACTGTCGTTTTTTTAATTTCATCACATTGTTGGCTTAATGAATCCTTATGCTCTTTTGCTATATCAGAATCACTTATTTTACTTTTAAGATGCTCAAAGCCTTGTTTAATAATTACTTCAAGCTCATCACTTTTATCGACTGCCGAACTCTCTTCTTGCTTTATATTATTTGACTGTTCTTTTATAAGAAATTTTATATCTTCCATTTGAGACAGTATTTTTTTAATTCTATTCTCTATGAGGGTTTTATAATTGATTAAATCAAGTCGCTCTATGGATTTTTCTAATGAGAATTTTGCACCGTAAACATCATAAAGTGGCTTATAGACCACATAATCATCAAGGTATTGCTCTTTGCATAGTTTATAAGCGGAACTGATTTCTTTGCCATCGCACATCAAAATGACTTGGTGAGGATAATCCAATGCTTTTTTGCTTTGCATAAGGAAATTCATATAAAAGCTATGAGCTATTGACACATCACTATGGCTTAATACGATTAGATCAAACGGGTTGCGATCAAACTGCTCTATTGCCTTTTGATCATTAAGAGCATGTTCAATTTTTAGAAGAGGCATTCTAATTAATCGTATGACTTCTTCGGCATCAAATTTATCATCACTCACAACTAGCACTTTATATGTACTTTTAGTACTAGTTTTAGCCATATCGCGCCCCTAAGATTGATTTACGCACACTTGTTTAAAGAGTAGCAGAAGACAAAAAAACCATACGTCGTATTTCGCTAAATTTTGCTTGCCATTCTCACCTAGACCATGTTGAATGAGATTAAGCCGATAAAAAGGCTTCTCTTAGACACAAAGTGGTAGCAGTAGTAGTAATCGTCGCTACCTGCATAATCTCGTAAAGAGGAGTGCTGAATGCCCAACCAACGTCGTACTAAAGCCTACGTCATCGACACTAACGTCTTAATTCACGACCCTTCTGCCATATTTAATTTTGAAGAACACCAAGTGGTCATCCCTATGACCGTCCTTGAAGAACTCGATAAACTCAAACTGTCCAAATCTGGCGTTTCCATGGAATGCCGCCAAGCCATACGTAATATTGATAAAATCCTTGGAGAGGCTAGTCCGGAAGAAATCAGTGATGGTGTTGCCATTCCTGCAGCCACGGAGAAACATGGCTACTTGAGTGTGCTTATGGACAAGCCTGTCTCACAAAGCACCGTTTTACCCAATGATTTAAATGATAATAAAATCATCAACAGCTTAATATTTCTGCAACAGCAACGCCCCAAAACACAAATTGTATTAGTCACCAAAGACATTAACATGCGCCTTAAAGCGCGTGGCTGCGGTATCGCCGCCGAGGATTATCACAACGATCAACTGGTCAGTGATATTGAATCTCTCACCAAGGGCTTTCACGAATTTAAAAATAGCTTTTGGGATACTATCAATAAAGTTGAAACCGCCCATGAACCGGGGCGCACGGTACATAAAATAGCCCGTAGTGAGCTAGGTAAAGACGTTTTTGTGAATCAATACATAGTAGATGAGCAAGGCTTTGTAGCCCGTATCTGCGATATGAATGATGAGCAAGTTACCCTATGGGATCGCTCCCGTGATCACCTCATGCAACAACAAGCATGGGGCCTAACCCCAAGAGATATCTATCAAGCTGTTGCGCTAGATTTACTGCTTGACCCTGATATTCACTTAGTGAATTTAACAGGGGCCGCGGGTTCAGGTAAAACCATATTGGCGTTAGCGGCGGCCATTGATATGACCGTATCGCAAAACCGCTACACGCGAATTATCGCCACTCGTAGTGTTCGTGGTTTAGATGAAGATATTGGCTTTTTACCGGGAACGGAAGCTGAAAAAATGGAACCTTGGTTAGGCGCAATTACCGATAACCTTGAAGCTCTGCATATGGATGATGAAAGCACCAATGGCAGCATTGATTATATTCTGCAAAAGGTTCCGCTTCATTTTAAATCGTTAAATTATATTCGAGGGCGTAGTTTCCAGAAGAGTTTGATCATCATTGATGAGAGCCAAAACCTGACGCCTCACCAAATGAAAACCATCATTACTCGCGCTGGTGCGGGATCTAAGGTGGTGTGCTTGGGCAACCTTGCTCAAATTGACACTCCTTATTTAAATGCCACCAGTTCTGGTTTAACTTACTTAAATGAACGTTTTAAGGGCTTTCCACTTGGTGGCAGCATAGAGTTACAAGGCGTACCAAGATCTGCCTTGGCAGAATACGCAGAAAGCCATTTATAACCTACCGTATTCAGCCAATCCCTTCTTTTGAAGGGGTTGGCTGACCTTGTCCATTTGACGAAAAGCCAGTCCTTGCCTAAATTTCTAATAGGTCTATTTGCCAAGGATGAGGACATGAAAGGAATCTGGCTTTCACTTTTACTATTAAGTGTACCCGCCATTGCCGCACAAGGTGATATTACGATCTATGAGCTTTCTGTTTCTACTGACAGCAGTTGGACCAGCATAGAAATTCGCGATGATGCAGAATGGGTTAACGCGCCTCCAGGGAAAACCATTTCAGTAAACGGCCGTAGTGGCATCAAGTCTTACACACTATCACCTAAAAAAATGCATTTGCGCACCATGGGCCGCGGTGAAATTACAATGAATTTATTTGTTAAATCAAAGAACTCTGTGCTTGGCCTTGAGTTATGTAAGGGTAAAGCGTCCAGTTATATTTGGGTGAAATCTACGCAAAGCAAACAAAAGAACGACACTAAACAAAAAGATTACTGCGAGAAAGCCGCTTTAGTGTTACAGCTTCACTAACTGTTTCATGTCACTTCCTTTGACCTTTAGGGTGCTTGTTTCAAGCACCCTTTTTTTATTCAGCATTCATACAACGACCAGCCGGCACCGCCAATTGTGTGATCATATAATCTTGGAAGTCTTGCGGGTAATCTTGTTTCGCCAGCGCTTGCTTCATACACAGCAACCAAGCATCGCGCTCAGCGCTGCCAATGGTCAAATGACTATGTGCTTGAGGAATAGAAATAGGCCCATACTTTTCACGATACAGCCTAGGGCCGCCAGTCCAAGCACATAAAAAGCGCGTGAGCTTGTCTCTTGATTCCTCTAGGTTTTCAGGATGCATTTCACGAATATGCTGCGATGCTTTTAATTCAGACATAATGTCATAAAAGTCATCCACTAGTTTTTTGATACCCTCGTATTCGCCAGCGGCTTGATAGGTGGCATCTTCTTGGCCATAGGGCTTGCTCATTTTATTACCCTTATTTTTAACTGTGATGTTTATTTTGACTTCAGGCTTGGAAATGTTTTCCCTGAACATCGCCGCTCTTTGCCATCCTTGGCACCGCGGCATACGTTCGTCCTGAACATAAAAAACGCCCCGTAGGGCGTTATTAATATCTATGGGTGCCCCTTTCGGTTGACCTTCTTCTTACGCTGTTTCACTTTATCATGTTTCGCTTGGCGAATAGATTTAGTCTGCTTAAGGCGATCGCCGCGTTTTGATTTATTGAAAATACGATCTTCTTTTTTATCATCAAATGGGTTTTCACCTGATTTAAATTCAAAGCGAATTGGTGTGCCACTAATTTTAAGTACACGTCTAAACGTATTGGCTAAGTAACGCTTATAACTGTCTGGCAATGATGCCGTTTTATTACCATGCACAACAATAATGGGGGGGTTCATACCTCCTTGGTGTGCATAGCGTAATTTAACTCGAGAAGTCCCCACTACAGGTGGCTGATGATCCATCACCGCATCTTCTAGAATGCGAGTAAGCTGAGATGTGGTCATGTCTAAATGAGCACTTTCATATGCGTCTTCAACCGAATCATACAAGTTGCCCACACCAGTACCATGTTTAGCACTAATGAAATGCATATCTGCCCAGTCAGCAAATGTCAGGCGACGCTCAATTTCTTTTTTCACAAAATCTTTTTGCTCAGTGTCCATGCCATCCCATTTATTCAGGGCGATGACTAATGCACGGCCTGCGTTAAGCACAAAACTCAGCATGGTAAGATCTTGCTCCACGATGCCATCACGGGCATCGATCACTAAGATACACACATTACTGTCTTGAATCGCTTGCAAGGTTTTGATGATTGAAAACTTTTCAACGGCTTCTGAAATGTTCTTACGACGGCGTACACCTGCGGTATCAATTAGAGTGTACTGTTTTTCATGTCGTTCATAAGGAATATAAATACTGTCCATGGTGGTGCCAGCTTGGTCAAAAACCACTACGCGGTCTTCACCTAACATGCGGTTAACCAAGGTAGACTTACCTACGTTTGGTCGACCCACTACAGAGATTTTAATGCCTTTGTGCTTCGATTCTTCTTCGCCTTCAATAACATCAAACTCAGGCGGCAATTCTTCTAATACTTTCTCCATGAGCCCGTTGATGCCACGGTTATGGGAAGCAGCAATGACTTGCAGCTCACCTAAGCCTAATTCATGGAATTCAAGCACGGCTAACTCTGGATTTAGGCCATCAATTTTGTTTACAACAAGGTAGGTTTTCTTTTCGATGGTTCGCAGGTGATTGGCAATCATCATATCTGCAGAGGTTAATCCAGCACGGGCATCCACCAAAAATAGCACAACGTCAGCTTCATCCATGGCTTGGAAGCTTTGTTCCGCCATGCGTTCATCTAAGCCTTCTTCCATGCCGCTAATACCACCGGTATCAACAACAATGTAATCACGCTCTCCTACTTTGCCTGCGCCGTATTTACGGTCACGGGTCAAACCGGCAACATCTGCCACAAGGGCATCACGGCTGCGAGTTAAACGATTAAATAGAGTGGATTTACCCACATTTGGGCGCCCCACTAAGGCAATTACAGGATTCATTAGACGTGCGTTTCTATGGTGTATATGAGCGTATGATAGCAGTTTTTGCCTAGGAAAGCGTTATGCAAATCTTCAACAGTGTTTGATTAAAAAACAAAAATGCCCCCAAAGGCTAGCCTATGGGGGCATTTTTGCTGGGTTAGGCTAATTAAGCGTAAAGACGCTCAAATAACCTGAGTTGCTAATCGTAATTAAGTGATCACCATCAACAACTAACTTAGTTCGAATACCATCGTCATAAGCAAACTGACGAGAAGGGTGTTTTAACTCATAGGTCCCTGTACGTACCCAGTTAATAGGTGGTCGTACAAGTTGTTCGCGCCCAACAATGATGCCGTCCACTTGTTTAATTAAATGGATGTAACCTTCATAGTCAGTGAACGCAATATGGTTCGCAAATAATACTGGCTCGCTTAATTGGCGACCTTCTAAGTCCGTTTGAGACCAAACATCGTTAGTGGTTTGCTCATCAATGGCAACAATGTGATCATTGTCAGAAATCATATAAATATTACCTAGGCCACTTAAAGGACCATGGTAACTAGAGGCTTCGCGCTTCCACTTAGCTTTACCACTACGAAGGTCTATGGCCATTACATGACCTTGATAACCGACTACAAATAACATGTCGTCTTTCACTAGCAGCCGACCGTCAACGTCTACTAAACGCTCTAGTTCACTACGACCTGCTGGAATACCTACACGTTCTTGCCAAAGGATTGCGCCATTTTTAGCATTCAACCCGACAACTTTGCCGTTAGCAAAACTGGCTAGCAACATGTTTTGATAAAACACTGGCTGCGAGGTTCCGCGAATTGAAAGCGTTGGTAAATTACTATCAAAGCTCCACAATACTTTGCCGTTATCCGTACTGAGTAAATACAATTGACCATCCACGGTTTGTACGGCTAATTGGTTGTTATGCACAACCGGAACCGACAGGACTTCCGCTTTAATCTCACTGCGCCATACTTCTTCGCCATCAACCAGATTAAGAGCGATTACATCACCATCATCAGTAGCTATAAACCCTTTGCTATTACCAACTGAGATAGCTGCGGTTAATTGGGCCTCTACATCGGTAGACCAATTAACTGAACCACTTTCAAGAGAAAGAGACTCAACCAAACCATTGGCACTGGCTACGTAAATTTGACCTGCCTGTGACGCCGGTTGCAAACGTGCATATCCCGTCCCCATGCCACTACCAACCTGATAGCGCCACTGTTGAGATAATTGAAGTTCTTCTTCTATACCCGTTAATGCCTTAGGCCCTAATTCTTCTTGTTCTTTTGTGTCATTGCTCGAACAAGCCGCAAGACCCAAAAACATCATTGCAACCAATAGACGCATTAGTTTGCCACCGCCAGATCATCTAGTTTCATTTTTAATACTGGGTTGTTGGTGCCCAGACGTTGTGTTTCAGCCATTGCTTGAGTATATGCATCACGTGCGGCGTCTTGTTCACCTTTTTGCTGTAAAGCATCGCCTTTGGCTTCAAAGTACTCAGCGCCAAATGCGCCTGTCTCTTCAACGGCCAACAAAGCCAAAGCTTCATCAGATTTTTCTTGCGAGACTAACACTCTAGCTAAACGAACCGTGGCTAAATGACGCAATTCATCAGTTGAGGCGTTGTCTTTAACCATGCTTAACTCTGTGACTGCTAAATCTAAATCTCCCGCCTGAACAGCATCTTTGGCTTTAATTAAACCAGCAAATTGAGCATACACAGTTGAGGCATAGTCCTTTTGCAGTTGATCAAGCAATAATTCTCGACGGCCTTTGTCTTCTTCGGTTTCAGCGGTTTCTAGTTGTAGCACTTGCTGATAAACCGATGATGCCGCTTGTGCCGTGGCTTGTTGTTGGCCTTGATAGCCTTGATAACCAAACCAGCCACCTGCGACAACGACTAAGGCAACTACTGTTTGCTTGCCGTTTTCTTTCCACCACGTTTTTATGGCTTCAATTTGCTCTTCTTCTGTACGCATGTCTGTCATGACTTGGCTCCGATTATTATTCTAATTAAGGCTCTATTTATGCCTGTTAACTGGTTTTAAAGTCGATTAAGGGCATCGACTTTATAGTAATTTTGCACGATTTTACAGAGCTTCATTAAACCATTGTGCAAGCTCTTCTTGGGCAATACTCACTTGATCAGATTGATCTCGCAGCGGCTTAATAGCGGCTTGGCCATTTGCCACTTCATCTTCCCCTAAAATCAGCGCAAACTGAGCGCCGCTTTCGTTGGCTTTTTTCATTTGCTTCTTAAAGTTACCGCCACCCATATGCATTTGTAAGCGTAAATTGGGTAGTTGCTCACGAAGCTGTGCTGAAATCTGCATGGCTGCGGAGGTCACATTACCGACCGCCACAAGATACACATCTAAGTAATTATGCACTGCTTGAGGTATCACATTTAACGCCTCTAGCATCAAGATTAAACGCTCGATACCCATGGCAAATCCAACCGCTGGTGTGGCTTTACCCCCTAGCTGTTCAACCAAACCGTCGTAACGCCCCCCAGCACAAACGGTGCCTTGAGCACCTAATTCCGTAGTCACCCATTCAAATACTGTTTTACTGTAGTAATCCAAACCACGAACCAAACGAGGATTGATTTCGTATTCGACGCCAACGGTATCTAAAAGTGCCCTTAGCTGAGTAAAATGCTCCGCAGATTCTTCATCTAAGTAGTCAAAGAAATCCGGCGCATCATTTAGCAAGCTTTGTGTTTGCTCGTTCTTGGAGTCCAAAATACGCAGAGGGTTACTATCTAGGCGACGCAAAGAGTCTTCATCTAACTCATCTTTACGCACAGACAAATACTCAACCAAAGCGGCTTTATAATTAGCACGGGCTTCGTTGCTGCCTAAGGTATTAAGTTGTAATGTCACTTTGTCACGAATATTTAAACGCTGCCAAAGCAGGTGAGTCATCACAATTAATTCAGCATCTATATCTGGGCCTGCCATACCAAAGGTTTCCACACCTATTTGGTGGAACTGACGATAACGGCCTTTTTGTGGGCGCTCGTAGCGGAACATCGGGCCCATATACCAAAGGCGTTGGCGCGCATTATTGGCAATAAGCTGATGCTCATCACAGGCGCGTACGCAACTGGCCGTTCCTTCTGGGCGAAGAGTTAAGCTGTCACCATTACGATCGTCAAAGGTGTACATTTCTTTTTCAACGATGTCAGTGACTTCACCGATTGAACGCTTAAATAAACGAGTTTCTTCCACCATTGGCATACGAATTTCTTGATAGCCATGGCCATCTAAAACGGCTTTCACTTGATCTTCTAGGTAACGCCATACCTGAGTTTGCCCAGGTAGGATATCGTTCATTCCGCGAATGGCTTGAATATTTTTCTGCGCCAAAATACTATCCTTAAATTCTTTTAAATCGATATCGCATTAATTTTTAGCGATAATTAAGGCTTCGGCCGCTTCTTTTTCTGCAACCTTACGGCGAATCATTTTTTCTAAGTTATCCACCAAGTTTTCATTTTCTAGCTTACCGCTAGGCACCCCGTCTTCATACATTAAGTTATTTGGGCTGCCTCCGGTTAAACCTAAATCTGTTTCTTTTGCTTCGCCTGGGCCATTGACCACACAACCAATCACTGACACATCAAGTGGCGTTAATATGTCTTCTACGCGCGACTCAAGTTCATTCATGGTTTTTACTACATCAAAGTTTTGACGAGAACAGCTTGGGCAAGCAATAAAGTTAATGCCTTTATTTCTAAGTTTCAGACTTTTTAAAATATCAAAGCCAACTTTTATTTCTTGAACTGGATCAGCCGCTAACGAAACACGTAAAGTATCGCCAATACCCTCCATTAATAACATGCCAAGGCCTACCGAGCTTTTAACCGTACCACTTCTTAAACCACCCGCTTCGGTAATACCTAAATGCAAAGGCTGTTCAATTTGTGTGGCTATTTGGCGATAAGCAGCTACGGTCATAAATACGTCTGACGCTTTTAAGCTTAATTTAAAATCAGGAAAATTAAGGCGATCGAGAATATCAATATGACGCATGGCACTTTCAACCAAAGCCTCAGGTGTTGGCTCGCCATATTTTTTCTGTAAATCTTTTTCTAAAGAGCCTGCATTCACACCAATGCGAATAGGAATACCATGATGACGCGCCGCATCGACCACTGCTCGTACACGATCTTCACGGCCAATGTTACCCGGATTAATGCGCAAACAATCCGCGCCTAACTCAGCTACGCGTAATGCAATTTTATAATCGAAGTGAATATCCGTAACAAGTGGAACATTAACTAGCTTTTTAATTTCACCAAACGCTTCGGCTGCTTCCATAGACGGCACACTTACACGCACAATATCTGCACCTACGTCTTCTAGCGCTTTTATTTGCGCAACCGTGGCTGCCACATTGCAGGTTTCTGTATTCGTCATGCTTTGAACAGCAATAGGTGCGTCGCCACCGACAGGTACATCTCCCACCATTATTTGGCGAGAAATTCGACGCTTAATCGGTGATTGACCTTGTTTATTCATGATTAATTGTCCTAGCGCTCACTGGCCAGATAAGCTTTGTATTCCCCAGATTGAGGGAATCGCTTTTTAAGTTTAAACGCGTAACTGGCTTGTGCGTTTTTATCATTAATGGCTCTGAATACAATCACACCCACATACAAACTTGAGGCCGTATGATTTAAGTTTTGATCTTTTAGGGTACGTTCAAAACGCTCGAACCAGCGTTTAGCAATATCTGGACGTTTACGCTTTAAGTAAATACCCGCTAAACTCAAGCTTGAAACTGTACTATTGGTATCTAACGACCATGCCTTTTCAAAAGCATCTACTGCCAATCTTGTTTCATCAAAGTGTTCGTGACACAAACCAAGATTTTCAAATGCAATCCCTCTTGCTGTGTAATCCACATCTGTGGCCGCACGCTTAATGTAATCACAACCTGTTTTTTTATTTTTAACTGAAAATAGGAAGCGCCCATAATGGTAATTTGTAGGACTGTGCTGACTATTATGATTCAAAGCGATTGAAAACTCTTTTTCAGCAAGTTCATATTCACCACGCTCCACCCAGTAGGTGGCCATGGCACTATGAGCTGAAGCACTTTCAGGTGAAATTTCTAAAGCACGTTCTATTTTCTTACGAGCAAGCGCCATATTACCGTTTTGAATATAGGCCACACCTAATGCAACGTAATTCTCCACTGCTTTGTCGTTGTCAATTTTTTTAGTGAAGCGGCTATCCGTCACCGTTACGCAACCGGCTAACATCAGCGCTAAACACGATAAAACGAAGTTTCTAACAATATTCATATGCGCTCTTATTATTTTATGGATGGTTGCTCGTTTACTTCACGAATTTTTATATAACGCTCACTACGACGGGTTCTGTCTTCTACTTGGCCTACTAACTGTCCACAGGCAGCGTCAATGTCATCTCCTCGCGTAGTACGAATGGTGACGATATAGCCTTGGCTGTGTAAATAATCACGGAATTTATAGACACGATTATTGCTTGGACGTTCATAACCCGATTGTGGAAATGGGTTAAACGGTATGAGGTTAATCTTACAAGGTGTGTCTTTTAGCAGCTTGGCTAATTGTTCCGCATGCTCCAATTCGTCATTCACCTTGTTCATCATGGTGTACTCAATGGTGAGTTTTCGACGATCGGGCAATGAACTCATGTAATGATTACACGCTTCCATTAATTCTTTAATTGGATACTTGCGATTAATAGGCACCAATACATTACGCAATTCATCATTAGGCGCGTGCAAAGATACCGCTAACGATACATCACTCACTTTGGCCAAATCATATAAGCGGGGTACTACACCAGAGGTACTTAACGTCACTCGACGCTTAGATAGACCATAACAATAGTCATCCATCATCAATGCCATGGCATCTACGACATGGTCGAAATTCATGAGAGGCTCGCCCATGCCCATCATCACCACGTTGGTAATTTTACGTTCACGCTTTTCACCGGGCTTATCAAAGCTTTTAGCCGCTACGTAAACTTGTCCAATGATTTCGGCCACTGAGAGGTCTCGATTGAAGCCTTGTTTTCCCGTTGAGCAGAAACTGCAATCTAACGAGCAACCAATTTGTGAAGACACGCATAAAGTACCGCGATCCCCTTCTGGGATATACACGGTTTCGATGCTGGAACCGCCGGGCATCTTCATCACCCATTTTTGGGTGCCATCTTTAGATATGTCGTGGTAGATCACCTCTGGGTATTCTACGCACGCTACTTCTTTTAACTTTTCTCGCATGACTTTACTAACATTGGACATGTCATCAAAGTCTTCAAGGCCCACTTGATGAATCCACTTTAGTAATTGCTGAGCACGAAACGGTTTTTCGCCCATTTCCACAAAAAAATCTTTCATCTTTTGTGGGCTTAAACCCAAAAGATTCACCTTTTTTTGTTCGTCAGTCATGTGGTCACCTATAAAACGTGGCTTGCTTAAATACGGAAAAAGGGCGGAGAGAAACAATGTCCCTTTCCGCCCCTTCATGTACCCATTTACATGGGTACGATATGCATTACGTTAATATTAACGTGCGCAGATTTCTTCATCTTTGAAGAAGTAGCTGATTTCACGTGCAGCAGATTCAGTAGAATCAGAACCGTGAACAGCGTTTGCATCGATGCTTTCAGCGAAGTCAGCGCGGATAGTACCAGCTTCAGCTTCTTTAGGGTTAGTTGCACCCATAAGGTCACGGTTTTTAAGAACAGCGCCTTCGCCTTCAAGTACTTGAATCATTACAGGACCAGAAGTCATGAAGCCTACTAGATCTTTGAAGAAAGGGCGTTCTTTGTGCTCAGCGTAAAAACCACCAGCTAGTTCGTCAGAAAGCTTAACCATTTTAGAAGCGATAACCTGTAGGCCAGCATCTTCAAAACGGCTGTAGATTTTACCGATTACATTTTTAGCAACTGCGTCAGGCTTAACGATAGATAGAGTACGTTCAACGGCCATGATAAATCTCCAATAAAATAGGATGAGTCAAAAATCCCGCGGATTATACGGTATTTGGACCAAAATGCCACTGATACTCACACTATCACAGGCTATTACCCAAGAACCTTCAGAGGCTTTTGCCATAAGCCTTTATTGGGCGTTTTCAGCTACCTGACGAATCCTTGCAACCATGCTGCGCAGGCCATTACCACGGGTTGGGCTTAAGTGCTTGATTAAGTCTAATTCAGCAAAAAAACCATTCATATCAAAGGCCAACACCTCTTCAGGTGTTTTTCCATTGTAGGCTGATACCACCACAGCTAATAAGCCAGATACAATAAATGCATCACTGGCCACATCAAAATATAGCTTACCCTCAATATTATAGGGCTCAATCCATACTTGGCTTTGACAGCCGGCAATAAGCCGTTCTTCGGTTTTTAAGCTGTCATCCATTGCGGGTAATTGCTTACCTAAATCTATAATGTATTTGTAGCGCTCTTCCCAGCCATCGAAGAAACTCAAGGTATCGATAATCTCTTCTGGGGTGATTTTACGACCAAATGGGCTATCTACCGGATTTGCCATAATGTGGACTCATAAAGTGAATATGTCGCATTTTACGGATAGGCCTGCCTAAAAGCAAAAAAGCCGCCCGAGGTTCCCCTCGGGCGGCTTTGCAAGCACCTAATAATTAAGAGGCGCTTGCTTGTGCGCGCTTGGCATCTTCCTGATCTTTCAACTCACGACGTAAGATTTTACCAACCGGAGTCATAGGTAACTCATCGCGGAACTCAATGTGACGAGGCATTTTGTAACCTGTTAGCTTCTCTTTCAAGAAGGCTTTAACCTCTTCAACAGAAAGGCTTGGGTTACTAGAAATAATGAATAATTTCACAGCTTCACCTGATTTTTCATCTGGTACACCAATTACTGCACAGTTTTCAACATCAGGGTGGTCAGCTACAACGGCTTCAATCTCATTAGGGAATACATTGAAACCTGATACGATGATCATGTCTTTTAAGCGATCCACGATGCGTACAAAGCCATCTTCTGCGATGATTGCAACGTCGCCAGTACGGAACCACTCTCCGTCTTCAGTGAAAGCATCTTTGGTTGCGTCTGGACGCTTCCAGTAACCTTTCATGACTTGTGGACCTTTCACGCATAGCTCGCCACGTTCGCCAACTGCAACGTCATTGCCTTCGGCATCAATACACTTCAATGCACAACCCGGCATGGCTTGACCTACAGAGCCTAGCTGCTCTAGACCATTTGATGGGTTCACCGATACTGTTGGCGAACATTCTGTTAAACCATAACCTTCTGTAATGGCACAACCTGTTAACTGCTTCCAACGCTTCGCTGTATCTTCTATTAATGCCGTACCACCTGAAAGTGTCAGGTACATATGGCTAAAGTCGATTTTTTTGAAATTTGGGTTGTTCATTAGAGAGACAAACAAGGTGTTTAAGCCCACTAAAACCCCCACTTTATGTGGCAACATAGACTTAATGAAGCCATCAATATCACGAGGGTTTGGAATCAATAATGTGTGATCGCCACATTCAAAGTAAGTCATCATATGCATAGAGAACGCATAAATATGGTAAAGCGGCAATGGAGCAACGGCAGTGACGGCGCCTTCACCACGGATCAGCTTGCCGTCATCTGTGGTTTGATGAATCGTTGCTTGAGACATTGTCATATTCGCAACTATGTTGCGGTTAGTCAGCTCAGCCCCTTTTGCTACACCAGTTGTACCACCAGTATATTGAAGAACGATAGTGTCTTGTGGATCAGATAAATGTGCATCTTTAAAAGGCTTGCCTTTACCCAAACTCAAGGCCTTAAGGAAAGACGTAGCTTCTGGTAGTGAATATGCAGGAACGGCTTTTTTAACTTTCTTCATAACAAAGTTAATTAAAGAGCGCTTCACAAATGGCAGTAAATCCGCAGCACTGGTAACGATAATGTTTTCTAAGCCCGTTTTATCTTTTACGTTTTGAACAGAGTGTGCAAATACGTCCATACATACTAGAGCTTTCGCTTCTGAGTCGTTGAACTGATGAAGCATTTCACGCTCAGTATACATTGGGTTAGTATTGGTAATGCGCATGCCTGCACGTAATGCTCCGTATACCACTACTGGGTATTGCAGCACGTTTGGCATTTGTACAGCAACGGTATCACCGGGCTTTAGATTCGTATGATTTTGCAGGTAACTTGCAAATGCACCTGAAAGTACATCCATATCTTGATAGGTAAGCGTGTGGCCTAAGCAAGTAAATGCTGGGCGATCTGCATACTGTTTGAAAGACTTTTCGATAGCATCAATTGCACTGTCATATTTGATTTCTATACTATCTACAACGCCTGGTGCGCGCTTACCATCCCAAAAAGATGCTTCCATTTTGTCATTACCTCTAAAAGAATAGATTGTCGTTACGCCGACCTTTTGAGTCTACTAGGTTTGGATATTTACCAAGCTTAGACGTACGCTTTTTTTATTGTTGTTCAAAATTCGAGGCACACTATGACGTAATTCAAGGCATTTTAAAAGACCCAAATACGACGCCGGCACCAAGTACTATCAAACAATAAGCAGAATTTTAGTTGATACTAAAGCATTACTAAAAAGCACTATGTAACGTTTTTTACATTGTGTTGTTTTTTAGAGGCTTTTTACTAAAAGAACATGCCCGTTTCTAATTGAGCTTCTTCACTCATCATCTCACGAGACCACGGCGGATCGAATACTAATTCCACATGTACCTCTTTAACATTTGGAACCAGTGCCGTTCGATACTTCACATCACTCACCAAAACCGGCCCCATACCACATGCTGGGGCCGTTAATGTCATATCGATGGACACCTTTTGCCCTGACTGATCAATATTAACCCGATAGATTAATCCCAGATCCACAAGGTTTACTGGGATTTCAGGGTCATAAATGGTTCTCAGTGCTTGCCAAACGTCATCTTCGCGAATTGTCAGGCCTTCTCCGGGCTCAAAGCTCAGCACCTCAGACTCTAAACCCAATGCCGCCGCATCAGTACCGTCTACACGGGCCATATTACCGTTATATACAACGGTATAGTTACCACCCAGTGCTTGAGTCAATGTGACAAAGCTACCCGATGGAATGGTGATTTTTGTCCCTACAGGGACTAAGCGGGCTGGCACATCACTTTGTGCCACTACCATTCTTCTTTCCATATATAAACTCTTTGATCTATATAATCTTCCAGTCGCGTCATGAGCGATGGAAAGACAAGGCAGAAAATAAGCGAGGCAAATGAGTGTATGTTTTATACATGATGTTGCCGAGCTTGTTTTCTAACGCGGTATTACCAAGCGCAATAGCGACCCATCAAATATTGAAGCTTTCACCACAACCACACTCATCTTTCGCATTAGGGTTATTAAACTTCATAGTGCTGTTTAAACCCTCTGTGGTGTAATCGATTTCAGTACCGTTTACATAGGGTAACGCTTCGGCTGTGACATAAAGAATCACATCGTCTGCCACCTGAAAGCTACGCTCATTACCGGTTACAACTTCCAACAATTGCAGGTCGTATTTAAAGCCAGAACAACCGCTTTTTTTAACCCCTAACACAATACCTTTTGCATCAGTGCTGCTCTTTAGCTGCTTTCGCGCATATGCAATGGCTTTTTCTGTCATGGAGACAGTAATGTCATTAGGCGAGAACGTATTTACATCACTCATTACAACCTCCTATTTAGCACAATCTAAGATTACGCTTATAAAAACATCTTCACTTTTTCGATGGCCGCAAATAAAGCGTCTACATCGGCCTTGGTGTTATAAATCGAAAATGAGGCACGAGCAGTACCCGGAATTTGAAACTGATCCATAATCGGCATCGCGCAATGGTGCCCAGTGCGTACGGCCACCCCTTGCTGATCCAACAACATCCCCACATCTGCTGGATGCGCACCATCTAATAAAAAACTTAACACCCCTGCTTTTTTACGAGCAGTACCTATGATTCTCAATCCTTCACATTGCTCTGCTTTTTCGTGAGCGTATTGCAGCAACTCATCTTCATAAGCTTGAACGGCATCTCGGTCTTGGGCCATGACAAACTCAACAGCAGCGCCAAATCCGATCACACCTGCGATATTCGGTGTACCTGATTCAAACTTAAATGGCAGCCCTTGATAAGTAGTGCCATTGAAACTCACTTTCTCAATCATTTCACCGCCACCTTGTACAGGGGGCATGTCATCTAATAATGCTTTTTTGCCATACACACAACCAATGCCAGTAGGACCAAATACCTTATGAGCAGAGAAGGCATAAAAATCCGCATCCAACGCCTGTACGTCCACGTTAAAATGCGCAACCGATTGAGCCCCATCAATTAACACTTTCGCCCCCACTGCATGGGCTTGCTGAATAATATCCGCAACAGGGTTAACCGTTCCCAGCGCATTGCTCACATGCACAACACTCACTAGCTTAACCTTTGAGTTAAGTAAGCTTGCAAATGCATCCATATCTAACTCACCAGCATCGGAAACAGGAATCACTTTTAATGTGGCCCCAGTGCGCTCACATAACATTTGCCAAGGCACGATATTAGCGTGATGCTCCATAGCACTGACGATGATTTCATCACCCGCACCTATAAATTTCCCACCAAAACTTTGCGCCACTAAGTTGATACTTTCTGTGGTACCGCGAGTCCAAATAATTTCTTCACTGTGTTTGGCATTAATAAAGCGCTGCACGGATTGGCGAGCATTTTCAAAATTAATAGTGGCCCGATCAGCCAAGGTATGGGCACCACGATGCACATTACTATTATCATTACGGTAATAATTATCTATCGCCTCAATTACCACATTTGGTTTTTGAGTGGTTGCGCCGTTATCCAAATACACCAAAGGCTTGCCGTGAACGCTTTGTTGTAAAATAGGAAACTGCTCGCGCATGGCGCGTGGATCAAACGCCATATTACGCCTCCGCCTCATCCGCAATTAAATGCTGAGTTAACGACTTATCACTACTAAACTGTTCAGCCAGTAATGGACGTAAAGAAACTCGCAATGCTTCCAGCGGGATACTTTCTAACAATTCATTAATGAAACCAAAACTCAACATTATGTCGGCTTCTTGCGCGCTGATACCACGACTTTGCAGATAAAATTTCGCTGTTTCATTTAGTTGCGCTACGGTTGCGCCATGGGCGCAACGAACGTCATCGGCGTAAATTTCTAATTCTGGTTTAGTATTAATTTGCGCTTTATCACTTAGCAATAAGTTTTTATTGCTTAACTCAGCCAAGGTTTTTTGTGCATCTGGATGGATATGAATACGGCCATTAAATACGGCTTTAGACTTGTCCGCCATGATGCCGCGATACACTTCATTAGTGGTACAATTCGGTGCCTTGTGCTCAATATAGCTATGAATATCCACTTGCTGCTCATTCTTCGGCAAGTAAACACCTTTCATTTCACAGTGACTACCACTCACATTGTGATTGACCAGCACATCAAAACGCTTAATTTTACT
Organism: Oceaniserpentilla sp. 4NH20-0058; assembly: GCF_040371755.1. NCBI lineage: Bacteria > Pseudomonadati > Pseudomonadota > Gammaproteobacteria > Oceanospirillales > Oceanospirillaceae > Oceaniserpentilla > Oceaniserpentilla sp. 4NH20-0058. Next base: position 127,952 of record NZ_BAABWE010000009.1, read on the forward strand.
GCCTAACAGAATTTGATAGCTGGTGAATTGGCTGTCGCGGCTCAAGTCCACATACATGCCACCAAAATGAATACTGCTTTCGTGTTCTTTATTTAAACGATAATGCTGCAAATGGGCACCATCGCCAATAACGGCTTCTGTAACTTGATTCATCACCACGTTTTGCTCAGTATCACTTGATACAAATTGCTCAATGACTGTGGCTTGAGCATGTGTATCCAGTACAATCAAACAGCGATTAAATGCGGTGGCTGGCTGCTCGTCTTTGATACTGATATTGGTAATTTGAATGGGTTTGGCTAGTTGAGTGTTTTTATCCACAAACACAAATACGCCATCATTCACTTGAGCATTATTTAATGCCGTAAACAAGTTACGTTCGGTTTCTGCTAGTTTCCCTAAATGTTTTTCAATTAGAGCAAGTTGCTCACTAGTTGCTTCACTAAAGCGTACTAACTGTAAGCCTGCTAATGTTTCATTGGATGAAAGCGCTGCTTGGAACTGGCCATTAACAAATACAAGGTTAACTACTTCTAATCCGCTCACCTCATACTGCGCATCAATTCCATCCAATAAAACGGCCTTTGGGGATTGGTTATAATTTTGCTGCGTTAAGGCGTGTAAACTGGTGTATTTCCAAGACTCGGTTTTACGAGTAGGAAACGGCATTGTTTCAAACGCACTGGCGCCTAACTGATTAATCGCCTGATAAACACCGCCCGCTTGACGGGCTTGTGTTAACGATAATGCCTGCTGGTTGAAATCTGAAACTGCTTCACCCATGATTAAACCGCTCCGTTTTCAATCCAGCCGTAGCCTTTTTCTTCAAGCTCTAGGGCTAATTCTTTGCCGCCGGATTTTACAATTTTACCGTCAGCCAGTACGTGAACGTAATCAGGGATAATATAATCTAATAAACGCTGATAATGCGTCACCACAATGAACGAGCGATTAGGGTCACGTTGAGAATTCACGCCTTCTGCAACCACTTGTAATGCATCAATATCCAAACCTGAATCGGTTTCATCTAAAATGCAAAGCTTTGGTTCAAGCAACATCATTTGCATGATTTCGTTACGTTTTTTCTCGCCACCACTAAAGCCTTCATTGACGCCACGCTTTAAAAAGTTTTGATCTAAATTGACCGCTTTGCATTTTTCACGAGCCAGTTTCAAAAAACTAACACTGTCCATTGGCTCTTCACCACGATGAGCACGTACAGCATCAACCGAAGCTTTTAAAAATTCTAAGTTGCTCACACCTGGGATTTCAACAGGGTACTGGAATGCTAAAAACAAACCTTCACGGGCACGCTCTTCTGTGTCCATATCTAGAATATTTTTACCATCAAAATTAACATCACCGGCGGTTACCTCATAGCCTTCACGACCAGAAAGCACATTACCCAATGTACTTTTACCTGCACCGTTTGGCCCCATGATGGCATGAATCTCTCCTGGCTTAATTTCAATATTCAAACCTTTTAGGATTTCTTTTTCTTCAACGCTTGCATGTAAATTCTTGATGCTTAACATTCTGTTTAACCATTTACGAGCTATGCCCGTTCCTACAATTTTAAATTCGTTTTCTTTACACATTAAACGCGTTACTAACGCAAATATGGCAAGGCAAAATGTTTTTTATCAAACGGAATGTATCGGTTACTACCTGAGTATTGATAAAAAAATGTTTTAACACCGCCAGATTAAGTAAAGTAGCGTTTTAGCCCACGGAGCCTTCGAGGGACACCTCTAATAGTTTTCCTGCCTCTACGGCAAATTCCATTGGCAGCTCTTTAAATACTTCTTTACAGAAGCCATTCACTATCATAGAAACCGCTTTTTCTGGGTCAATACCGCGCTGCTGACACAAGAACATTTGGTCATCACTTACGGTTGATGTTGTGGCTTCATGTTCAATCACTGCGCTTGGGTGCTTGCTTTCAATATATGGAAACGTGTGAGCACCGCATTTGTCGCCAATCAACAACGAGTCACACTGAGTAAAGTTACGGGCACCGGCCGCACTTGGATTCATTCGCACTAATCCGCGATAAGCGTTTTGACTTTTACCTGCACTGATGCCTTTTGAAATAATGGTCGACTTGGTATTTTTACCAAGGTGAATCATTTTTGTGCCCGTATCCGCTTGTTGGTAATTATTGGTTAATGCAACTGAATAAAACTCACCAATTGAGTTATCACCTTTTAAAATACAGCTTGGGTATTTCCATGTAACAGCAGAACCGGTTTCAACTTGCGTCCAAGATACTTTTGCATTGGTATGAGCAATTGCACGTTTGGTAACAAAGTTATAGATACCACCTTTGCCGTTTTCATCCCCTGGATACCAGTTTTGTACCGTACTATATTTGATTTCTGCATTATCAAGGGCAACCAGTTCAACCACGGCTGCGTGCAATTGATTTTCATCACGCATGGGGGCTGTACAACCTTCTAGGTAACTAACGTGAGAACCTTCATCGGCAATAATTAATGTACGTTCAAACTGACCTGTGTTTTGCTCATTAATGCGAAAATAGGTTGATAATTCCATTGGGCAGCGAACCCCTTTTGGAATGTAAACAAAACTACCATCAGAGAACACCGCACAATTAAGCGCGGCATAATAATTATCACGTTGAGGGACAACCGAGCCCATATATTTTTTCACAAGCTCAGGGTGTTTGTGCACGGCTTCAGAGATAGGCATGAAAATCACCCCCGCTTCAGATAGTTTTTCGCGGAAGGTGGTGGCAACCGATACAGAATCAAAGACTACATCCACAGCGACATTTGCCACACCCGCCAGCACCGCTTGCTCATGCAATGGGATACCCAGCTTTTCATAGGTGCGCAATAATTCTGGGTCTACCTCATCTAGTGACTGAGGTTTGTCTTCCATGCTTTTTGGCGAACTGTAATAGGATATATCCTGAAAATTAATTTTCGGATAATGCACATGAGCCCAAGTTGGCTCTTCCATTTCCTTAAACATTTCAAAGGCTTTTAAACGCCAGTCTAGCAACCACTCAGGTTCGCCTTTCTTGGCACTAATAAAACGAATAACGTCTTCGTTTAAACCCGGTGGTAAGGTGTCGCTTTCTATATCGGTAATGAATCCTGCTGCGTATTCATTTTTGATATATTGATTAATTTCTTCGCTCATCAAACTGCTCCTAGTCACAACCTATGCGGTCATGGCTCTCAGTCTTTGTACAACCGTAACAACACTGTTCACGGCCTGATTAATTTCATCTGCTGTGGTAAAACGCCCCATGGAAAACCGAATGGAGGCATGGGCTGTTTCATCATCTAAGCCTATTGCTTTTAAAACGTATGACGGGGCCATGGTGGCCGAATTACACGCACTGCCTGAGCTCACTGCTAAATCATGCAGCGACAACAAAAGCGACTCGCCATCTACGCCGGAAAAGCTGACATTGGCAATATTGGCAACGGTATTTTCACCGTTAACCGTTACGCCTGACACTTGGGATAAACCCGTTATCAAGCTTTGTTTCAGAGCACTCAAGCGTGCTTCTTGTTCTTTAAGTTCTTGAACTGATATTTCTGCGGCCAAGCCTAAACCCACTATTTGATGAGTCGGCAAGGTGCCACTGCGCATACCACGCTCATGGCCACCACCGTGTATTTGCGCATCGACTTTTACACCACGACGCACAAACAATGCTCCCATTCCTTTTGGACCATAAAACTTATGAGCACTGATGGAGAGTAAATCAATGCCATCACGCTCTAAATTAACATCCACCTTACCAACAGCTTGAGCACCATCCACATGAAAAGTGATCTTTTTGCTTCTACAAAGCGCCGCTATGTCGGCAACTGGGTTGATTACTCCCAGCTCGTTATTTACATACATCACCGACACCAAACAAGTGTCGTCTTGCAATGCTTGCTCAACCTGTGCAACTGAAATGCGTCCACTGCTGTCAGGCGTTAAATAGGTAACGGTAAAACCTTTTGTTTCTAAATACCCACATACATCCAGCACCGCTTTATGCTCAATAGCCGTGGTAATAATATGGCCACCGTCTAACTTTTCGCATACACCTTTAATTGCAAGGTTATTTGCTTCGGTTGCACCCGATGTCCAAACGATTTCTCGCGAATCGCAATGTAATGCTTGAGCTAGTTGGTTGCGGGCGTTTTCCACTGCCTCTTCCGCCATCCAGCCATATCGATGGGAGCGTGAAGCCGGATTAGCAAAGTTACCTTCCAGAGTTAAGCAGGCAGCCATTTTTTCAGCTACTTGAGGTGCCACTGGTGTAGTGGCTGCATAATCCAGATAAATCGGTTTCATTCTATTCTCTACTGCTTTAAACCTTGCCGATAGCGCCTAGGCTGATGTCAACGAAATAAGTGAGTCGACCTCTACTTTCTCCTGCGCTCGTTCGTCTTGGCGTTTTGCCACGTCACGGATCTCTTGGCGACTGACTAAATCGTGAATACTGATGTCATCTAAAAAGGCATGAATCTGCTCACTTAAGCTCTGCCAAAGATGATGGGTCAAACATTGATCCCCTTCTTGGCAATCCCCTTTGCCTTGGCAACGGGTGGCATCCATGGATTCATTCACTGCATCCACCACTTGAGCAATGCTAATTTCACTTTCAGCCCTAGAAAGTCGATAACCGCCCCCGGGGCCACGAACCGAAGACACCAGCTCACAGCGACGAAGCTTGGCAAATAATTGCTCTAAATAAGACAAACTAATGCCCTGACGACTTGAAATATCATTCAAACTCACAGGCTTTGCTTGCCCATGTATTGCCAAGTCCAGCATGGCTGTTACTGCATAACGGCCTTTCGTGGTTAGCCTCATTGCCCATCCCCTCATGTACAGTCATGAATATAGGGTGAATTATCTTAAACCCGACTAAAACAGTCAACTATTTACTTGAGTAAATTACTTGGGCTTTAGAAAAACCACACATGAAGGTCAATTTTGGCGGCAAATTCTATCAGAATACGAGGTCATTTGCCTAAAAAAGCCACAAAAAAACCCAGACAAGCTGGGTTAATAGATGTGGCTAAACAGCACCTGGATTAATCTTTACTGGCTTGAATATCATCCAATTCAGTTTCAAGCTTAGGCAGCTCGCCTGTACACTCCTGATGCCCCAACTCCCCTAAAGCCGTGGACATGCGTTCGATTTTTTCATCCACTGCATGCATATGATCCAGCAAACTATGAATTGAACGCGCAATAGGGTCTGGCATTTCATCTGTCATACCATAGGCATCAAAGCCCATTTTACTGGCCATAGCCTGACGACGGCGATTCACTTCAGGGTCAATATTTTTAACAATAATACGGCCCGGAATACCCACAGCCGTTGCCCCTGCGGGCACATTTTTGGTGACAACCGCGTTTGAGCCCACACGCCCATTTTCACCAATCTCGATTGGCCCAAGTACTTTAGCACCCGCACCCACCACTACACCATCGCGCAATGTAGGGTGACGCTTACCCTTATTCCATGAAGTACCACCAAGGGTAACACCATGATACAAGGTCACGTTATCGCCAATCTCAGCGGTTTCACCAATGACCACTCCCATCCCGTGATCAATAAAAAAGCTGCGTCCAATAGTGGCCCCAGGGTGAATTTCAATCCCAGTAAACCAGCGGCTAAAAAAGCTAATCATTCGAGCAAGATACTTTAAGCCATGACTCCAACACCAATTCGCCACGCGGTAATGCAACAGAGCATGCAAACCGGGGTAAGTGGTAAGAACTTCAAATGTATTTCTTGCCGCTGGGTCGCGGTCAAAAACACAGGCTATATCTTCTCGTATGTGTTTAAACACAATCTCTCCTACTTCATACGAAGGGTGTACTACATCATATCGCTTAATCTATTTATCGCGCGAACGGCCGACCATTTTCAAGATACCGCGTAATATATTAATCTCGACCTTATCCGGCATGGCTCGTTGGAATAAACGGCGCAATCTCGGCATCAACTGCTTTGGGTTATTTGGATCTAAAAACTCAATATCAACTAGAGTTTGTTCTAAATGAGCAATAAAACCATTAATTTCGCCCTGATTAGCCAACTCATTATCCCAGTTCACCCCCCAATTACCATCATATTGTGCATCTAATTCACCTTGATGGGCCAATATCCCCATACGCATTTCGTAGGCCAAAACCTGAACCGCACTGGCCACATTGAGGCTCGCGTATTCTTCATTAGTTGGAATATGAATATGCACCTGACACATGGCTAATTCATCATTGGTCAAACCGGTTCGCTCGCGACCAAAGACTAACGCCACTTTTTGACCAGAAGGTAGAACCTCTAATGCCTTAGCTGTGGCTTTACGCGGATGCATTAATGGCCAAGGCAAATGTCGAGAGCGAGCGCTGGCGCCCATCACCACGGAAACATCTTCAATTGCTTGCTCAAAGGTTTCAACAACCCGCGCCCCTTGTAAAACGTCTCCTGCACCACTGGCCATAGCAACGGATTCATCCGATGGGCTCTTTGGGTCAAACGACACAGGATCCACCAGCACCAAGTCACTCAACCCCATGGTTTTCATGGCCCGCGCAGCAGAGCCTATGTTGCCAGAATGGCTGGTATTAATAAGAACAATTCGAATATTTTGCAGCATGAATAAGACGCAATTAGGTTCTGTCAGATAAAAGAAGCCTAAGTGTAACGACTTTTAATCCAACACCCCACCGATTTAATGAATTCTATTACGCAAGCAGGGCTTCATTGCTTGCGTAATCACTATCTGTACCATAAAATATGCGGCCCTTAATTTACTGAGTGTTTCATTCCTATGCAGCCAATGGTTAATCTTGCCCTACGCGTATTACGGGAAGCTGGTGAAGAACTGGTACACGCAGTAGAACGCTTTGACTTTGAACGATCCTCAGACCAAGAAATTAGCAAGTTCATTGCTGATTGTGCCATTGGCACTGAGAAACAAATCATCTTTAAGCTACGTAAACATTTCCCTGATGATACCTTTCAAGGCCGCGAAACTGGTCGCCAAGAGCGCGAAGCACCAACCGGTACAGTATGGTTAATTAACCCACTAGAGGGCCAAGACAATTTCCGCTCTGGTTTACCTTTATACAGCCTAGTACTGGCTTGCCAAGTCAACGGTAAAACCGAGCATGCATTAATTGTAAACCCAACCTCAGGACAAGAGTTCACCTCTACCCGTGGACGTGGTGCTGAAATGAGTGGACGCCGTATTCGTACTAAGGACAAAACTAAAGTCAGCCAGTCTATTATTGGGGTAACGTACCCAGGTATTGCTGATAATGATCACAATGACCGCTTACGTGCCCGTGTTTCTAACCTTACTAGTAAGTCACGTATGATTCGCGCACTAGGTGACGACGCACTGAGCTTAGCTCACCTAGCCGCTGGTCACCTAGACGCACTATGGCTGACCAATGTAGACAACACCACCATCCAAGCCGGCGCCTTGATTGCCAAAGAAGCTGGTTGTCTAATCACCGACCTAAGCGGCGGTGCACTTTATGAAGAAGGTGACTTGATTGCTTCTAACCCTAAATTACTTAAAAGCGTGTTGAAAAGCTCATTGTAATTCAAGGTGTTAGCGTGACTATCTAAAGGCTGTGGTGATCACGGCCTTTTTTATTTGCGTAAAAAAGTACACAAAGCCCTTGGTTTTGATGTTTTTTAATGACTATACTGAAAACAGTCACATAGGAGTCAGCCAATGACATCATGGTTAATCGCCTTGAAGGCAATGATTCAACAATTGTTTGAACCGCAGCAAACGTTGCAGCCTATCAAGATTGAAGTAGAACAAGAGCAGCGTGCTCGTGTTGTGCAGAGACGTCGTAGACGTTAATCGTTATTACCCAAAAGGCCCCAAGGGCCTTTTTTTGTGTCTGCGTGTTTTTGATATGAGAGGCGTTGAGTCTGATTAGGATTGTGCGTAGTAAACAGTAAGTCATTAGCATATTGATGGTTTACGCTTCGCTAACCCATCCTGTTTTACTCATGTGCGCTTGCTGACTGTGTTAATTATCTAGGGTTTTAGATTCTGGAAAGTGAAAGCCAGCATGGTTTCTTTTCTCGAGGTTTCACCCATACCCGCTTCGCGCCGAGTCTTACGCCGCCCTCAATGCGCAAGTGCGTTTAAATTAGATGATGAATTATCCAAGTCTTCGTATTCTGGATAGTTAAAGCCAGCACGGTTTTCTTTGTGGGGAAGTATCCCCACCCCCCTCTCCGCTCATACTTCACACCGCTCGTCTCTTATGGGTGATCGAACATTTTGGTTGTAGCGGTGCTCAGAAATCGCATATTGTTATCGGTACGGACTTGGTTTCCCGTAGTTTCTGAGGCATTGTGAATCTTTCATATCTCATCATTATAAATACATTTTTCTGTAATATTGAACAAACAAGGACTTGTACATTGGAAGAACTGTTAAACATCTCCATAACCACACTATCATCAATAATTGCCTTCTTCGGGCAAAAAGAAATCATAGGCATGCTTATCGGTGTGGCAAGTAGTGCAATATGGTACCGCATTACATATTCCGAAGAACAAAAACATAAAAACAAACAAGTAATCACCATGATAATATCTGCAATTCAAGATACTCACAGAGTTGCTAGTCAAAACCTTTCTATTATAAAAAATGAAATAAAAGGACTAGAGAAACAAGATTTCACATTAGACCCCCAAGCAAGCTTCACTCCTACACCTGCCGATTTACTACTATTAATCTCAAATTTTAAACAAGATAAAAGCATTGAACTATGGTGTTCACTAAAGAAAATTGACTCCTTGTGTAGTCAAACTGAAAAGCTTGCACAAGAAACATCACAACTTAAAAAGGCAATAAAGATAGAGGATAAAACTCATATATATCTATTCGAGTTATTACCTTATTTGAGGCAACTCGATTTATTACATGAAACTATTTTGAATAAAATAATCAATGAGTGCCATATATCAAACTCATTGATAGAAAATATTTAATTATTACAAGATATTCTTGAAAGTCAGCGGCGAAGTTAGATCGAGGCGAAAGTACCTTTTTATTGAGGCGTGTAGTCTTTCTTACACAACGATATAAAAAAATGCTTTCAACAAAGATAATATATAGGAGCTTTAAAGCGTCATGAGCGCAAGTAAGATAAGGCATTTTTTTTGCGAGCACCCGGAGTGTAGTAGTCTTACATGAGGAGTGCGAGCAAAAAAATAACGCAATATTACTAAGCGCAATAGCTTTAAAAAGAATTAGGCCTTGTGCTCGCGGGCAAGATATTCGTGTGACTGCATTTCCAGCATCCGTGATGTTGTACGCTGGAAAGGAAAGTCCAGCTTACCGCCCGAATAAATATCAGGAATCGGCGCATCCGCCGACATGATCACCTTCACACCACGATCATAAAACTCGTCGATAAGGTTAATATAACGTCGCCCAAGGTCGTCGTTTTTCACACCCATTTGTGGCACGTTGGAGATGATGACAGCATGGAATAATTTACCCAGTTCTATGTAGTCGCTAGGTGAACGTGGGCCATCACAAAGAGCCTCAAACTCAAACCACGCCACGTCGTCACATACTGCTTTTGCCGGTATATTACGCCCGAGTATTTCTACGGTTGTGTTTTTTTCGATATGAGCGGCGTCCGGCACTAAGCTGTCAAAACTTTTCTGCAAGCTGGCATTGGCTGTGTCGTCTAATGGATAGTGATATAACTCAGCTTGCTCTAATGTGCGTAAGCGATAATCCACACCACTATCAACGTTGATCACATCGGTGTATTCGTTTAATAGTTTAATAGCAGGAATAAAGCGGTCACGCTGTAAGCCATTTTCGTACAAGCCATCTGGAATAATATTCGAGGTACTGACTAGAGTTACACCACGGGCAAACAATTCTTGCATCAAGCCACCCAGAATCATAGCGTCACCTATGTCGACCACAAAGAACTCATCAAAACAGATCACTACAGCTTCATCAGCAATTTGATCGGCGACTATGGTCAGTGGGTTTTTGGCACCGGCTAATTTGGTTAGGTCTTGATGTACGCGCTGCATAAAGCGGTGAAAGTGAGTACGCATTTTACGCTCAAACGGCAGTGCATCGTAAAAAGTATCAACCAGATAGGTCTTACCACGGCCAACGCCACCCCAGAAATAAATCCCTTGCACAGGGCGCTTAGGCTTATTTTTACCCAACTTGGAAAACATCTTAGAAAGAGCTGATTGATTTTGCTCTGACTCGTATTTCGCTACCAGATCATCGTATAAACGCTGTAAATGCTTTACAGCCATTTCCTGTGCAGCATCGTAGGAAAAGTCGTCACGTTCAAGATCTTTGCGATAGAGTTCTAAGGGCGTCATGGCCAGCTTGTACCTGAGTATTTAAGGTAAGAATAAGGGGTTCAATGGGTGCGCAATGTACAGTTTAAGGGGGCTAAAGGCAAATTTAGCCTAGTTTTTCTGTATTGAATAAGCGTTTAATTTGCTGCTTTAACTCAGTTAAGCGCCCATGAAAAAAATGGCCAGCCCCCTCCATAGTAATCATTTCCAGAGGTGGGTATTGTTGTTCAGCCCATGCGCGGACGTCACCATACGGAACCACTTCATCGGCATCCCCCATGATGATAGTGGTATCTAGAGAGATAGGCGTGACGTTTTCAAAGGGAGAGTTAAGCACGGATGGTGCGATCATCAGCAAATGCCTAACTTCCATTTGTGATTGTGCCTGAGTATCGCTGGCCGCTTGAGCCGCTATGTAGGCGCCAAAACTAAAACCCGCAAAATATAAGGTTGTAACCGCTTTTTCTTTATTCAGCCATGTCACGATGGCCAGTGCATCAGCTACCTCACCGAGGCTTTTTCCGTATATACCATCGCTTTCACCTACTCCTCGGTAATTAAAGCGTATCGAGTTACAACCCAAATCCTCATAGGCTTTGGCTGTCATAGTCACCACTTTGTTATCCATAGTGCCCCCATATAAGGGGTGCGGGTGACACACCACAACATAGGGTGCTGTTGGGTTTATTTCATTAACGGCAATTTCTAGGGAGCCAATCACCCCCTTAATTAATTGTTTCGCCACAATGACTCCTCATTCCTGAGTACTAGCTTTTGATAGGTGATTTTTATTTTCTGCTGTTATGTCCCTATGATTCCCCAACAGAACTGGCTAAACTGGTCTTGTCCAGTAAGCACAACGCAAGGATGTCCCATGATAAGCGCACAATTAATCTCCAGTATTTTTATCTTTGCAGTCGGAGTCGGCATCGGCATCTTAGTTCAACGCTACGTTCTTAGCCGCGGCACTCATGTAGCGTTACTAGAAAAAGAGTTAAATAAGGTAAAAGGCGAGCAACTTTCCATGAAGGATGCCCTACAGCAGCACTATTCCCAAACAGCTGACTTAGCTCAGAACCTGACTAAAAGTTATTCAGACTTATACGAACACCTTGCCAAAGGTGCTGACCAATTCACCGAAAAACCATTAGCGGATCTCAAACAAGCCTTAGACTTAAAGCCCGAACCTGAAAAAATAGAAGAGTCCGCGGATAAACCTGAATCAAACCCAAACAAAACAGAAGCCTAGTTCCCTAGGGCATTTTTGGGCTATACAACCTAATGTCCTATTATGGCTATATCAATATTATGCTTTGATATAAGCCAACCTCTTCTTATGCCAACTATACACTGGTATAGTAGCACCAAAATTTAATCTGCAATTTTCTACGATCTCGAGAGCCCTTGGCATGTCGGACTATAATTTAACACACTTAAAACAGCTAGAAGCGGAAAGCATTCACATTATTCGTGAAGTCGCCGCGGAATTTGATAACCCTGTAATGATGTATTCAGTAGGTAAGGACAGCGCCGTGATGCTGCACCTAGCCCGCAAAGCATTTGCTCCAGGTGTACCTCCTTTTCCTTTATTACACGTAGACACCACTTGGAAATTCAAAGAGATGATCCAATTCCGTGATTACATGGCCAAATCCTCTGGCATGGAATTACTGGTGCATATTAACCAAGACGGTGTTGATCAAGGTGTTGGTCCATTTACTCATGGGTCTAGTAAACACACAGATATCATGAAAACCGAAGGATTAAAGCAAGCATTAAACAAATATAAATTTGATGCTGCTTTCGGTGGCGCTCGTCGCGATGAAGAGAAATCTCGTGCAAAAGAGCGTGTTTATTCTTTCCGTGACAAAAACCACAGATGGGATCCAAAAAGCCAGCGTCCAGAATTATGGAACATCTATAACGGCAAAGTTAACCCAGGGGAGAGCATTCGTGTTTTCCCTATATCAAACTGGACTGAACTTGATATCTGGCAGTATATCTATCTAGAAAACATCGAAATCCCAGAATTGTACCTAGCAAAAGAACGCCCAGTAGTTGAGCGCGATGGCACCCTTATCATGGTTGATGATGAGCGTATGCCATTAGAAGAAGGTGAAGTACCAATGAACAAAATGGTACGTTTCCGTACTCTGGGTTGCTACCCACTAACCGGCGCTGTTGAGTCCGAAGCAGCAACGTTACCGGATATTATTCAAGAAATGTTATTAACCACTACCAGTGAACGCCAAGGTCGAGCTATTGACCACGATTCATCCGGCTCAATGGAAAAGAAAAAGCAAGAGGGTTACTTCTAATGTCACACCAGTCAGATTTAATTTCAGAAGATATTCTTGCTTATCTTAAACAGCATGAAAACAAAGAACTCATGCGCTTTTTAACCTGCGGTAACGTAGATGATGGTAAGAGTACCCTAATCGGTCGCTTGCTTTATGATTCAAAAATGATCTTCGAAGATCAGCTAGCTGCCATCGAAAATGACAGTACTAAACACGGTACCACAGGCAATAAAGTTGACCTTGCACTTTTGGTTGACGGTCTAGCTGCCGAGCGTGAGCAAGGTATTACCATTGATGTAGCGTATCGTTATTTCTCAACTGATAAACGTAAATTCATCATTGCTGATACCCCTGGGCATGAGCAATACACCCGTAATATGGCCACAGGTGCATCGACCTGCGACCTAGCTATCATCCTTGTCGATGCTCGCTACGGTGTACAAACACAAACTAAACGTCACAGCTTCATTGCCTCTTTGCTAGGTATTAAGCATATTGTCGTTGCTGTTAACAAAATGGATTTAATGGATTTCAGTGAAGACAAATTCAACGAAATCAAACAAGACTACCTAGCCTTCGGTAAAGAGTTAGGACTTGAGAATGTACACTTTGTGCCGCTATCTGCATTAGATGGTGACAACGTGGTGAACCGTTCAGAGCGCAGCCCTTGGTATCAAGGCAAAACGCTGATGGAAATCCTAGAAACAGTTGAAATCAACGCCACTCGAAATCTTGATAACTTCCGATTCCCTGTGCAATACGTAAACCGCCCGAACTTAGACTTCCGTGGTTTCTGTGGCACAGTGGCTTCTGGTATCGTGCGCCCAGGTGATGCAATCACCGCACTGCCTTCTGGTAAGACATCAACGGTTAAGTCCATTGTGAACTTTGATGGCAACATGCAAGAAGCCTTCATTGATCAAGCCGTTACTATTACCCTTGAAGATGAAATCGACATTAGTCGTGGCGACATGATCGTTAAAACTGAAGACTTACCTCAGACCAGCAACTGCCTAAATGCAGATATTGTTTGGATGAGTGAAGACGCCATGAAAGTGGGCAAGCAATACGATCTAAAATTTGCGGCTACACCCAACACCGGAACGTTCTCTAAAGTACATCACCGCGTAGATGTAAACACATTAGAACATTACGATGATAGCGAATTAAAGCTAAACGAAATCGGCCTATGTGAACTAACGCTTAACAAAGCCATCGCATTTGACCCATATAAAAAGAATCGTGCTACAGGCGCATTCATTGTTATTGATCGTCTGACCAACGTTACAGTTGGTGCTGGTATGGTTGTTGGTCAAGCCGAAGGACAAGCCGATGAACAACTAAACGCCGTATCTAGCACTGAAAAATCTAATCGTTTTGACCAGAAAGCAGCCTCTATTGTGTTTACTGGTAGCAACAAACACGTATTAGCCGGTGCCGTTGATCGTAAATTATTTACCCAAGGTAAAGCGGCTGCTCTAGTAAGTCGTGATGACCTTGGTGAAAATAATGCAAATGATATTGCACGTATCATCAAGCAAGCGGGTTTAATTGCACTGTGTACCTTTGAAACAGAGCAAGCTGACCTCATCATTGATGCAGATAAAACCAGTATTGATGCTGCTATCGCAGAAATTCAGGACAAAGGAATTATTTAATTCCTTATCTTGCAGTACTGAATAAAAAAACCGGCTTAGGCCGGTTTTTTTATATCCATTTGTATCTTTTGCATGAGTTGTATATCGGTGTATTCTTAGCCCATAAATAATAATAAGTACCCGATGATAAGCTCACTCTAACTCATGGTCACTATCGAAACCGTACCAAGCTCAATATAAGTAACGCGAGTTTTCATCTATAGAGCGTATCTGTGTCACGTTATTCACTCTGATTCCACTATTTCATTCACTATGCGGGCAAATAAAAATTAAAGGGCCGACATATGAATTTTTTCTTTTTTAAAATCAGCACCTTAAGTGCAGCTATTATCGCTGCGACACCTGCAATGGCCGGTGGGTTCGACAATTCCAATCGCAGTTTTGATATCATTTATGGGGATAACAATATCATCACAACCCAATTCGGCCAGACCTTTTTGCCAATGAAAGCAAACGTCAACAAAATGAAGCGAGCTCAAACCAGCAATGCGGAGGCCAATTCAAAACGAGTAAAATCTGGCGACATCGTCGGCAACTTAACCCGCCCCCAAGTAGGTTTCCGATATAAGTTGCTTAATGATATCTCCTGCGCAGGCCAAATAGAGCAACCTTTTGCCACACAAATATCATTTGCAGACGACCAATATACCTATGTCAAAACCGATGTAAGCGGCAACCCTGTGGATATTAATGGTCATCCAACGTATGACCCCAGCAGTATGGATACAGCCGTTGCACCTATCAATAGCAAATACGAAAGTGAATCCTTCACCATGGCTTGTGGGTACACCATGGCTCTACCAAAAGGCCAAGTGAAAATATTTGCAGGGCCCAAAATTCAAAGTGTTAAAGGGTCTTTTAACCAAGATTTAACACCGAGCCCTAGCGCTATTGGAGAAGCCGATAACTTAACGGTGGTGTTAGATGGTGGCACAGAACTTGGGTATGTGGCTGGCATTGCATACGAAATCCCCAAGATTGCACTACGGGCATCATTCCTCTATCACAGCCAAGTGGATTATGATGCTAAAGGCACCATTACAGCCAAAATCCCTAACGTTATTTCATTTAACACTAGAGGCACAGCAAAAACATTCACCCCCCAGACTTTAGAACTTGCACTTGTATCAGGCATAGCCGAAGACACCCTTGGGTTTGTGAAACTTCGTTGGAGTGAATACAGCAAGCTTACGGCTTTGCATGTTATCGGTGATGACGCCAAAACCATAGATGGCAACCGTGCAACCATCGCACAGGCAAATCAATTTTCAGGTAACCGACTTGATCCGTTGATTAACCCAAAATTAGACATGTTCTCCAATGATACGTTTGATTACAGCATAGGCATCGGACATCGAGTAAGTGATCAACTCTCTGTAGTGACAACCTTTACAAGCTCAACGAAGATAGGTGATTCAACTCGCTCTCATTTACTTGATGGCTCGTCTTACACCCTAGGGTTTGGCGGTGAATATTCGCTAATAAAGAACTTAAAACTGAACGGAGGGCTTGGATTTACCCTTATAGATGGCTACACAGTAGAGCTCCCTTCAGGGGACTTCCGGGCTGAATTTAGTCAAACGGAAGCGATCAGCTTTCAACTTGGTTTAAGCTACGAGATTTGATTTCAGATGAGTTGAAAACAAAAAACCGGCTGAGGCCGGCTCTTTTATGTTCGTTACTTTAATATGACTAATAAATCTTGTAACTTCTCTACTGCATCTTTACCTAAAGTGGTTAAATAACCACCATCATCTTGCGATATCAAACCTTTATCAAATAAACGCTTAGTAGCAGCAATGTCTTCTGCCGGTGCCTCATGGGCATGCACTTTAATGCCTTCTTGGTAAGTAGACTGGTCGAAAAGGGATAACATGGATAATTCGTGTACAGTGTCGTCTGGTATTTTCATTATTTTTCTTCTTTTTGTGGTGAACACCATAACAATATATGCCTGATTAATGGGTTTGGCTAGGAGTTTGGTTTAAATCAGATGTGACGGGCTTGTAATCTTTCTAAGGTACATACTTCATTGAGTTCCATACCATGTGGACAATACAGAGCTGAATTTGCGTTTCCGAGAATGCAGTATTAATCGCATCTGAAAAACCTTTCAAACCATCGATCCAAGCGATCAAGATATCTTTAACTCCTCTATTTTTCAGCTCTTTCCGATAGCTACATCCCTAGTAATTCTTTGTGGCCTCCCATATTGACGCCCAAGGCGAGATAAACGGATTTATTGATTACCTGTTTGTCTTACCGGATTTTCAATGCGATACAATCCAGATAAACAATTGGATAAATAAGGTCGAGCGGACAGAGTTGCCATTCAATCACTTCGTCAATACCGCATCAGTGACCTTGGAAATTAAATTGGGTGAAGCATCGGCTCCGCATAGTTCTTTAAACGTTTTAACGATCTCGCGGGGTGCATACCTCGGACATACAAGAATAAATTTTTCTCGCCCATTGAGGTGAAGCGAATTTATCTCTTCTTCACTAGCTTAGGTTCAAAGCTCCCATTACTATCACAGGGTGTATCTAGTTCGAATTGACCATCTCCGGTACGCAGAGTTTTGCTAGAGGAGTCGTTGCGACTATTAGGATTTAATACCCTTGGCCGCTTCGCGGGCTAGAGCCTCTAATGTCTCTTTGTTCATAACTGCCCATCCTTAGTCATTGCTGGCATTGATGATAAGCAGTTACACAGATTTATCTACAGCCTCCCCAACTAAAATAATGAGTAAGCCATTTATTGCTGCTCTGCAAACTAATCCGTATTGACCATATCTAAAGCAACGGTAATTCCTTTATTTAAATGCGTGGTGATTAATTTCTTTTCATCTGAAGGGTCGTTGCTATCTTTTCCTGAGTATTTTTTTAATGCCTGATCATAAATATTAAGGGCCTGTCTAGCAGCTGTTTTATCGTTTTTAAGTAATAATTTATATGCTTTTTCAAACGCAGGTTCCTGTTCATGATAACTTAGTAAGTTGTAATTTGATGAGGCAAACGTAACGGATATAGATTGTAAATAGTGTTGCTTTATATTATTCCAAATTTCTGCCAGTAATGTTTCTCTTGCTACTATTCGATTCTCGTAAAAAGCTGATTTCAATTGAGTTATTGTCTGATTTTTTTCAGGTTTAGGTTTTGCACTAATAGCGTAATTGCTCGAGCCTTGTGTTTGATATATTAATGTATCTTGAATAATATCAACCACTTCTAATGTATAACGTGTTCTGACATATCCACGATTTGTTACCTTATAGGTAACATGGCCTTTTTCTTTTTCATCGTATTCTACTATTCTTCGCGAGATGGGCTGGCGTTGAACTAAATACGATGGAGACAGGTTAATATAAACAATAATGTGTGCTTTTTTTCGAACAGAGGTATCTTTTAATGTTAATGCTTCAAATTCTAATTTTTCTTCAGGAAGTTCAAGCGACGTATCATTTAGCTGAACATATATAAACTTGTGTTGATCTGTTAGAGGGTAACTCGGCGGTATTGTATATTCAAACAGAAAATTATCTGATTTAGTTTTTGGTCCAGTACAACCGGATAGGATGATCAGAAGCAATAAGCCGACTATTTTATCCATTTCTCTATTTTGGATTTAACTCCATCAAAACTCACTGGTTTTGATAAATAATCATCCATTCCCGCTGCTAAGCATTTATTTTTCTCCCCTTTCAAAACATTTGCTGTCATAGCAATAATGGGGATTTGTTTAAAAAAAACCAATTGACGTATCGCCTTAGTTGCAGAGTAGCCATCCATATTTGGCATTTGGCAGTCCATAAATATACATTTATAAACAATGTCTTTTTGGAGCATACTTAATGCTTCTAAACCATCATTTGCTACATCAACCGTTAAACCTAAATCAGAAATAATATTAGCTGCCACCTCTTGATTGATTTTATTATCTTCAACTAACAACACATGCCCTTCGTATTTTTTTTCAGGTATATTTTCATCTTCATTTGACGATCTCATTGATTGTAAGTGCTGAACTGTTAATAGCGGTTTTACCTTATCTAAAATAGGGTCTTTCTGAACACACAAGTTAATTGCATCGTGAATATCTTCAGGCATGAATGGTTTCACTAAAAACGCTTGAAACCCAATCGCTGCATATTTTTCAGCTGTCCCCTCGTTATCAGATGAGGAAATCATAATTAATGGTATTTCATCAAACTGTCGCTGACTGCGTAGCTTTTTAGCAAGCTCAGCGCCAGTCATACTTGGCATATACATATCCAAAATAATTGCATCATACATATGGTAGTTACTTAATATTTCCTCATAAGCTTCCTCACCATCAGAACATTCAGTAACATTTACTTTCCATATTTTTAATGATTCACTAATTACAAACCGACTACTTTCGTTATCATCCGCTACGAGTATATTTAAGTCAGAAAGGTCTATGACTGATCTAGATTTATTGTCATATTCACTCTTTTCTAACAGAATAGTAAATTCAAATCGACTCCCCTCTCCAATTTTACTATGTACACTTATCGAACCGCCCATTAACTCACATAGCTGTTTACATATAGCCAAGCCTAATCCTGTACCACCGTATTGCCTTGTTGATGCGACATCAACTTGTGAAAATGATTGAAATAATTCCGATATTTTTTCTTTAGCAATCCCTATTCCTGTGTCCCTTACTGAACCATATAAAATAAACCCTCTATCTGGAATATCTTTTAATCCTACCTTTATGACAATTTCACCATCTTCGGTAAATTTTAATGCATTCGCAATTAAGTTGGTGAATATTTGACGAATACGCGCAGGATCCCCTTTTACCCAGTTAGATTCCAATTCGTTTAAATCTAATACCATCTCAACATCATACGAGCTACTATTATGACGGATGGTATCCACAATATCTGACAATAAACGGCGCAGATTAAAATCAATTTTTTGTATATCTAACTTACCGGCTTCAACTTTTGAGAAATCCAAAATATCATTAATGAGCACTAATAAACTTTCTGCACTGGATTTTGCTACCCCTAAAAAGTGCTTAATTTCAGTGGTGGGTTCTTTTCTTAAAGCGATGTCAATCATGCCTAAAACACCGTTTAAAGGTGTTCGGATCTCGTGACTCATGTTTGCTAAAAATTGACTCTTGGAATGACTTGCTTGTTGAGCTAGTTTTACAGACTCACCTAAACTTGAATTGAGATTAAGCAGTTGTTGATTTCGATGATTAAACTGCTTAGCTAAATCAGCTAATTCACCTTGGTTATCAACATGAATATCATGTGAATGATCAAACTTCATTACCTGTTCACGCATCCGTTTAAGTGGCGATAATAGAATCCATTCCAAATATAACAGTCCTAAAACCAAACCGAAGACAATGACTAATGTAAACACCCACAATACAGAACCCACGATGTTATCGGTTTTTAAATTCAACAAACGCTTAGGTACAACTAAAATAAGTTTTGCGTACAGATCAGGGATATGAAATACCTGAAGTGATACAGGCTCTTTTAATATGGGGTCATTGTCTTGGTCTATTTGTTTTATGAAGCTGTTACCTATATTTTTCTTTGCCAGCGGGTCTGTAATAACACTGGCGATACGAAACCCTTCATCTAGCGTGATTTGGTAGCTCTCTAAGGCAAGTGTTTGTGCTGTTATGGACAATTCTCGATTCAGTCTAGAGATACCATCCATTGCAGCTAAAGCATCATCAATTACCGGTAAAAATGGTGTTGCCTGTGCCGCCTGTTGTATTGAAATATACTGTAGCTTTTCTTGATTATTCTCAGTTTTCACTTTTCGTTTACTGATGGCGTCATCTGGAAATGATAAAAACGTGCCACTTCGATCTAAGACGTAGGCGTAACCGCCAAATCGTTTTGACTGCTGTTTAAGTAGGTTATTCAAGGCCGACAGCATGATATCCACTGTCGCTACGCCAAAAAACGTTTCATCTCGATAAATTGGCGATGTTGCGGTAATCATGGGTTCTAAGGTGTATGGGTCCACGTAAGAACGTGACCAATATACCTTTCCCGGCTGGATATGTTTTGCCGGTATATACCATTCTTCTTGATGGTATCCGCTGCCCGAAGGTTTGTTGTAATCATCAAATGGGCTTAGCTTACCGTGCTGGTTTTTCCCCCAAAAGAAGCTAAAACGTTCCGTGTTCGCTTTAAATGCATTCGGTTCCGGCCAAATACCTCCACCTGCAACAAAATCACTGATTTTATTGTGTTCAAGTGCATGATGGAATACGCGACTAAATAGGCTTTTATCCAATGGCAAGCTTTCAGCTGTATTTGCCATAGACATAGATAAGGTGGCGGCGTTTTCTAGGTACTCAGTGAGCAATGCCATAGTGGCCTCACCAGTTTGCCTTAGGGATTGCTGCTCTACCTCTTTAATGGCAGGGCGCCCTTCTTTCTCCATTACCCACAGAAAAGCACCTATCATCAATAGCAGCATGATGATAAATAGCATAGGGACTTTAAACGCTAATGTATTAAAGTATGAGTTCAACTTGGATAAGATTGACACAACAATCCATTTTACTGATCTATATACTTCAAGTGTAGATCAAATATGTACAGATAAAGCTCGGATTTCACATTATCCAAGGTGAACATCGTGCCATTATTCACTCCATTTTTGTGACGAATCGGAATAAAAAATCCCGTTATCCCCCCTTGACAATCTTCAGAATATCGATGATATCAGCTGTTTTTTCCCAAAAGCCCGCTTTAAAAAAAATATCTAAAAATCAAGCCTACACATTTCATTATTCATCATTACAATGCGCGGCCCTTGGCAGTTTATTTCCACTCATTTTTTTGCCAATAGTTGTACAGAGGTAATCCATGCTTGTATACACCCTAACCAATAACATCACAGGCGACGTTTGGGTCGGTACCTGTAAAGACAGCAGTGATGAACGTTTCATGCAGCTGCAAGAAGCCATGGCTTTAGGGATAAAAGCCCAGATTTACAAAGACTTACGGGACTTTGGTGTAGAAAACTTCACTGTTGAAGACTATGCCTTAGCTTATGATAGAGAAGAGCTAAAAGACATCTTTGAAGATGCAATGGAGACCTATAATGGAAAATCTCTTGTGGGTGTAAAAACCACATTAGGCAAGACCAGTATTGCCAATGCATCACCGTTAAAGCCTAGCGTTGGTGGGGTCAAACGAAAGACGGCTCCAAGCTCAACTGGGGCTAAAATAGCCGCTAAACCGGCCGCCACTCAAAAGCTAGCATCCGGTCGCACAGGCAATGTAAAAAAAGAAAAATTGATCAAAGAAAAGCTGGCCGAAGAAAAGGCCAACCGAGAAGCCTCTAAGTTAAAACAAGTACGCGAGCAAGCGGATGAAATGGCCGCGATTATGGCCCGCTTAGATTCTCGCGGCTCCACAGCCAACAAGCAAAGATAACCAGTAGCCCCCAGCTTTAAATGCTGGGGGCTAATCGTTATGCATTTACTGGGGTTGGAGTACGAATCAAGTAATCAAATGCTCCTAGGCTGGCCTTAGAGCCTTCACCCATGGCAATAATGATTTGCTTGTAAGGCACCGTGGTCACGTCACCTGCTGCAAATACGCCTGATAATGAAGTTTCACCCTTAGCAGATACCTCTATCTCACCACGTGGCGACAATTCAATACCACTGTCTTTTAAGAACTCGCTGTTTGGCACCAAGCCGATTTGTACAAAAATACCCGCCAGCTCGACTTCTTTGGCATCTCCAGTTGCACGGTCGGTATACTTCAACGACGTCACGCGAGTGCCGTCCCCCACTACTTCAGTGGTTTGTGCTTCTTTGATTATCTCAATATTGCCCATACTATTGGCTTTATCCACCAATACTTTGTCCGCACGAAGTGTGTCCGCAAACTCTAGAACCGTCACATGCTCAACCAAACCCGCTAAGTCTATGGCGGCTTCAATACCGGAATTACCGCCACCAATTACCGCCACTTTTTTCCCTTTGAACAATGGGCCGTCACAATGTGGGCAATACGCCACCCCCTTGTTACGGTATTCCTGTTCACCCGGTACGTTCATTTCTCTCCAGCGCGCCCCCGTTGAAAGAATCACGCTGCGGCTTTTTAGCGTTGCGCCACTTTCAAGGGAGACATGAATGTAACCGTCTTCGGTTTTTTCAGCACTCACCACAGCATCCGCTTTTTGCTCAGCCATAATATCCACGTCGTATTCTTTAACGTGCTCTTCTAGTGCTGCAGCCAATTTAGGGCCTTGGGTTTCTTTCACTGAGATAAAGTTTTCAATGGCCATGGTATCCATAACTTGGCCACCAAAACGCTCGGCCACTACGCCAGTACGAATGCCTTTACGCGCGGCATAGATAGCCGCTGATGCTCCCGCTGGGCCACCACCGACCACTAATACTTCATATGGGGCCTTTTCATTTAATAAAGCTGCTTGTTTTGCCTCCGCTCCACTGTCTACTTTTTTAAGTATCTCGGCTAGTGAAATACGCCCAGAAGCAAAGTGCTCACCGTTTAAGTAAACACTTGGCACCGCCATGATATTGCGTTCAGTCACTTCATCTTGAAACGCCGCGCCATCAATCATGGTGGTTTTAATGTTAGGGTTAATGGCCGCCATCATATTTAATGCCTGCACCACATCTGGACAGTTCTGGCAGCTTAGGGAAATAAATATCTCGAAGTTCATTTCGCTTTCTAGGGCTGCAATTTGTTCAATCACCTCTGGCTCT
Source organism: Oceaniserpentilla sp. 4NH20-0058 (assembly GCF_040371755.1). NCBI lineage: Bacteria > Pseudomonadati > Pseudomonadota > Gammaproteobacteria > Oceanospirillales > Oceanospirillaceae > Oceaniserpentilla > Oceaniserpentilla sp. 4NH20-0058. Next base: position 151,037 of record NZ_BAABWE010000009.1, read on the forward strand.
AGTTTCATTGGGTGACCACCACTATGAAGCAGTGCCAACACAAGTGAGGTAAATTCATGGCCCATTGGCAAACCCGCAAACCCTAAAGCAGTTTGTTTCGCAGGATTAACCACCTGCATGATCGGTTTACGGCTTGAGGCATTTGCATTATCAATCACTTTTACTTTGTCATTTAGTGATGCAATGTCATCCGCAAGACCTTTCAATTTTTGTGCGGTATCACTCTCATCAAGGCTTAATACTAGATGTACATCGCTTTTCAAATTATCTAAGTACGCTTTAAGCTGGGTTTTCATATTTTGATCTAACATAGTGATACCTTCTTTAATCTATTAACAATCGGGGCTGATCCCACTTTTATACGTTCTCTCCTAAGGTGGAGGCCAAATTTCATTCAATTCTTGTCTATATCGCCTTATTTTAGGCAATAAAAAACTTCCGCAATTTTTTGCAATAGCAAGATCACAGAAGTTTTCTAGAGGAAATAAACACCTTTATTTCCTCAACTTCAATCAACGGTTTAAACAAGACCGTCAATTCAAGCAATTCGTGTTAGCGAGGCAGATGGAACAAGGCAAAAATTTAGTTTGATGCGCAGTGTATGTGGTTTATACATGAGCAATAAAATTCAATTTTTAACGCCGTTACATCAACGCAGTTAACGAATTTTAGATTTTACCTACTAGGTCAAGAGAAGGCGCTAATGTCGCTTCACCTTCTTTCCACTTAGCTGGGCATACTTCACCTGGGTGACTAGCAACGTATTGAGCTGCTTTCACTTTACGCATTAGGTCGTCTGCATCACGGCCGATACCTTCAGCAGTGATTTCCATTGCTTGGATAACACCTTCTGGATCTACCAAGAAAGTAGCACGATCAGCAAGGCCTTGACCTTCACGCATCACACCAAAGTTGTTAGTGATGTTGCCAGTTTGGTCGCCAACCATGTAGTAGTTGATTTTAGCGATGGTTTCAGAAGCATCGTGCCATGCTTTGTGAGTGAAGTGAGTGTCTGTAGATACAGAGAATACTTCAACACCTAGCTTTTGAAGCTCTTCATATTTGTCAGCAACGTCGCCTAGCTCAGTTGGACATACGAAAGTGAAGTCTGCTGGGTAGAAGAAAAATACCGCCCACTTACCTTTAACGTCTTTTTCAGAGATATCTACAAATTGGCCTTCTTTAAAGGCTGTGGCGTTAAACGGCTTAATTTCAGTGTTGATCATTTGACTATCCTATTGATGGTTGGTTTCTAGGTTGAATTCACTTTCGAATTCATAGTTGTATTATGCTGCACCGTTAAAAATAGTTGAAATTGATAATATTTATAATAACAATAGCTAAATACTATCGGACACTATTTAAATAGTAAGGAGAGATTAAACCGCAAAACTGGATTTGTCCTCCTTTCGAGAGGCTAAATGGGGCTTATTACTAAAAAATAAAGGTCTTGATAAATAATACTAAGTTAATGACTATAATCCCCTCTTGTATTGATCAATAAACACCCATAAAAACAACTTCTTTCATAAATTCGATTAATCCATGTACACTTAAAAACGAATTCAGATAATTAAACTCAGATGGCATCTCTTTCGATTCACCAACGCATAACCTTTATTCTTCAAGCAATATTGATACTTGAGATAATAGTGACCATTTTTCAACAGCAGTGGTTAACCGCTGTGGTCACTATTGGTATTTTAGTGATCACCTTGGCTCCATTTTTTTTACAACGCTTTTGGCATGTTTATATCCCATCTGAATTTGTATTACTGACCATGTTATTTGTCTTTTCATCGTTATTTTTAGGGGAAGTCCGTGGGTTTTATACCCGCTTTTGGTGGTGGGATTTAGTACTGCACGCCAGTTCAGGGTTTCTATTGGGCATGATCGGATTTGTACTCGTCTATGTGCTTAACGAAACCAAACACATTGGCGTATATATGAAACCCGGTTTTGTGGCGCTATTTGCATTTTTATTTGCCATTGGTATTGGCACTATCTGGGAAATATACGAATTTGCCATGGACCAGCTGTTTGGCATGAACATGCAAAAAGCTATGCTGGGTGACCCATCTGGCCTAACTGATACCATGTGGGATTTAATCGTGGACAGCCTTGGGGCTCTGATAATTAGTATTATGGGCTATGGATACTTAAAAAAAGCAAAAAACAAATCTTTTTTAGAGCGAGGTATCCATAATTTCATTCGTAAAAATCCTCGGCTATTTCCTAACCGAAAGTAACTACCCTGTATTAATCGTTAGCGTGTTGTGATTTTCCTTTGAGCTCCCAAATGACAATGCCGTCTACTGAACTTTGTATCGCTTGAACAACCTCTAAACCGCACAATTGCGCGTATGCGGGTATTCGTCCTGACCTTCTATATCGCGTAAATTGACCATAATGACCGGAAATCATCTCATCTAATTCAATCCCAATTCGGGAAAGCACCGATTTTGGGGAGGCATAATCAGCAATCAGCAAACGCTTAGAGGTGTGAGCCATGTGCAATAACACGGCACACGCCTTTTGTTTATCAAGCTCATGAATACATAAGGTACTGGTTGCCACATCAAAATTTGTGGTCGTGATATTTAAAATGTCACTTTGCTCAAATATTAAATTAGTAACGCCTTTGCAACTGGTTTGTTTATGAGCATATGCAATTAAGTCTGCATCTAAATCCACACCTACACCGTTACGGATCTTACTAGCAGCTTTAAATAGTAAGTCACCGGTGCCACAACCGACATCTAACACACAGGAATGGTCATCCAGTAATTCAACTAATTCATATCGCAATGTTGCTAACGCTTTATCAGCAGCATTCGCTTTTAACCAAACCCTAAAAAAACTCATAACATTAGAAACTTGAATTAGGCTGTTTTAAAAATTCTATTTCTTCCATGGTGGATTCACGACCTAAAATAGTATTGCGGTGAGGGTAGCGTCCAAAACGATCTATAATCGCTTTATGTTTATGTTCAAACTCTAAATTATTGGGGTTACCTAATGACTCATACAATTTAACAGCCTGTGCATGAATAATGGCCGATTCACTATGCATAAATGGTAAATAAAGAAAGCTACGCATGGTAGAACTGATTTGTGTATCGAAGCCCTTTGAAATCGCTCCCTGTGCTAGTGCCAGTGCAAGTTCGTCACTGGAAAATGCATCTTTGTGATCACGAAACATATTTCGTGAAAATTGATCCAAAATAATCACTTCTGCCAAGCTTCCAAGAGCAGTTTCTCGCCACTTAAATAACTCCCCTGCCTTGGCTTTTTGATGTAACTCTCCAAATCGGCGTTGAATTAGAGCGTCAAATTCTAAATCTTTTTTCCACCATTGACTTGTCTCTATCTCGTCAAACCAAAAATCTATAATAATATTATGCATAATGAGAATCGCGTTCCAAATAAAAGGAGTATGATGCAACTGAGCCTAGCATATCAGCCACTTCAATTCTTAGCTCAGATTTAGTTTATACCCTCTTAGTTACCATGTTGACTTACCAATACATTTATCTCCCTGATTTTTATAGGGTTTTCACCATAAAAACGCATCATCTCTGGGCGCTTTTAGGTACTTTGATTCTATGTATCAGCGGCAATTCACATTGTTACCGTTTGATCTTTTAACCAATGGAATACTCAGTTTATACTTACTGACAATCTTAGAATCTGCTTTTATAACAAGCACAACCCCTTTACTTTGTGAGTAAATTGCTTATGAAAACCTTAACCAAAGAATTACAAGAAGCCATTACCCCTCAAATGGCACTGGATATTTTAAAAGAAGGCAATAAGCGTTTTATTAACAACTTAAAAGCCAACCGTAATTTATTACAACAAGCCAACGAAACCTCAGATAACCAACACCCATTTGCTATTATTTTAAGCTGCATTGACTCCCGCACCTCTGCCGAACTGATTTTTGACCAAGGGCTTGGGGATATATTCAGTGCACGTGTGGCTGGTAATATTGTCAACGAAGATATTTTGGGCAGCATGGAGTTTGCCTGCAAAGTAGCAGGTTCTAAAATCATAACGGTTTTAGGCCACACCAACTGTGGGGCTATTAAAGGGGCTTGCGATCATGTGGAGATGGGGAACTTAACTAATCTACTAGCTAAAATCAGACCAGCCGTAGACGATGAAAAAACCATCACGGACAACAGAACATCGTCAAACAATGAATTTGTGGATAAAGTTACATCCATCAATGTTAAGCGTACTATGAAAAACATCATGCAGCGCAGCCCCATTTTAAAAGAAATGATGGAGAACAACGAAATTATGCTAGTAGGCGGCATGCATGATATTGCCACAGGCGAAGTGACCTTTTACGAAAACCCATAATTCAAAACAGGGAATACCATGCTACAAGGAAGTTGCCTTTGCCAAAAAGTTTGCTATGAAGTCAAAGTAATAGGGGCAATAGTACATTACTGAAATACTCACCTAAATATGGGGAACATGTTCTGAACGGCTAACCTATGGATCTAAGCGTTCATTTAAATTCATACGGATATTAAATTAAAGATAAAACACTGAGAAAACCATAAGAAAATATACCTGTCGTTGCCATTCTCTAATCTACTAGGTTATTTGGAACAATATAATTCGTAAGGGCTTAATACTCTACAATAGGCACATAGTCACATACACTGAATAGAATATTAAGGAGTCTAAATGAGCAACGATAACTACACCCCGCCCAAAATTTGGAGCAATGACGGTCAGTCTGAGAACCGTTTTAGTAATATTAATCGCCCTGTATCGGGTGCTACTCATGATAAAACTCTGCCACTGGGCAAGCATCCCTTTCAGCTTTATTCAGTGGGAACCCCTAATGGGGTTAAAGTCACCATATTATTTGAAGAGCTATTGGCTATTGGCATTAAAGAAGCCGAATACGATGCCTTCTTAATTAATATAATGGAAGGTGATCAATTTGGTAGTGGTTTTGTTGATGTAAACCCCAACTCCAAAATCCCAGCCCTACTCGATACCACGACCACGCCAGCTACGCGAGTGTTTGAATCGGGCTCCATTCTTTTATATTTAGCTGAAAGGTTTAACCAATTCATTCCATCTGATCCGGCTAAAAAAGCAGAGTGTATTTCTTGGCTCATGTGGCAAATGGGTAGTGGGCCGATACTAGGCGGTGGGTTTGGCCATTTTTATGCCTACGCGCCTGAAAAGCTACAATACCCTATTGACCGCTTCACCATGGAAATTAAACGTCAACTGGATGTACTCGACAAACAACTGGCCAAACACGAATACATTGCCGGCGACGAATACACCATTGCGGATATGGCTATTTGGCCTTGGTACGGCATGCTTGTAACCAATCGCGTGTATGAAGCGGCTGAATTTATTGAGGCTCATAAATACGAGAACGTATTACGTTGGACAAAACTCATTGAAGCAAGGCCCGCAGTGCAACGCGGAAAAAAAGTGAACTGTACTTGGGGCAAGCCCGAGAATCAATTACATGAACGCCATGATGCCAGTGATTTTGAATTGAGGACTCAAGATAAACTCAATGGCTAGCTATTCTTGATTTAGACGTGCGCTCAACCTAAGTTCGTATTTGTGACAGGGGACTGGTTGAGCGTTTTTTGTTTTGAGACTATTAACGCCTTGCTCAGCGGTAATTTAAGGTGGCACGTTTTTGCGAATGCAAAACAAGAGACACTTTAAATTGTCCGCTGGAGCTATTTGTTATGTGCATTTATTACTTGCCTCAATTGCTCAATTGTTAGCATTGGATTTTTTTTATGTATTATGCGATGACAGTTTGAGCAAACAACAGCCAGATCTTTAAGTTCTGTTTCAACTATGCCATCAGCTTTTGAAAGTTGCTTTAAATGATGAACTTCACAAAACCCTTCGCCAAATTCACCATATGTTTTTTTAAAGTCAAAAGTGCAAACTTCACAACACAGTTTTCCTGACTTTTTAAGAACCTCTTTTTTCTTTGCTTTTACAAGTGCAGGATTTCTCTCTCTTTTTAAATGAGTAACAAGCCGTGGATTTCCCTCTTGACCTGACAAGTATCTGTCAACGTCCGGCAACTCATCAAGAAATCCCTTATCTATTAACTTTAAAGCTCTAGCCACATGCTTCTTGCTTTCAGGAGAATCCGCATACCAGACATTGCTTTGCCCGATACCGCCTTTGACTGCCCTTGGAATTAAGAGGGTTCGTTCTTCAGGAGGCAGTAACGTTGCGTCGCTAGCTAATGCAATTACACGGTAGCCATTAACGCCGTTATCATTTTGTAGTTTTGTTTGTGTTGGTAATGCTTGATACTCACGGTAAACTGTTGCGTTCTTGTACCACCCAACCACAGCCGTTCCGCCAGTTTCAGGGCCGGCTGTCCAAACGACCGTAACTCCAGAAATGTATTCATCTTCTTTTTCTGCGCCAAGTTTTTCTATTTTTATTTGCCCAGTTGGCTGAACATAACCATAAACATTCCCTCGAATAGCGCTAAAATTACATACCTCGTGGCCTATTTCATTTTTATTATATGAACCACCACGCTCAATTGAATCGCCTTTAATTCCATTGTATTTTTGCATCCAGCCAATATTGCAAAATAGTATTTTCATATGGTTTCTCTAGGCACATAACGCCCGCATTTGCGGCGGCTTTGTAGCGAGGAACGAGCGGAAAAGCCGTCCAAGCCACGAAAAAATTATCAAGAAAAAATTATCAAGACACCAAAAATTATCAAGACACCCATGATAAGAAATTATACCTAGTTCGTATAGGCCGATATTTGATCATTCATACAAACTTCGTATTCACAATCATCAACGGCTCCATCATATTTAAATTATCGGAGGAGTGAATATGCCAAAACCAAGGAAGGAACAAGTGAGCCTTGAGGCTACGCCTTATTATCACTGCGTATCTCGCTGTGTACGTAAAGCATTTTTATGTGGTTATAACAGCCATGATAAAGTGAGCTACGAACACAGGCGAGCTTGGCTTGAAAATGAGTTATTAAACCAATCTCAAGTCTTTGCCATTGATATTGCAGCCTACGTCATCATGTCCAATCACTATCATGTGGTGTTACACATAAATCAAAAACAAGCTGAGCACTGGGATATTGATGAGGTTATTGATCGCTGGCATAAGCTGTACAAAGGCAATGTCCTCAGCCAGCGTTATTTAAGTGACCCTAATTTTTCAAAAGCGGAATTCGAAAAACTCCAAGAATTTATAGAAAAATGGCGAGCGCGATTAATGGACATTGGTTGGTTTATTGGTCGTCTTAATGAAAAAATAGCACGGCAAGCCAACTATGAAGATCGATGTACTGGTCGCTTCTGGGAGGGTCGTTTTAAATCACAAGCCCTACTTGATGAAAAAGCCCTCGCCGCTTGTATGGCTTATGTCGATTTGAATCCCGTACGCGCTAAAATGGCAAAAAAACCTGAAACATCAGAACATACATCGGTAAAAGCTCGAGCTGAAAATGCGAAACTCGCCCATCAACCTAACCACCCTAAACAACAAGTATCTAAACTCATGCCGTTTGTAGGCAACCCCAGAAACAACATGCCTGACGGACTACCCTTTCGGTTAACCGATTATTTAGCCTTAATTGATATAACAGGCCGAGCCATTCGTGAAGATAAACGGGGCCATATTGAGAAGAACCTACCTGATATTCTCAACCGTTTAGGCATTGAACCTGAAAACTGGCTCACCATGACACAAGAGTTTGAACAGAACTTTAAAGATTTAGTCGGAAGCCCAACGATTCTGGATAAAACCGTCAAACTACTTCAACGCAAACGACGGCCTGCGTTTAAAAACTGCGATAGGCTATTGGCTTAAAGCGAAACGTGAAAAACTCAACACTTTACAGACCTAAACGGTAACTTCCTGCCTGCTATTCAAGAAAATGCCTTAAAATTTCGACGTAGGTTTTCCAACTATGAAAATTCAGGCTCTTTCTAAAGGGTTCCGCCCAAATACAGCTAAAAGCAATAGTTAGAACCCTCGAATTTTAAATGTGAGCACTGAAACAAGACTGATTTATCGTGGGTGTCTGAATTTTTCTTGAAAAGAACTTTAAAGATTTGGTGGGCGAACCTAATATCCTTAATAAAGCGACCAAGTTGCTTAATCGAAAACGAAGACCCGCCTTCAAAAACTGCGAAATGCTTTTAACCTAGGTAACCACCTGAGTTTTCACTGCAAATGCCAACTCAAACGGCAACCCCCTGCCTGTCATTAACGGTGATCTCTACTTTAAGTATTGAAATTCAACCTGTACACGTTTTTTAGCCATCCAAACTCACCTCAAATAACAATTTAGATATTTACGCGATCCGCAAATATTTATTTAATGCCGCTATAATGGGTGTCTGAATTATTTTGCCAGCCTGCAATTGGCCAAAGCCATTTTGTAAACGTGAACTTTTTACCCACACAATCATTGCAAGAGAATCTACTATAACTTGAGCCATAACCATCTACAAAGTCATCCGTGTTTTTATTGCCTTCACTGAGATGGCAGCCACAATGATGACAAAGGTTTGACTCTCTGCGGTAGTTTGCCCGCAGCATTAAGTATATTGCATATAAAAACCAAAATACTATTGGGGCAAATATAAAAAGTAACTTAGCGATTTCCATAATTAATTCCTATAACGCCTTGCTCACCGGCACATACTGCGGAGAGCGTTTTTGTGTAAAAATGGAGCGAAGCGACAGACACTAAAACGAGCGTAGCAGTATGTGTCCGCGTGCAGCAATTTGTTATAGTTCATGAACGCCACGCAGCCTTACATTTTTTCTCTAAAGATTCATATTTTTCGTTAATAAATGCAAATGAATATGACGCTCCCATACTTCCACTTGAGTACGTATAGAACACATGATCTTCATTCTTAAACGAGAGGTACATTGCCCCAGCAGTAGCTCCACTACCGCCACATTCAGTAAAGCTGCGCTTAGAAAACAAATCAGCTCCCTTAAAATACCTTTGGGAAATTGGCGAGTAAATGGTAAAACTCTTATCTGATTTACTTGCATAGAACCAAGTCGTATCTACCACTTCACTATTACCTATCGAATATGCCAGGTCTGAGATGTTTACGACAGCATGTCCTTCTACCAAATTTGAATTCCTTACCGAAAAATCATTCGCTGCTTTAACTCCGTATTTTTCGAACGTAGTGATCAACGTATTGATGGATATCTCGCCCCCAAAAGCAGAGAAAGAAAGCATCGATATTAAAATACTTGGTAGAGTTTTCATAATGAACCTATAACATTTTAATCGTGCGCATGCGCGTTTTTGCAGTTCTAATATTGAAGGGAAAAACGTCTGGAATACTCGCCATTACTGGGCTGTAGACCAAATTCCGTTTCGGCTTCTCAGGAAAAACGCGCATGCGCGGTATTACCCTAATTGCGGGTTCTCGCAATCTAGGTATTCATTTTTATAAGTCGTTGATATTGCACGATTTAAATTCAGGGCACCAGTAAAAACACGCACTATTTTTATATTTAAATGTAAAAACACGCATGGATTCCTTAATTCATTGAAAATATACTGCTTATTTATACAGTGTAATTACTGCGGGAAATGATCATATCTAAAAGCTCCTTTTTTAGATTGTATTAGGCAATTAATGCAAGCTCAGTGATTTCGAAAATTAGCTATTAAAGAATGTTTCAGCACCAACCGTAAACCAGACACGAAACGATAACGATAACGATAACGATAACAAAAATGCGGCATTCACGGGCCGCTACAACCAAAGCGCCTCGATTATTCCATAATAAACGAGCGGCTCGTGGGTTGCCGCGAAGCAGGGTCCGGGATCTCACTGCGTTCGCGTACTTCGTACCCCAGAGAAAGAACCGTGCTGGCTTTATTTTGCCTGAATTCCAATATCTAAATAATTAGCGGTGTATAGATAACGCACATGCGTTTATCGCGCGCGAGCACGCTCCTACAATTTTGCAGCACCGACAAAAAACAAACCCGTGGGCCACTCTGTCCGGTAACAAAACATCATTCCGAATTTAACGTCCTATTTAACAACCCCTCTAATCCATCCAAAATAAACTCAAACCCAAATTCAAAGTGATTCACCCCATCATGCTCCCCCATGGCCACCTTTTCTGATAACGCATACAAATACGGCCATTGCGCTTTAGGTAAACTGGGTAAATATTGCTGGGCCACTTGTTGGTATTCCCCTTCTTTAAACGGAAAGTTTAAACTTTGTAGCGTAAACCCATAGATGTAATTATCCATGGCATTCCAAGCATGATCCGCCAATGCAGGACTGAACCCAGCCTCTATCAGACACCCTAACGTGGCATTCACATAGCTCATCATATTGGGGCCTACATTGGCGCGAGATACTAAGGGGACACTGGCCCAAGGGTGTCGCATTAACACTTGGTGAGCCTTCATCCCGCGGTTAGCCAGCTCGGCTTTCCAAGGCTTACTTATGTCAGGGATTGGAATCTCTGCCACTACTTTCTCAACTAAGCCATCAATCAAGTCGTCTTTATTTTTAACATGGTTGTAAAGGGACATGGCCTTAACCCCCAACTCATCCGCCAGCTTACGCATGGACAAACCTTGCAACCCCTGTTCGTCTGCCATATTCATGGCGACGGCTAGAATTTTCTCTCGGCTTAACGGGGGCTTTACATCATCAGGCATGGTTAGAATTTGATCTATTGACAATTTATACTTACAGTGTAAGCTAACTTACACTGTAAGTTAAAGATTAATCTCGGATGGGTAACTAATGAAAGCGGTTATAGCAAACGGATACGGCAGCAGTGCTGTACTGGCACTTCAAGATGTAAGTACTCCCTTACCTCAAGCCGATGAAGTACGTATAAAACTACACGCCAGCCCAGTAAGCCAAGCGGACACAATGATGCGTCAAGGCACGCCAAGGTTTGCCCGTTTATTTTTAGGTCTGCTGCGGCCTAAACACCCTATTCCCGGTACTGGGTTAGCGGGTGTGGTCGATTGCATTGGGGATAAAGTAACTCACTTGAATGTAGGGGATGAGATATATGGGGAAAGCGCTGATTCTTTTGGCTGCCATGCTCAATACATTATTCTACCCAGCGATGCATTGATCCGTAAAAAACCAAAAAGCATCGCCTTTGAACAAGCCAGTACCTTGTGCGATGGCCCATTAACGGCATATAACTTTCTTGTCCATATGGCTAATATCCAACCTCAACAAACCGTTTTGATCAATGGCGCCTCAGGAAGTATTGGCCACGCTGCGGTGCAAATTGCAAAAGCCAAAGGAGCAAATGTCATCGCCGTATGCAGCCAAAAGAACCATGAATGGGTCACCAAACTGGGGGCCGACCAAGTGATCGACTACCACCAAGAAGACTTTACTCAAAACAAGAGTGCGTACGATGTAATATTTGATACTGTGGGCAAGCGTAGCTTCAAATGCTGTAAACACGCATTAACATCAACAGGAATGTATTTATCGCCGGTATTGAGCCTTTCTTTATTGGGGCATATGTTACTCAGCGTAATTTGGGGGAATAAAAAGGCCAAATTTTCCGCGACCGGATTGACCGACAAAGGGTTATTAAATGAGTGGCTTATTCAATTAGAGGCACTTATCGAGAAAAAACAACTGTCACCTTTTGTCGAAAAAATCTACCCACTTGATGCTATTCATCAAGCCCATGACCATGTAGACACGCAACATAAAAAAGGCAGTGTGGTGATTAACTTAGCCTCCTAGGTATGCTCCATTTGGGCATCTTGGGGAATTTTGCTACTATGGCGGGCTACCATGCCCATTGGGTGTGGGGCTTATAATAATCAAAAGTTACCATTGAAGGTCCCGCCGTGTCATTACAACCCTTAGACTTATTAGCCCTATTTGGCTATTTGCTGATCATCACAGGTATCGGCTTTTATTTTTCCCGCAAGAATACCAACACAGAAGAATACTTTGTCGGCGGACGCAGCTTTAGTGGTTGGGTGATTGGTTTATCTTTAGTGGGCACATCAATCAGTTCAATTACGTTTTTGGCTTACCCTGGGGATGCCTTTAAAACCAGCTGGCTTAGATTTGTACCTAACCTAATGCTGCCTTTAGGGATACTCATTGCTGCTTATTTGTTTTTACCGTTTTTTCGTCGCGGTAAAGTCACCTCAGCATATGAATATTTAGAAGATCGCTTTGGGCCTAGCGTGCGTGTATACGGTGCCGTTGCCTTTATCATCGCGCAGATTGTGCGTGTTAGTATGATTTTATTTTTACTCTCTTTAGTTATTCAAGAACTGACAGGATTAAGCGCCACAAGTTGTATTTTAATTGGCGGTATCATTGTGGCCATTTACACCATAGTGGGTGGTATTGATGCCGTTATCTGGACAGATGTTATGCAAACCATGGTTTTGCTTTTAGGCGGGTTGTTGTGCCTGTGGGTGATAATTGATGCTCTACCCGGTGGTCTTGGTCAAATTTTTGAAGTGGCCAATCAATTCGATAAACTATCGTTTAGTGTGTTAGAAAACGGCAATTTACAGGCGGTGGGCTGGGAAATTCGCTTTGATGAAAAAACCATAAGCATGATGCTGTTTATTGGTTTAATTGCATGGTTAACCGAGTACTCGTCAAACCAAAATACAGTACAGCGTTATTGTGCATCTAAATCGACCCATGAAGCGCGTAAAGCCATGTTAGTGGCTGTATGTAGTTCATTGCCTATTTGGGCATTTTATATGTTTTTAGGTACTGCTCTGTTTGTATTCTTCCAAGAGTTTCCTGCTGTGGCAGCCACTGAAATGCTTAATGGCGAACGCGCCCCCGAACAAATTTTACCCTATTTTATTAGTAACCACTTACCAGCAGGAGTTGCAGGAATTGTCATTGCATCTGCTTTAGCTGCAGCCATGTCCTCGTTAGATAGCTCTATCAATGCTATTTCAACGGTTTCTGTTGTGGATATTTATCGCCGCCATTTAAAGCCCAATGAAAACGATAAACATTATTTGAAAGCGGCATGGGTAATTGCTTCTATTAGTGCAGTATTAATGATCGGCGGAGCCATTTATTTAGCCAATGCTGAAACAAAAACCCTACAAGATACTGCCACCATTTTAACCAGCATTTTAGGCGGCGGCTTATTAGGTTTGTACATGATTGGTTTCTTCACCAAAAAAGGCGATGCCAGAGCCGCTTGGGCTGGCCTAGTTAGCACCATGGTTTTTACTATCTGGACAATTCTAAGTAAAAACCAACTATTGCCCGATTCAATCAGTGTACCGTTTGACCTGTATTACACTGGCTTTGTAGGTAATGTAATCATGTTTATTGTGACTTATGTAGTAGCCAGCAAAATATTAAAAACCAGTAAAGACCTAACGGGATTAACGGTTTGGGATATGCCAAAAACTAAATAACCATATAATCTCAGTATAAAAAAACGGAGCTTATGGCTCCGTTTTTTTATACTCGCTTTATGTACGCACAATGATTGGGTTTTGGCCCCACCCTTGGGTGTTCACGACAAGTTTTTGGACGCTTGTTATAGATTGTGCATCGACGCGTTTCTCTATGTAGATACAAGCAATCGTTGTTCGATAGCCGTGTTAAGGTATAGATGCTTGTCTTGAAGTTGAAATGCTCTACCACTCCTTGTTTCATTAATTGTTTTGCAAGTTGCTTTGGAGGTTCATTCTCGGCTTCAAACTCAGAAATGAGTTCCATACGAATCAAATCACTCAGCCTTACCTCTACAGGTAACGTGCAACAGGTAGCATTACAATCATCGCACAAGCCATTTTTATATTTAATCCAAGTGGATAAATTATCCACGTTCACAGCTTTAATCTTTTTTACCTTAGCCAATTCGCTTTCTCGCCATTAGGTAAATACAATGAACTCTGCTTCGTCATCGAAGTCTTCATCTGGTAATACATCTTCCAAAGGGTATTTGCCAGACTCATCGCACCAATTGTAATAAGTATCTTGGTCTAACACCAAGTCTCCGTTTTCTTCTTCAATTAGCGCTTTTGACTTCTTTAAGGCTTTTTTCAGTGCTTTCTTTTGATTATTACTCACACTAATTTCTTGAATACTCATTTATAATCTCGTTATGTAACTATTTATCTTCGGCTTTTTTAACACGAATTTTGTTACCGGCCACTTCTAAACCATTTAAGTTTTTAACCGCCGCTTTGGCTTCACCCGGCTTTGGCATTTCCACAAAACCAAACCCCTTAGATTCGCCAGTAGAGCTATCAATAACTAAAGTACAAGACTGAACAGACCCAAAAGGCTCAAATAAACTTTGTACTTCATCTTGGGTAGTGGTTCGAGCTAGGTTTCGAACAAGTAATTTCATAGGAGATCCAGTAGAATAGAGCAGATATTTTCGGACTATAATAACAGGTTTTAATGGTTTCCCCCATGCCAATCTATTGCATGGGACTTTATTACGGATAGAATGGTAAGGAGCATGTTTTCTTCATCAATGGGTTTGGCTATATGACCATTCATACCCACAGCCATGCACTTATCAATATCTTCTTGCATCGCATTGGCGGTCATTGCAACGATTGGTAAATATTGGAAGTCTTCATTGGAGCGAATAATAGCGGTTGCCGCATAACCATCTAATACAGGCATTTGAATATCCATGAGTACAATATTAAACCCTAATATAGCTTCTAACTTATTGATGGCATCTTGACCATCAACCGCTTGCGTGACGGATGCACCATGGCTCTCTAAAAGCTCAGTTGCAATCATTCTATTTAACTGTATATCCTCAACTAGCAGTATATTAATACCCTTTAGCGAATCCTTTTGAATTATCGTTTTATTTGCTTTTTTACTCCCTGTGTTCTGCACCAACATATCTTCAACGGTAAATGCAGCACTAGCCTTAGGTGTAATTAATGGTATGCTGACTTTGAACTCGCATCCATGTCCTTCTGTACTTATTAATTCAATAGAACCATCCATTAAGTCAATAATTTGTTTGCTTATTGCTAAACCTAACCCTGTTCCGCCAAATTTACGTGTGGTTGAATTATCGGCTTGTCTAAATGATTGGAAAATATATTTTTGTTGGCTAGACGATATACCTACTCCCGTGTCTTTTACAGAAAAATTTAATAATTCCACATCATTCACTACATCCACACTAAGACTTAAGCTGACGCTGCCTTTATCTGTAAACTTAAACGCATTACTTAATAAATTAAGTAATACCTGCTCTAACCTTAAGGCATCGCCTACCAATGTAACTGGAAGCTTAGAATCTGCCTGTAAATTGAATTCAACATTTTTACTTTTAGATTGAATACTAAATATCGCATGAAGTTTGCTAAGTAAAAGTGATAAATCAAATTCAATGGATTCAAGTTCTAATTTACCAGATTCAATCTTTGCAAAATCTAATGTTTGATTAATTAACAACATCAATGTTTCAGATGCTAATTTCGATTGCTCTAAATATCTAGATTGAACATCATTAAGGTTTGTCTTTAAACACAAATTTATCAAACCAATAATTGCATTAAGAGGGGTGCGTAACTCATGACTCATGTTTGCTAAAAACATGGACTTTGCTTTACTTGCAAACTGAGATTTTTCTTTAGAAACCCTCAATTCTTTAGTTCTTTTCTCAACCATACGACTAGTGTATTCAATTGTTCCAGTTACCATTAATATAAACGCTTGAAAAAGTGCTGATAAAATAAACCCTATAATTAATATCAACCAGCTCACCCAGTCCTTTGATCCTAGGTCAAAATGACTTGTGGGATAAAACTCTAATAGATAATCACGATTAGCAAACGAAACAGTTTTTGACACCCCAGAATAAGTCCGATGTAAATCGACATTAGTTTGAATTATAGGTTTGACATCACTTGCGTTCGTGATATCACTCATTTTAAATGTGATTTCTTCTTTTTCTGCTAAATCCAATACTGGCCTTACTATATTATTAAAAATATACACTCCACTGACATATCCCAATAAATGAGTATTATCTGGATATTTTTTCCACACTGGTAAATACAATATAGTGGCTGCTTGCGATTCATTACCTTGTACAAGCTGAATGGGAGGTGTAGCCTGACCTTTTGAAGTACGCTGAACGTCTTTCAAAATATTCAATCTATCAGGCAGGCTTCCCAAGTCTAAGCCATGTGCTTTTTCATTAGTCTTTAATGGAAAAATAAAAATAATTGGGTAATAAATATTTTTTATTTGCGAAGGAATCATCTCTTTAATTTTATTTGGCTGCTTAAATAAAAAGTCCTTATACCCTTGTAGTTGAAGTTCTTTTTCCTTAGATGCTCTATCTTTATGTTCAATTATTTCCGTCCAACCCACTCCATGCAATATAGAACTACCACCCAATAGCACTGATGAAAATTTGTTAAATTCTTTAAATGTGACTGAATTACTGCCTTGAAAATACGCTTGATATGATAATAATTTGTTTTTTGATATAGATAACTGTTCATTAATTTTATGAGAATATTGATTTGCATAATCACTAATAACATCGTCAACTTGAATTTTTCTATTTTCTTGTGACCAGATAAATAACAAACAAGTAGCAATGAAGATAATTGATGAAGGTAAAATGACTTGTAACTTACGTCTTTTAGAGAATATAGAAGTCGATGAAAATAATACAATCAACATCGGGGTGAATAATAATATACCAATGGCGTCACCTATCCACCATGTTAACCAAGTAAACATTACTTCTTCGTTGGTGATTATTCCATTGATTAATAAAGCACTTGTTCCAAAGGTACTGGCGATTAAACAACTAATTGGCGTAACAATCAGGGAAAATCGAACAATAGACTTTGGAACATCAACCAAGTTACTGGTGCCCACTAGTTTTTTAAATAAACAATAACCTGCTATTAATTGTAACGTAGCACCTGATGCTATTTTAATAGGTGCAACGGTCATAGACCATTGTAAGAATTCAAATTGGTTAGTGGCCTGACCAAAATTTAATAGAAATGAGCCAGAGAATACGCCTAAAGCAATCCAAGGCATGGGGAAGATAATCGCAAGGGCAAGAGCCAAGCCCGAAGCAGGCCATACGGCAGAAGCAAAACCTGGGGGTATAGCTAATCCCAAACCAAATAAGCCTGACAGGTAGTAACTGATGAATGCGATGCAATAGACACTCAGCGCACTATAAAATGGATTTAGCCCCTTCATATAGTCTGAGTGTAGACGGTTTTTAAATTCTTATAGCCTAATACACGGTGGCATTCGATGCGACATCATGGCGAACAAGGGCATTTGCGCCAATAATGGCACCATCCCCAATCGTGACGCCAGGTAAAATCTTAACACCTGCCCCCACCCATACATCATTCCCCACTACCACTGGTTTTGCGATGCACAGCCCATTGCGTCGTGCTACCGTATCGCGAGGGTGATCCACTGTATAAATGTGTACATTTGGCCCTAGCAGTACGTCATTACCAAATACAATATTAGCACTGTCTAATAATACGCAATTAAAGTTAGCAAAAAAGTTTTCTCCAACTGTAATTTGTGTTCCATAGTCGCATTGAAAACCAGGCTCTAATACAAGTTGCTCTCCTTTTTCGTTAAAAAGACGAGTAATATGCTTTAGGTTTCCCTTACTTGGATGACCATTAAATTTTGCACACGCTTGCCTAGCTTGCTCGCGCATTAATCGCAATTCCAATGCCACTGGATTAAACCAATCGCCGTTTAGCATTTTTTGCTTTTCTGATGTTTCAGCTATCACTTTAGGCCGCCTTCAGATTTTTTACGACATCCGCTTGTGTCGTAAAAATCACATATAGGACGGGCACCACAAATAAACTTAGTAATGTAGAAACGATTAGCCCACCAATAATAGCCCACCCCATTGGAGACCACATACTAGAGCCACTCAGTGTCAGGGGCAATAAACCACCTATGGTTGTAACAGTGGTTAATAATATAGGTGTCATCCTTACTTGGGCGCTTTGTAAAATAGCATCAAAGATATCGATCCCTTCATGAATTTTTTGATTAGCATAATCTACAATAATAATTGCATTATTAACCACAATCCCTACCAATGACGTTAGCCCTACAAATGCAGTAAATGAAAATGTATGGCCACTTATAAATAATGCAAAGAAAGCACCTGTTGCCGCAAAAGGAATTGCACTAAAAATAATAAGTGGCTGTTTAAATGATTTAAATTGCATTACTAATACTGAAAAAATACCTAACATAGCAATAATCAGTGCTTTTGCCATACCACCAAAAGACTCTTGTCGACTTTCTTGTTCACCGCCAAAATTTAACGACACACCTTTAGGTAATGATAGTAAATTCAATTCTTGAGATAACTCTGATGTTACATTAGCAATATTAAACCCACTTTTAACATCAGCGGTTACTCGCCCCATTCGCTTTAAATTATGATGTTGAATACCTGGAATACTATTTGCCATCTGCAATGAAGCTACTTGATTTAAAGGTATCATCGCTCCAGACGGAGACTGTAGTTGCATCGTATCAAATGCCCTAAGCTGAGGCTCCAATGAATCGGACGATTTTAAGGTGATAATAAACTCATCACCAAGTTGATCTTTATATGTGCCCATAGGCAAACCAACCAGAGCTGAACGAACGGTTTGGTCTATGGTACTTACTGATAACCCCAGCATCGCAGCCTTGTCGCGATTAATGTTCAACTTTATATCTATTTTGTTTTTACCTGTTGGGTTATCCACATTAACCGTTCCAGCGTGATTCACCATTATAGATTCCACTTGTTTGGCTATGTGTCTAATGCTTTCCCATTCATCACCTATCACCCTAACAGTAATAGGAGCCTCGGCAGGGGGGCCTTGATGAAATTCTTTGATTAATACCCGCACACCAGCTTGTTGATTAAGCTCATGCCTTAAGCGCTCAACAAACGGCTCTACAATATTAAGCTCACTTTTATTTAATTTAACAAATAGCTGAGAGAAGTTAGGCGTTTGCCTATTTGGGCTAACATTATAATATATTCTAGGATTACCTCTTCCGATATTCATTACCACATCATCAACAATAGAATAACCCAATAATTTCTCTTCTATACGAATGGCATGTTCTTGAGTTTGATAAAAGCTACCTCCTTCTGGTAATTCAATATTCACCAGCAACATAGGTTTTTCTGCTTTTGGGAACAAACTAACGCCAATAAACGGAAACAAGCCAATAGCAAATATAAATACAACTAATGCCATTGCAATCACAGATTTACGATGTAATAACGACCATTTCAATGTGCGAGCATAACGACCTGTACTTAGTTTATCTAATAGAGTTTGAGTTTTGGTCGTTGTATTTTTTTTATATTGTAAGCGTGTACTTAATAAAGGCGTTAATAATAGCGCTATAAATAAAGAGGCTATAAGAGTCAATACAACTGTCACCGGCATAGACCGAATAAAACTACCGGATCCATTTTGCATCAAAAGCATAGGCACAAATGATAATATTGTTGTCAATGTTCCACTTACAATAGCCATAGCCACTTGGGTACTGCCCTTTTTAGCCGCCTGCATTGGGCTCAACCCTGTACGCTGCAAACGCATAACGTTTTCGATTACAACAATGGCATTATCGACCAATAAACCAAGAGCTATAACCAACCCTACAATGGACATTTGTTGAATGGCAAAACCAGATAAATCCAACCAGCCAATAGCAATAAATATAGAAATAGGTATGGCCAGCACAACAACAAAACTAGGACCTCGACCAAGTACTAAAAGACAAGCCAGCGCCACTAATACTAAGCCTTGAAATAAATTATTAAAAAACCCATCAACTCGAGATTTCACACTGATACTTTGATCATTAACAATTTGAATACCAAACTCTTCGTTCATATCTAATTCAAAATCGGTTAACTCCTGTTTTATTTTCTCACTTACATTAAAAATATTACTGCCATGACGCTGTATAATGCTTAAAAAGATAGCAGGCTGACCTTTATAAAATCCACGATAGCTAGGAAGCGCTTCACCTAATTTTATTTTTGCCACGTTCCTTAAATAAATTGGCTGATTATCAATTGACGCGACAACAATGTTTTCAATTTCTTCAAGGTTTTTAAAGTCACCACTGGTTAGCACACTAAAACGACGCTCTCCTGCATGCACATGACCACCAGGAATATTAAGCGAAGCACTATTAACCGCTTGATAAACCGTTTGCCAGCTTAAATTTAAGGCATGAAGCTTAGCTGGCTGTAACAGTACCTGTACTTCTAAATCAGGTATGGCCTCAACATCAACTCTTTTTACACCGGGAACTCGTTTTAATCTATTTTCAAGTTGTTCACTAATGGGTCGTAATCCCACGAAGTTAGATTGTTTGGTAAGTAATGCTATTTGCAAAATACCCACTTCACTTGGGGATATTTTTTTAATATCTAGTTTTACTATGCCATTAGGCAATTGATTGCGAATATTATTGACCGCTGTTAATACATCATCGTATTTTTCATCTGGGTCTGAGCCATATATAAAGTCTACTTCAAATCTCGCTAAACCATCTTCAATATTAGTTTTTACTTTTTCAATATCTTCAAGTTCATTTACCGCAGACTCAATTGGATCTACTACTAGCGACTCCATGTCCAGAGGGTTTGTACCGGGGTTAACAACGACAATTGAAACCGCAGGAAAATCTAACTGAGGGTCTTCTGCTCTTGGCATAGTCAAAAATGAAACCACACCCAAAAGTACTAAAATACTGATTATAAGGTAGGTTATTTGATGGTTATCGATGGCGATTTCAGGAAGTTTCATCGTAGTTCCTGCAAGTTAATGATAGCAATGTCTTTGCCATTTCTAATAAATGCACCACCCTCTACTACGACTTGATCGTGGTCACTTAACCCATGTTGCACATAGGCATTGTCTTCATCAAAGTAAGCCAGTTGAATATCCTTTAGTACTGCTTCTTGATTGAAATTCAGTACATATACCTTCGCTTGAAGTCCCGTTGCCTGAATCAATGCACCCATGGGGATTTTAGCTACATGGCTTTGTAGGCTAGGTGTGATTTGTGTATGCGCCACTAACCCTGAATAAAGCTTTTGCTCACTTTGCAGTGCTAACTCCACTTGAAAAGTTTGGTTGATAGGATGTGCCTTACCTGAAATATCACGAATTTTTGCCTTAAAAACTTGCATCGGATATGCGTCTAATAATACTTCTGCTTGATCATTAATATTCAGTTTTACCACATCCACATCGGCTACGGATAAGCGTACTGCCCAGCCTTGCTCTTCATCTGCAAACACAAATATCGGTTGACCTGTATTCACTTGCTCATTGATTTCAATATGGCGTGACAATATTCGACCATTTGCCGGGGCATGAATTTGCGCATATTTACGATTAAATGACGCAATGGTTAGCTCTGATTGTGCAATATCTACTTGGGTTTTCGCTTGACGAATTTGCTCGTTAGAGGCAAGTTGCTGGCTTTCTAGCTTAGTAAGGCGATTAAGTTTGCGCTGTGCATCTTTTAACATGGCTTTTGCTTTCGCTACTTGAGCATCAATTTCTTCTAATTCCAGCGAGGCTAATAGCTGCCCTTTTGTTACACGCTGCCCTTCTTGCACCCGCACACTCTTTAAAAAACCAGAGACTCTGAAGCTCAGGGTTTGTTCTGACACAGGTCTTACAACACCGCTAGAAACAATGGTTTTAGCGTGATTACTAAAGAGCACTGGTGCCACACGCACTACAACCGAATCCGCTAAAGCCTGCTGACTTAAGCCGAAAAGAACACTGATTAAAATCGTTTTGAATATACCCATGGAAGTCCTCTGGATGTATTTACAGGCAAGTCCTTGCCCTGAATTTTGTTCGCCGTGAAAAGATACTAGAATACAGATGTTTACAGTGTCAACAAATATGTGAATAATGCCAGCATGAAAATTACTAAACCTCACTACCATCATGGCGATTTAGCCTGTGCTTGCTTAGATGCAGCTATTAAACGCATAGCTCGTGATGGCGTCGAAAAACTTAGTCTCAGGGCAGTGGCCCGCGACTTAGGCGTTAGCCAAACGGCTCCTTATCGCCATTTCAATGATAAAACTCACTTACTTACCTTATTGGCACAACAAGGATTTAATTTACTCGCGGAACAAACCAAACAAGCGACTATGAACCAACAAGGGGGGTTACAGGAAAGCATGATGGCATCTGGCATGGCCTATTTGAATTTTGCTAAACATCACCCAGAGCATTATCGCTTAATGTTTGGTGAGCGTTTGAAACGCCAATGCGACTCAGCTGATTTAACAAATACCAGCCTAAGTGCATTTAGTGTGATATTGGAACAAGTAACCGTTGGCGTTGACCAAGGTTTTTTGGTGCAAGAAGATCCCAAACTTTTAGCCCGTACCCTATGGTCTACGGTTCACGGCATGGCCATGTTGATGATTGATGGGTTTTATTCAGAATACTCTGATGAAGAGCTCACTCCTTTCTTAAAAACCATGCTAACTCATAGCGTTACAGGCATCCTTGCCAAAACCTAAGCTAGACCTCACTTTTCGAGAGCGAGTACACATTTCCATGCATCATAGAAGAGAAGTCATTAAAGCGAACACCGTATAGCTTCATCACTTTATGGGCTTTTTTTGCGGTTAATTGGCGAATATAAAAAGGCTCAGCCACAACAAAGTGGTGAATGGCATGGGTCGCACCAAAGTTAAAACAAAATAGCTGTAACGGCCACAATATTGGGTGATTCAATACCTGTGTTTGGCGCATTACACTGGTGACATTGCCATAATAATGCATGTTTGAACTGATTAAGTTCAAACAAAAAGAACGCACATAAAAGGGTGCGATAAGAATTACTATGAGCGGTTCAATGGTATGCATAAATTCTATTGTTGATCCTTGCCAATGAATGCCTAATTCAAAAATGTTGGCTAGATGAAACCCTAAAAAGCCATACCAAAGCACCACAGTGATCACCGCAAACGGTGCGTGGGCCAGTATGGTCAGTACGGCACTTTCTATTTTTTCAAACCCCACCTTTTGAACCAAAGCGCGAATCACGCCACCGGTTAAGGTATCTAGCATAACGATTAAACGTAATGGCCCTATCTTTAATCCGTTACCGATACCACGCTCTTCTATATCTTCTGGTGTACCGGATAGCTTGTGATGCTCAAAGTGTAAATTTCGACGCACCCATGGATTTATCGTACCCGGGCGTAATATCCAACCCACCAGCAACATAAAATGATGAATTAAGGGTGATTTTTTAAAATACATCCAATGAATCAAATCGTGCTCAAGTTCGTGTAAAAAAGATGTGCAAATGGCAACTACCACAATGCAAACATAGGCAGGTATCCATTGCTGCAAATAAGCATAACCAGTTAACACCACGGCCAATACTGAAAATATAAATATGATCATAGCCATAAGGTTTTTATGGGCTAAGATGGGGTGGCGCTCACGTATGGCGTCACCTTCAGCGCGTACTGCTTTACGGATATATTGTATTTTTTGTTTATCGGTTAATTGCATTTTCTAGCGCTTCAAACAAAGCGTTAACCCGTCGGCTATAGGTAGGTGGCTCAATTCAATACGCTCATCATTTTTAAGTTTCAAGTTTAATGCGCGTATTGCTTGGGTATCCGCATCTTGGTGGCTGTCGTCAATAACACGACCACTCCATAATGTGTTATCAATTAACATCAAACCACCTGGACGGGTGAGTTTTAAAAGTGTTTCATAGTACTTATCATAATTGGCTTTATCAGCATCTAAAAAAACCAAATCAAATTGCTCTTGCTCGCCATCATTTATTAAGCCATTTAATGTATCTAAAGCTGGCGCTAAATGCAGTTGACAGATGTCATCTACCCCTGCTTTTTGCCAATATTTTTTTGCCGTATTTGTCCAATTTACATCAATATCACAACATACGATTCGTGCAGGTCGAGTCATATTTTGTGCCATACAGATTGAGCTGTAACCGGTAAAAGTGCCCACTTCAATAATATTCTTAGCATTCAGTAATTTGACCAACAAGCCCATAAACTGGCCTTGCTCAGGTGCTATCTGCATAATCGCCATCGGATCTTTTGCAGTAAGATCCGCCAGCTCTTTTAATAATTCGGACTGCCTGCCAGAGGTGCTTAATAAGTAGTCATATAGAGCATCATTCATTGCTAGGGTTTGTGTGGTCATACATTACTCTCGTACTAACAAGCTAAGAAAACTTTACACCTGCATTACACATCTTTGGGATTAGCTGATAAATGCTGACGGTGTTGTTAAACGAAATTCTTTCCGAAGTCACAACATCATAGTCTCTTTGCCCTGCAGTAAGCTGCAAGGCAGTTTTTTGCTATTAGCCGTACATATTCACAAATGGATTCGTGCGCTTTTCATGGCCAATGGTGCTCATTGGGCCGTGACCGGGAATAAATTGAGTTTCTTCCGGTAAGGTAAATAACTGATCCTTGATAGCATTTATTAGTGTTTGATGATCGCCTTTGGGGAAATCGGTACGACCAATCCCCCCATTAAATAGCACGTCACCGACTACTACTAATTTAGCCGGTTCACTATAAAACACCACATGGCCAGGTGTATGCCCCGGCGTGTGCATCACACGTAAAGTTTGATTACCAACGGTAACGGTATCTCCTTGCTCTAACCATTGGTCTGGTGTGAACATACCTGCTTGAGGAAAACCAAACATAGCACTTTGCTGAGGTAGCATATCAATCCAAAATTGTTCTTCTTTTTGTGGGCCAATAATGGGGATACCGTAGCTCTCAGATACTGTAGCCGTCGCACCAGCATGATCGATATGACCATGGGTCAACCACACTGCCGTAAGCTGAACAGAAAGGCTTTTTAATGCCGCTTCAATTTTATGTAAATCACCACCCGGATCCACCACCACGGCTTGTTGGGTTTCATCGCACCATAAAATAGAGCAATTTTGTTCAAATGCCGTCACTGGCACAATTTGATACTGTAAAGCCATGCTGATTTTCCAAGCTTGAATCTAAATAAAAACAAGTTTACCAGTTCAAGCTTGTGCTTCACAGAAAGGGTTAGGGTAAGTGCCAACTTAATCAGCCAACCAAGTAGCCCTAAAGTTTAAGCAGCATGGTGCACAATGCTGCTTTTAGCATTAGCTAAAGCCGTTTCTTTAGCGCCATCACCCATGTTCAAACCTTCTGCATAGATGAACTCCACTTGAGTTATACCAATAAACCCAAAGAAGGTTTTGATAAAATCTGTCTGTGTATCACTCATTTGACCCACATGCATGCCTCCTCGTGCCGCCAGAACATACAAAGGCTTGTCACGTAATAAACCTTGCGGCCCACTTTCTGTGTACTTGAATGTAATTCCGGCGCGCGCTACTTGGTCCATGTAGGCTTTTAACTGGCTTGGTATATTAAAGTTATACATTGGTAACCCTAATACCACGACATCTGCATTGGCTAGTTCATCAATTAAAGCTTGGCTAGCATCTAACGTGGCTTGTTGCTCAGAAGTTCGATTGTCGTCATCACTGGCAAAAGCACTGATAATCTGAGCATCTAAATGAGGTATTGGCTGAGCAATTAAGTCCCTCACCACTAGGTTGGCATCTTTATGCTGGGAGAGATACTGCTCTGAAAAGGCATTGGCTAATGCCGTTGATTGAGAGTTATCCCCAAATATGCCGGTATTGATCTGTAGAAGTGTTGTCATGTCTTGCTCCAATGCTGTGTAATGTTTAGCGTTGAAACAAGGATAAACCAATTTATTTGATTAATAGGTGCAATAATTCGCTAGAAACAATCGAATAATCCTATATTATTCAGTGCTCGGTTTTATCCGGCTGTATCCCAGCATGTAATAGGAAAGAATCTGCGCAGTAAAATAAACAATAAAGCCTGCGGTGACCACATCAGATAAAAAGTGCCCCCCCTGAACAATACGCCCCATACTGACAATTGCTCCTATCACTAAACCACCAAGAAGATAGCGACGCTTCCTAAACACCCAAGCAAAAGCCATAAAAAAGAAGCCCATGGCACCATGACCACTGGCAAAGCTCTGATTACGACCCGGTTGCTCTGTCACTATAAATGCTGGAGTAAACTCACGCTCCCCACCAAATTGCTGCACGTCTCTTGGCCTTGGTCGATCCCAGTTGTCCTTCAAAATTGGGTGTACAATGATTCCTGGGCCAACTAACAGTACTAATAATAAAAAGCCCGAATATTTACGTGTAGGTTGTAATGATTGCTTGAACCAAGGCAACACCAGCATAAAAAGCAACACTGGAATTAAGATTTTAGGAATATGTAAAAACACCCAATAGACAAACTGAACAAAGCCATTTTCATTAAGGGTAAAACCTTTCTCCCCTGAAGTACCATTCCAAAATAGCCCAGAAAGCCATAAATCAACCTGAGGAAAAACGATGAATAAACAAGAAACCAGTATGAATAACGGTATTGACCAATGGCGTTTAAAAAATAGCATGATTTGGCTTCTGTATTAAAAAGCGGATTGTGCCATATAAATCTCAACCCTTGCAAAGTTAGTCACCCTTAAAACATACGGGTTTCAATAGAAGCTAAAAAAAAGAAGCCATCCTCTAAGTCCCCGTCGTTACCAGCAATACTGCCCTCTCCTAACATTTTCATGCCCAGCTCTAATTTGAATTGCAGAGGATGCTTTAGTTGTCGCATCACAGCGACTCCTATATTCCAGTCTGTCATGCCAAACGAAGCCACACTGCCATCTGCTTGTAAATACCGCCAATTGCCACCATTAGGCTTTGCAAAAACTTGTACACTTTGCCGTTTATTTAGCTTTACCTGTGAGTACATATCAGGAAATATCCAGTGATGATAGATCTTACTATTTGGCCGAGACTCTAGCCCAAATACCGGATACATGGATTCAATGCCAAAACGTGTATCTTGGCGAATACCCAAAACCCAATGGGCTTTTCTATTTGCTTTATATTTAACATGCCATGCAAATTCATTCACATAACGAGTTTGATCTAAGAGGGATTCATCTGAATAATATGATGGCGCATAACGCCAGATGTGCTGCCAACGTTTTGAAGGTCTGGCTTCAAATTCAAACGGTAGCGAAAATCGATATAATCGTCGAGTTGCAGCCACACTGCCTGATAATACAAAACGATTCTCAGTAAATTCAAAACCGCCATACCAAGTACCGGCAAACGAACTTATGGCCAATAAGGGGATACCGACCTCAGTTTCAAGACGCTGAATATTAAGGTCGTCTAAACCGCTGAATACACGAGTCGTGTCCTGTTGATGACTCACTCGCAATTGCAATAAGTTGTTTTGCGCCAGAGTCGTTAATGACAGTACCCATAGAGCACTAGTAAGAAGCATCCATTTCATGGTTTTAGTGTAGTCAAAACCATGTATTTGTTTAGTGTGCGATTAGCTAGATTTGGCCAGTTCTTCAATACCTGCCCAGTCTTTTTCAGCCATGAGTGCTTTAGAGCACAACCAAGAACCACCAACAGCCATGACATTATCTAACGACAGGAAATCCTGAGCACTCTCCTGAGAAATACCCCCTGTCGGGCAAAACTTCACATTTGGAAATGGCCCCGAGAATGCCTTAAGCATCTTCACTCCACCTGCCTGTTGAGCAGGGAAAAACTTAAACTCCGTTAAGCCGCAATCTAAACCATGAATAATGTCCGATGGTGTCATAACACCCGGCATAAAAGGCAATGCTAGGTCTTGTGATTTTTGCACTAAACCTTCCGATATTCCCGGGCTAAGTGCAAACTGAGCTCCAGCATCCTTGGCCTGTTGAATGTGCTCAGCCTTAGTAGCCGTACCAACACCGACAATGGCTTCTGGCACTTCTTTAGCGATTCGCTCTATGGCTGCAAAAGCCACAGGTGTTCGCAAAGTCACCTCTAATAGGGTCACACCTCCGGCTAATAATGCTCTGGCCAAAGGCACTGCTTGCTCAATTTCGTCTATTACAATTACAGGAATGACAGGCTTGCTTTGTTTTAACCACATTTCAAATGACATTTACTCATCCCAATCTATGCTTATCGCGCCTTTATCGGCCGGTGTTACGTGTTTTCTAAAGACACTGAATAACTCTCGGCCAACCCCTTTTTGTTTGATGTTTTTGTATTGAGGTGTGCGTTCGTGCCAATCCACATTTAACACGTTCATTTCACCTGTTTCAGCGTTAATCACAACCGTGTCACCGTCATGAATTAAATCAATAAACCCTCCTGCTGCGGCTTCAGGCACGCAATGAATAGCACTTAATACTTTACCTGATGCACCTGACAATCGACCATCTGTTAATAGCGCCACTTTAAACCCATGATCTTGCAGGCTTCCAAGAACCGGCATCAGCTTATGTAATTCTGGCATACCATTGGCTTTTGGACCTTGCCCCTTCAAAATCACCACTACATCATGATTAAGCTCATTATTTTGAAATGCCTTTATCACATCAAGCTGATCTAGAAATACTTTGGCTTGTGCTCGAATAATTCTATGCTCCGGTTTCACGGCAGAGACTTTAATAATGGCTTGGCCGATATTTCCACTTAGTAAGGTTAAACCGCCTTTCTCATCAAACGGCATTTTCACCGTGGCCAATACTTGCTTTTGCTGGGCCGATTTTACTTTTTTAGCATAGTAGTTTTGCCAATGCCGCGTTGAATGAATCACATCTTGCGCTAAGGTTTTTTGCGTTGTGGTCAATACATCTCCGTGCATTAACCCTGCGTGCAATAACTCATTAAATACATACGCTGTGCCTCCAAGCTTATGAAAAGCATTAATATCAGCAGAACCGTTTGGATACACTTTACAAATGAGTGGCACCACTTGCGACAAGTCATGCATATCTTGCCACGTTAATTGAATGCCAGCGGCTTTTGCGATTGCAATCCAGTGAATGGTTAAATTGCTCGACCCACCTGTTGCTAGTAAAGCTACGATGGCATTCACAATACTTTTAGCATTCACTAAGTGCCCAAGCTGAATAGCTGAATTTTGTTTATGCATACTTAATTGAGCATTGTGGGCAATTTGCTCGCAACCCTCTTCATTAAACTTCTCTCGCACGTTTGAGTCCGGCTGCTCAAACGCACTACCGGGCAACATAAGCCCCATGGCTTCTAACAACATTTGATTGGAGTTTGCGGTGCCGTAAAAAGTACATGTTCCAGGGCTATGATACGCTGACACTTCACTTTCAAGTAATTCAGCATCACCTACTTTTCCTTCTACATAAGCTTGTCTAACTTGCGCCTTCTCAGAATTACTAATGCCTGTGGCCATTGGCCCTGCAGGTAAAAATATCGCAGGTAAATGACCAAAACGTAACGCACCCATAAGTAAACCGGGAACGATTTTATCGCAAATCCCCAAAAGAACCATGGCATCAAAACTTTGATGCGATAGGCCAACAGCCGTAGAAAGTGCAATAGCATCTCGGCTAAACAACGATAGTTCCATACCTGCATAACCTTGTGTAACACCATCACACATGGCCGGTACACCCCCTGCAACTTGAGCTGAAATGCCGTATTTATAAAGTTGCTGTTTGATCATTTCAGGATAACGATAATACGGCTGATGCGCGCTTAACATATCGTTATAGGCTGTCAGAATTCCAACATTCAAGCCAGAAGTAGTATCTTTTAAAATTAATTTCCCTACATCATCTTGAGAGGCCATCACGTGAGCAAGGTTGGTACAACCTAGCTGCCCGCGTGTGGGTTTCTCTTGTGCCATCTGAGCCATTAAATCAAGATACTGCTTTCGCGTGTCTTCACTTCGTAATTCAATATTTCGTGTCACTTGGGCCACAATTTTGTGGATCATGATTCACTCCAATAAAATTTAACTGGGCATTCATCCTGGTGTATCAAATAATAGATAGGCAATATTGTCTCAGGGTTTGGCTGTTGCATGTTTTCGATAACAGACCGCTTAGCCTCGCCACAAACAAAAACATATAAACATTTTGCTCTTAATAAATACGACAGTGTTAAACTCATTCTGGCTGGTTTGCCTTCTGGGCAAGCAGGCAAACAAGGTGCTGTTTGATTAAGATCTAGTAGTTGTTCTGTATTTTCCATATTTGGAAAAATAGAAGCAAAGTGACCATCATCACCCATGCCTAATATGGCGTAATCTATTTTTTTTACAGCTTTGTTAAGTAAGTCAGCGGTTCTTAATTGGCCTGCCATTGGTGTGATTTCTGAATTTTTTAACCCAAAAAACAAACATGACTTAGCTTCATTTTGTAACAAGGTTTGCTTGATCATACGTTCATTACTATCTGGGTGCTCAACATCCACCCAGCGTTCATCGGTTAAGCTTACCTTTACTTTTTGCCAAGGTATTTCCACTTCACTTAATTGTGAATAAAAATCTTTTGGTGTATTCCCTCCTGCTAGTGCAATAGATACCTGATTGCTGCCTTGCAAGGTTTCACTTAAACGAGCAGACACATCGTCCAATAATGCACTTTCACAAGCCTGACGATTTGAAAACGCAAAGAAATCCATACTAATTATTTTCCTGCCATAAACGACCGTCTTTCGCCAAAAGAAGTGTTGACGCAGCTGGTCCCCATGATCCAGCACTATATGGCTCTGGACGTTGATCCGCTTGTTGCCAAAATTCTAAAATCGGATCAGCCCACTGCCAAGCGCTCATTAATTCATCTTCACGCAAAAACAACGTCGCATTACCATTGATCGCATCCGCTAATAGGCGCTCGTAAGCATCTGGAACGCGTTTCTTTTCGCCAGTATTATTCAAACTTAATGTCATCGGGCGAACCTGCATGTGATTGCCCACTCTTTTTTCACACATTTGCAAGCGAACCCCTTCATCGGGCTGTAATCGAAACACCAGTTTATTCGCCATGGTTTTTTTATTTTGCATTTCAAATAGGCTATGAGGCACTTCTTTAAACTGCACAACAATTTCACAAGCCCTTTCAGCTAATCGCTTACCGGTTCGTAAATAAAAAGGCACCCCCGCCCAACGCCAATTATCAATTTCAGCTTTTAGCGCTACAAATGTATCCGTGTAGGAGTCTTGACTCACGCCGGGTTCATCACGGTATTTAGGCACCATTTCGCTACCTTTAGAAGTTTGAATCATTCCTGCATCGTATTGCCCACGAACCACTTTATCTAACAAGTCGTCACCAATAATAGGTTTTAACGCTTTAATTACTTTTACTTTTTCATCTCGTACTGATTCTGGCTCCATTGAAGCCGGTGGTTCCATGGCTGTCATACATAGCAACTGCAGTAAATGGTTTTGCAGCATATCCCGTAATGCACCTGTTCCTTCATAAAAGCCAGCCCGTTGCTCGACTCCTACGGTTTCAGAAATGGTGATTTGAACGTGGTCTATGTATCGTTGATTCCATTGATGTTCAAAAATTGAGTTTGCAAAACGCAGTGCTAATAAATTCTGAACGGTTTCTTTACCCAAGTAATGATCTATACGATAAATTTGAGACTCATCAAAAAACTCCGCTACTCGACGATTAATGGCTTCTCCACTCCGGTAATCGCTACCTATGGGTTTTTCTAATACGATAATACTTTGCTCATTGATAACATCTTGGGCAAAGAGCTGTTCTGATATTTCGGGGTACAAACGGGAGTGAACCGCACAATAGTAAACATTTCGACGGTTATTCGTTTTCAGTTTTTTAGCTAGTTTTGTATAACCAGCGGCTTTGTCTAGATCCATCCCTAAATGACGAATCCGGCTGGCGAATGCTTTCCATTGCTTTTCGTCGATTTCGGTACCGTGTTGGTGCGCAGCTTCTTTAATATGCTCTAAATAAGGTTCAAGAGAGGTATTATTTCGAGTGATTGCCCATATACACCCCTCTTCATGAAGTCTTCCATCAAGATGCAAGTAATAAAGCGCTGGAATCAGCTTTCGTAGGGCTAAATCCCCTGATGCGCCAAACAAAACCAAGTCAAATGGCTCTGTTATATCTGGCATACGCATAGGTCATCTCCTTAAACTGGTGCAATATGGCATTTGTATCACCTTAGCGGTGCATTAAAATTATCACTATAAGTTATTTGACGCTAACGAGTTCTCAGGTTGATATTCCTGCAGTATCTATGCCCGCTTAAAGATCAGCGTCTTAGTTTCACTACATATGTATAGCTACCTATTTAATTAATACACTCAACTTGAGCGTTTCTGAAGGCATAAAAAAAGCCGCTAATGCGGCTTTATATCGTCCATTTTCACATGTTCTCATTTTGCAAAAATTGACCGGTTATATGGGAAACTAATATTTAGTAAGAATACAAAAACAGCAGCACTTTCGAACAGCTCGCTCGAGCGCGATACATCTTTAATCAATACTTGAGCAATGATAGCAATAGTAAACCAAGCAATGACTTGGTGGTAATGAGCAATCGGTACTCCTAATGTGTCACAAAACCCCTTAAAACCTGTAGATTTACGATAAGCAAATGTAAAAACCAATAAATAGGTTAACAAGGCTAAACCCAGCAATGTGCTAAAAATAACTTTATTAACTTTTTTACCCTCTACTATCAAGTTATGTAGATTTGTTTCCTGTTGTGCATTGTTTTGTTTAAACCACTCAGAACTTTCAATATTGAATATACGCTGACCCCAAGAGATTTCCTCCCCTGCACCAAAAAAACAAACTAATGCTAAAAAAGCCCAAACAGCCAAAAATCCAGCATTCTTAGATTTTCTTAAGGAAATTACTCTGTTTATGGCAACACAAAGTGATAGTAATAAACCCACTACGGTTAACCACTCTATGGGCCCATCTTCTTTTGCGAGTACCTTAGTATAATAATCCGGTGAAATAACTGCTGTCATACTGCCTATGAGTAAAACCAATAATATTAAAGGGTATGTAACCTTTTCTACTGAATGTAATGAATTAAACATTTTTTGATTCCACTGATTTTTGTAGATTAAACAACTTTTTAAGGCCATTAATAATAAAACTAGACGTACAAATTATAACCGCTATAGGGTCAATGATATAACTCCATAAATTTTCACTTTCATAGAGTTTCAATCCATTTGCAATTAATGCCAAAGCTAATACCAAGGCCAATTGAGTTTGACCTAAAAACCAAAACAACAAGCCAAATATCGAACAAGTAGCCACCAAATATGGATATGCCTGATTATAGCTATAGCCTAATGCAAAAGGATCAAACTGAGTCGCACCTAAAGTCATTGGAAACATAAAAAGCCCTAATAACAAAACGGCTACTTTGAATGAAATTTGCACTTTAAACTTATTGGGGCGAACCACATTAAATAAATAACAAACAACCAAAAACATAGTCGTAATGCTTAAATCGGAAAAGAAACCTCTGACAAATTCTATTAACAACCAGTTATTCAGCGGTAATACTAAGGCTATCGCTACTAAAACATAGGCAACTGGCCAATACTTACCCCAGCGTTTCACTTGAAACACACCAAAGCAAACCGCCATAAAAATTAGCGCGCACGAAAAAAGTGAAATTAAAGCACTCATAGTAACGTCTCCAACCATGCCTGATTCAATCTAATGTGTACAAAATTCTCACGATTCGATGTATAAATAATATGAAAGATATCCCCTTGTGTGGTCACCCAAGGATAGCCATAGCGACCCTCATGGTTGTCGTCTTTATTAGGGTTTTCTAAATACTTTACAATTTTCCAACTTTTACCTTTATCTAGTGATACGGCTAAAGCCAAATTATTTCTAGGACGTTCCTTTTTTCTATTAGAGTCATTAAATAACATCCAAGTACGCTTTTTATTATCAACAAAAGCAAATACGGCTGCGTTCGGATTGTCTAATAAAGTAGGCTCATACTCGGACCAAGTCATACCAGAATCGTGGCTTTCACTGCGATGAATTTTTTCAATATCTCGACCACTGTCTCTCATCATGGCAATCATGGATTGATCATCATAACTAACAATACTAGGCTGAATGGTTATCTCGCCATCCGTAATACGATAACTATCCAAAACCTCACCATGCAGATTTAATCGAATAATATGAGAGAATTCACCAATAAGTTCATGGTAAACAGGTAATCCGAACGTGCCGTCATTGTATGTGATCACATCATTTTTTATCAGCGTACTAATATTTAAAAAAGGAGTGACGACTAACCGCTTAGATGGATGCCATGTTTGACCATCATCAAAAGAAAGCACCATATTAATATTGCTAGTTGCCCAGCCACCAATAGAAACAGACACATAAAATAAAGTAATCACACCACTTGGGTGCCTATATAAAACAGGATTTCCTAACTTTTTAATGAATCTGTTTAATTCATTTGCAGCCTGTAAACGATCCAAAACAGCGACAGGTGCCGACCAGACCTGATCATGGGTATTAAACACAGATGTAAACAACTGAACATCCGGCTTACCTTCACCTGTCCCACCATACCAAGCACCAAGCAAATTGCCGTTAGGTAGAGTAACTGCCGTCGCACTATGCATAGTGGGCGTATTATTCGCCCCAAATTCATAGTACTCATACAATGGCTCGGATGCCAAATTTGATATAGAGAATTCTGTCGGCTTACTTTTTATACTACTCTCACCACTAAGTGATAAAGACAAAATGAGGCCAATAGAGATTAAAAAAGGTAACCATAATTTTTTAACAAATTTAGACACAAATACTCCTTATATTGCTATCTATTATCCTGTGGGAACCTAGCTGCTGCAAGCTAAGTAACATAATAGTGAAATGAATTTCTGAAAACATAGAGTACAAAAAACCATAAAATAAGCTGCAACTAGAAACACATACACATTATTAAGCGTAATGAAGATCAGAATCGACACCCTATCGTAGGTATTAATCTGACGAAGGTTTATCAGCTTTTAAAACTAAGGAGTTAAGGCTTTTACGCATCCGAGGGACGAGGCTAAGTAAAAGACTGAGGGCTTGGGTTTTGGGGTGTTTGGTTTAAATGTGATTTTCTAGTCTTATTTCTTAATACTAATTAAACGACTTAAAAAACTGAG